>JBMSQQ010000009.1:0-52247 GCA_049423385.1 Silvanigrellaceae bacterium | reverse complement strand
GAGTTTGTAAAGGCTTTTTACGGCAGCGACTGCAAGAAGCGTGAGGTATTCAAGCGGCTCAGGACACTGGATGAAGGCAAGGCTCCCGCGAAGACATCGTTCAATCAGCCGTCCGTGGAAACAGCGCCTGCGTCTGCTCCGGCTGCGCCTCCTTCATCACAGTCTCCTGCAGCAGCTCCCACAATGCTCGATGAAAAGTCCGACAAAGCTCCTGTGAAACAGGGTCTTCCCAGTGGAGATTCCAATCCCATCATCGTGCCGGGCGAATCTGGTGGTGGTGGTGGTGGCGGTGTGATCTCGGGCGGTGGAGATGGTGGTGGAGCACCACCACCTCCTCCTCCAGCGCCCTCCGGTGAATAAGGGGACAAGAAATGGAAAAATTGCACGACGCTGAACATATTTTTTCAGCTCTGGACAAAGCACAGAAGCCAGCCTCCCCAGGAGAGGTTGGACCTGGTCAGTCGACGCAGGCGTCTCCGCAACGCTTTGGTAGAAAAACCCTCGGCGAGATTCTTGTCGACAGAAAGAAGATCACCGACGACCAATTGCGTGAGGCGCTCAAGATTCAGCAATTGCGTGGCGGGCAGCAAAAGGTTGGCTCCATTCTTCTTGAATCAGAGCTTGTCGAACAAAATGACATTCTTCAAGGCCTGGCGATACAGCTGGAATTGCCTTATCTCGACACGCTTCCCATCAATGACATCGATGCAGAGTTGGTCAGGGATTTGAGCATTGGTTTTTGTTCCCAGAACCTTGTTGTTCCAATTTCCCGCGATGCGACGGGTGTGACGGTGGCTGTAAACGATCCGCTGAATGTTTCTGCGGTCGACGACCTCCGCTTGATTCTTGGCAGCGCAATCTTCAGGGTGGTTTGTCCAAAAGTCACGATCGAAGCCGCCATCAACAGCGTGTTCGAACGGCAGGACATGTCCCGCGAAGCGAATCAGGGACTTGCCAACGACGACACGGATGATTTGGCGGGACTCGAGGAAGCGACAGACCTTTTGCATGATACCGAAGATGCACCGGTCCGCCGCGAGGTCAGTACGATCATTCGTCGCGCGATCAGTGAAAAAGCATCCGATATCCACATTGAACCATTTGAGGATCGGGTCTCGGTCAGGTTGCGCGTGGATGGCAGTTTGCGGGAAGTGAGAACCATTCCGAAAAAGTACCAGGCAAACGTCACAACACGCATCAAGATTCTTGGCAAATTGAACATTGCTGAAAGCCGAATTCCACAGGATGGACGAATTTCGCTGCGAGTGGGTGGTCGAGACTGCGATGTACGTGTGAGTGCGCTCCCCACCAAGTTTGGCGAGCGGATTGTGATGCGTATCCTCGACAAGAGTTCGGGTGTGCGCGAGCTGGCGACCATGGGAATGCCCGAGCGTATATTCAAGGGATTTGAATCACTAATTCATTCGAAGCATGGAATTGTGCTTGTGACGGGTCCTACGGGTTCCGGTAAAACATCGACCCTTGCATCCTCCCTGATGCACATCAACAAACCCGACGTCAATATCATCACCGTTGAGGATCCGGTTGAAGTTGCCCTTCCCGGGGTGGGGCAAGTTGAAGTCAACGAAAAGGCCGGACTGACCTTTGCAGCAGGTTTGCGCTCGATTCTGCGCCAGGACCCGGACGTGGTTCTCATCGGCGAAATTCGTGACTCTGAAACTGCACAAATCGCGGTTCAAGCCGCTATGACAGGCCACCTTGTTTTGAGCACCCTGCACACCAATGACACTGCCTCGAGCGTGACGCGTCTGGCAGACCTTGGAGTTGAACCCTTCCAGATTACGACAACGGTTCTCGGTGTGTTGGCTGTTCGTCTGATGAAGCGGGTGTGTTTGACATGCCGTGAATTGACGAATCACACTCCGGAAGAGCTTGCTCTTCTTGGCCTCACTCCTGAGCGGGCGGTCGGAAAGAAACTATACAAGGCCCGACCCAATGGTTGTTCTGCATGTAAAAACCTCGGCTACTCTGGTCGCGCAGGCATCTACGAACTACTTGTTTTCGATGACCCCATTCGTCAACAGATTGTCAAGAGTGTTGATGGTGCTGCATTGAGAAAAATCGCGATGACGCGCGGTATGACGACGCTCCGCGATTCAGCTGCAGAGCGTTTTTTGAACGGTGAAACGACGCTCGATGAAGCCTTGCACAAGACCCAGGTTGATGAATAACCGGCGACCGAATCACTTGATGAACTGAGGGATCTGTCATGCCAGTGTTTTTATATTCGGGTCAAAATGCCCAGACCGGCAAAAGGGTGAAGGCAACCGTCGATGCCGACTCGTTGAAGGATGCCAAGCTCAAGTTGCGCCGTCAGAACATTCTTGTCATTGACATTCGACCGCAGGCTTCTGGGGCAACATCTGCCTCGGGGAATCAGAGCTTCCTTGAGCGGCTCAATGAAAAAAAGGTGACGGCAGAAGATCTCGCACTGGCGACCAAGCAATTTGCAATTCTGACGCGGGCGGCCGTCGACGTTTCGGAAGCCTTGCGCTCGATCTCGGAACAGGTTGAGAATCCCAAACTCCGGGTCGTCTACTCCAAGATCAGAGAGTCGGTCTCGGAAGGGCGTTCCTTGTCGGATGCGCACAAGGAGTTCCCCGATATTTTTCCTAATGTTTACGTCAATATGATTGCAGCTGCCGAAAAGGCTGGCGCGTTGCCTATCGTTTTGCGCCGACTTGCTGAGTTTACGGCCTGGCAAATCGCGATCAAGCGCAAGGTTGTTGGAGCATTGATCACTCCAGCGATTATGGTGGTTGTGGCCATTGGTGTGACACTTTTCCTTTTTGTGAATGTGTTGCCCAAGATCACCAAGGCGTTTTCATCGCTGAAGGTGACTCTCCCGTGGTATTCCGTGTTGCTCAATAATATCTCTGCCTGGCTGCAGGACAGATGGTGGCTGGTGGTTTTGGCAATGGTCGCAGCTGTTGTAGGTTTTTTGCGTTGGAAAGCAACCAAATCCGGCCGTCGGCAATTCGACATGTTTACCTACAACATGCCCATATTTGGGCCACTCGTTCAGCGCGTGGCAGTGTCGCGATTCTCCAAAACACTCTCGACTGTTCTTTCTTCTGGTGTTCGAATCGTCGAGGGACTGCAGCTGACACGCAACGTTGTCGACAACGCGGTGCTCGAGGATGCGATCGATGAATCCATTAAACGCGTCCAGGATGGCGAAAAGCTGGCTGCTGCAATTGAAAAGACAAACCGCTTTCCGGTGATGGTCGTTCACATGTTGCGGACAGGTGAAAAAACCGGAAAGCTGGAAGAGATGCTTGTCAACATCGCTGAAGCCTATGATGATGAGGTCGACTACAAGATTGAGGCCACGACCAAGTTGATCAATCCGTTGATGACAATCATGATTGCAGGCATTGTAATGCTGATGGTGATGTCGGTCTTGGGACCGATGATGCAGGCGATGAACAGTTTGAAGTGAAAAACGCTTAAGTAGGGAGAGTTCTCATGTTCAGTAAGCTCAGTTTTCGGTTCACACGCAAGGAAGTTCAATTTGCAGAGTTGCGTTCATCCCAGGCGGGATTCACGCTCCTCGAAATCATCATTGTGTTGGGTATTCTCGGCACCCTGATGGCTGTTTTGATTGGTGGTCTTGGAAGTGGTGGTACACAAGCCAAGAAGAAGGAAACTGCAGTCAAGGTCAACAACGTTCAGGCTTCTCTTCTCAAGTACCAGGCCGAGATTGGCCGCTTCCCTTCAACTGCTGAAGGACTCGAGGCGTTGCTGAACAATCCGGGCGCCGGAGCAAAGTGGTCTGGCCCGTATATCGGTGCTGAAGATGACATCAAGGATGCTTGGGGAAACAAGTTCGAATACGAGCTCACAGCCAAGGGTTCAAAAATGGTTTCATGGGGACCTGACTCGCAATCCGGAACAGAGGACGACCTGACTTTTGTCAACGGTCGCGAAACCGATGCTGCGGCGGCCACAGGCGGAGCAAATGCTGGCGGCGGACAAGCACCTGCTCAATAAGCTACGGTCGTTTGGCACAGCTGGAAATTTGGGGAGAACTGCCGTGTTCACTGACTATTCGGCTCGCCCCGGGTCACGAGAACCCCGCCAGGTTCAACAGGCGGGGTTCACTCTGCTCGAGATTATTCTGGTCATGGCCATCATGGGTTCGATTGCATCGGTGATTCTGCCCAATATCGGCCTGACAGTCGGTTCCCGTATGTCAATGTCCATGCGTGAAATTGCCGGCACGCTGCGCTCAACCTATGACAATTCGGTGTTGAGCGGTCGAATGAATCGAGTCGTATTTTCATTGCGATCCGGTGAGTATTGGGTCGAGGCTGCTCCTCCCAATTTCAGTGGGCGTCCTTCCGTGCAAAATGCCGACAAATCCGCGAGCGAGAGGCGCCAGGACGATTACAAGATCCGCCTGGTTGAGGATTTGGACAAGCTTTTTGCTGATGTTCGCAAAGCAGGCGGTGGAAATTCTGAAAGGTCCTACAGCGTCAGGTCCATTCTCGCCGTGCAGAGAAATGTGCTGAAAGAAAAGAAGTGGGAAGAAGTGGAAGATGCGATTCTGACACGCAGACGACTGCCCACGGGTTTAGTATTCTGGAGTATTGCAACAGAGGGTATGCCAAGAGCGCTGAGCCAGGCGGATTTGCGTGAAGGCGAACTGGCATACGTTTATTTTTTCCCATGGGGCGAGGCGATCCGTGCTCAGATTCAGATTGCCACGCAAGCAGAGGAGGGGGGCGGCATAGATGACAAAGCGCCTAAAAACACTCTTTCGCTGGATGCGCTCACCGGACAATGTTCGATTCTCGATGGACTTCAGGAAGCGGATTTCATTCGTGACCGCTAAGGGAAAACGTAATGCCGGATTCACTCTGCTTGAATCACTTCTTGCAATTGGCATTCTGGTGACGGTCTTTTCGCAGATCGTGGGTGTGCAAGCCAGTTCACTTGCAGTTGCCAAAAGCACGGCTGCAAACATCCAGGCAACCTGGGCATTGAGGGCACTCACTGCACAGGTCGAATACATCTCGGACGTGAAGGGTGTGAAAGGGCTTCCTCCCGAGACGTCTGGACCGAATCCTGTAAAACTCAGCGGTGATGACGAAGAAGTTTTCCGATTTGAATACAAAAACAGGCAGACTCCGATCAAGGCATCGAAGTTCCTGATGGCAAGTATTCGCCTCGGGCAGGGACTTGTCGGTGGTGCAGATGACAGCGAGGGAGGAGAGAAATTCAAGCAATTTGGCGAAATGCTCGATTCCCAGCTTCCCGATGACATCTACAGGGCCGTCACATTCACCGCGTTTTGGAATGATGGCCAGCAACAACGGTCGATGGATTTGGGCATGCTTTTGATTGATCGCAAATCGGTGCACATAGGAATTCCGGGGCTGACAAAATGAAATTCAAGAAATGGCTGACCCGAAAGTTTCAACCCAGAAGCAACCCTGAATCGGGTTTCACCCTGATCGAAATTGTCATATCGGTTGGAATCATTGCATCGCTTTCTTTGTATGCAGTCAGTGCCATGTCAAACCAGATCGAAACACGGAATCGCCTGCAACAATCCAATGGTGTCGTTCATTCAGCGCACTCTGCAATGATGCGATTGTCGGATGACCTGAGGCACGCATTCTTTGCCACGGGGAATGATGAGCAGGCAGCGAGATCAAACAGTGATTTGATTGGTCGGCCCATGTTTGTTTTGAACCAAACTCCCAGATTGCTTTTCATGATTCAATCGCACCAATCTTTGATTGCAAATCGTCCTGAATCCAATATCGCATATGTGCAATACATCGTGTGTCCAGACAATTCCGCTCCCGCTGGTGTCTGCCGCGGGCAAACCGATTCGATTTCACAGACCAAGCAGTTGGTCAGAATTGTTGATCCCAGTGTGCGAAAGATTTCGGATGACGCGATTGTCGATGGGGTCTCGCAGGTTCTCGTCACTGACCTCAAGGAAATCAAAATTTCAGCCTGGAATGGTCAGGATTTTATTCTCGACTGGAATACAGAGCGCAGTGATTACGGTCGGAAAATGCCAAAGATGGTCAAGATCGACCTGTCTGTTTACACGCCCGATGATCCTCTTCGCAAGCAGCTGCGCGAAGAAAGCTCAGGATCCCAGTTACCGGAACGGGCTTCATTGAACCTCAGCACAATTGTCTATTTGCTTTACACCGCTGGGCAAACCGATCTCAAGGAACCCAAAACAGAAATGAGTTGGGTGCAATGATGTTGAGGGGTGTGTTCGCAGAACTTTCGAAAAAAATCCGGCGCAGGGAAAGCTCCCCGAACTGCGACACCCGAAAAAACGAGCGCGGCATGGCTCTTATTTTTGTGTTGTCGCTGGTTGGAGTCATCATCGCCGTGATGGGTGAAGTGTTTTTCCAGGCGCAAATCACCGTGCGCAGTTCCGTTGGCGAGCAGGACAGGATGCGCGCAGAGAGTGCAGCATTGACGGGCGCGCAGTTCGCCCTTTTCCTGATCTCGCTTGAATCTCAGGTCAATGATGTTGCAGACAATCCAAATCTTCCAGCCGCTGTCTCATCTCAGCTTTCGGCCATTCCCGCACTCGTCAAGAGTCAGCTCGGCGGCAAGAATCTCTCGGAACTGCTCAACGGATATCCGATTGGAGCCCAGGGTCTCGATGAAATAAAGGATTTGTCAAAGATCAACATCAGCTCAAGCCTCGATGAAGGCTTGTTGGCGGCCTTGCAAAACATTCAAGGTTATTTCGTCATTGATGTTGCCAACGAAAGCACCAAATTCAATCTTAATTTGTTCAGTTATCAGCCTGCAACAGATGTCGCATTTGAAGCCTTGATTCGCATGTTTTCCACTGCGCGCGAGTCTCGATGGCTCGAGGAAAAAGGCTTTTCGCCAAAGCGTCTGGCGGCCAATGTCAAAGATTATATCGATCGCGATAAAATCGACTCTGCAGACGCTGGAGATGAACTTTCCCAATATGGCGATGGTCCGGGACGCGTGAGTGGACGGCCCAAGAACGCATCGCTGGAGTCGCTTGAGGAGCTTCGCAAGATTCCAGGCTTCAACGATGATGAAATTTACAATGTGTTTTTGCCTTATTTGACGATCTGGCCAGTGGCACCCAAAGACAGCAAGTTGATGGACGTGAATTTTGCAAAAATAGAGCTTCTTTCGGCATTGGTGACCCCTCCGGGCCGTGAACTGGAGGACACCATTGTGGACAAGATCGAAGACAGGCGAGCTGAAGGCAGCAGCATTTCGAAGCCTCAGGAACTCGACGATTTGATTCCAACCCAGGACCGCATGACCAAAGAGATTCGTTCCCGGATACTCGGATGGAAAACGCAATTGTATCGGATCAATGTTCGTGGTGTTTCCGGGAAAGTTGAACGCACTTATCAATTGATAGTTGAGAAGAACATGTCTGCGGTTGATAATCTGCGCAAAGAAAAAAAAGCGGCAGAGGCGGCACAGGCCAAGCCGCCCGGCTCTGATCCCGCAGGTTCGGTTCCTCCGGACACCCCGGCGGCTCCAGCCGGGAACTCAATTCCCGACTCGCAGAAGGCTCCATACCGAATTGTCTATCAAAGGTTTCTCTGAGGTTTAGTTCATGTTTGTAAGGCTTTTTTTGGCCGTCCTCGTGTGGTTGGGAATTACAACCTTCGTGCACGCTTATATTTACCATCGCGTGGTTCATCCGCTGTTGGACACGGGGCAGCAGAATTATGCGGTGGGAGTGATGGGAGCACTGTGGGGAATGACAGTTGTTGGATTTCCGCTTGCCAGGGCAATTCCCCGGCGCTTGCGGAGCCTGCTCGAGATCTTCATGTTCACCTGGATGGGCTTTGCATACCTTTTGATGCTGGTCTGTACTCTGACTCTACCCCTGAGTGTGGGCATGAAAGTGTTGGGTCACCCGGAATCCCAGCTTGCAATATTTGTCTGGGGTATCACTTCTGTCCTCGCATGGCGCGCGATTGGAAAAATTTTGCGGCCTGAGAAACTCCGCTATCAGGTGATTCCGGTCAACAAGGAATTGCCTGCGGGTTTGGAGAATCTCAGCGCGGTGGTCTTGTCGGATGTTCATGTCGCCGGGTTGGTTGGTGCACGGAGAATGAAAAGACTCGCAAAAACAGTCAATTCTTTGAAACCGGATTTGGTTTTTGTCACCGGTGATTTGGTTGATGGAAGTGTCCGTCAGTTGCGTAATGATGTGCTTCCTTTGAAGGATATTCATGCGCGCTTTGGCACTTATTACGTGACAGGCAATCACGAATTTTACAGCAATCCGAAGAAGTGGCGCGAGTTTTGTGCTGGCGAATTGGGTTGGAAGGTGCTTTCGAACGCGAGTGCTGGAATAGACATCGACGGTCATCGCATCAATATCATCGGAATCGAAGATCGCTCATGGTTGCGTCAGGCCAATGGTTTGGCCCGCAAGGACACGAGGCTTGAGGATGCCGTTCAAAATATTCGCGATGAATCCAATCGAGACCGTGCGCTGAATATTTTGCTTGCTCATCAGCCCAAGGACGCCTCGAGCGTAGAGAAATTTCCTTGGATTGACGTGCAGATTTCAGGGCATACACATGGCGGACAGTTTTGGCCTCTTCACTTTTTTGTTTATCGTGATCAGACATACAACACGGGACTTTATACCATCAAAAACACAAGAACCCGGCTCTACGTCAGCGAAGGAACCGGGTTTTGGGGACCACCGATGCGGCTTGGAACAAATTGCGAGATCAGTGTGTTGCGTTTTGTTGGTGGTGGCGCAGCCGATTAACGGGGTTTTTGCGCAGTGTAAAGATAAACGATGCTGCCGCCGAGCGTTTTGTAGCCGGCTTTGACGAAGCCACATTCAAACAGTTCTCCAACGAACTGGGCGCCGGATGGAAATGCTTCCACCGTTTCGGTGTAGTATCTGTAGGCCGGCATGAAACCCGAAATGCGCCCGCCGATATAGGGAAGAAGTTTTGCGTAGTACTTATAAGCCGCGTTGATTGGCTTGAACTCTGGCTTGCCACTCTCCAGCACAACGATTGAACCGCCGGGTTTGAGCACTCGAAGAATTTCGCGGAGTCCCTCCTGGAATGGATTGACGTTCCGAATACCCCAGGAAATCGTGACAACATCGAAGGAATTGTCGGCAAACGGCAATTTGCGAGCGTCGGCAACCCTGATGTCGACTGATTCAGAGTACAGCGAGGCTTTTTTGCTCATTTTTTCACGAGCGACCTCGAGCATGCCCTCGGAAGGATCCACACCAGTCAGGGAAAGGTCGCCCCTGTGTTTCAAAATTCCCAACAGAACGTCGCCCGTTCCAGTTGCCACGTCCAGAAGGCGTCCTTTTTGAGGCGCCAGCCGGGCTGCAGTTTTGCAGAGCTTCGCACGCCAGAGGCGGTGAAGGCCCAATGTCATTGCATCATTGGCCAGGTCGTAGGCGGGAGCAATCAGGTTGAAACCAGCAACAACGTTATAATTTTTCTGCGTCATGATGATTCTCCGTTTTCAGTTTTGGGCGATGCAAACAGCCTACAAGCTTCTTGTCACCATGCAAGCCACAGGGCAGTTGGGCCCGTGGTCCCTGGGACTTGACTTCGCTGAACTCAGGTACTATCGAGGGGCTTGCCTCGTGCGCTCGTAGCTCAGCTGGTTAGAGTATCGCCTTGACATGGCGGGGGTCCCCTGTTCGAATCAGGGCGGGCGCACCATTTTTTTCGTTAATTCAGATTCTTACAACTACCCCTTAAATTATCTGCTTGAAGCTCAATCTTCCGCGTAATCTTCGGTAATTTCATAAATTTCAAAAATTGAATCAAAGATTCCGCTTTTTTGCCGATACTGGCGTTAAGTTGTGGGGTCTTTATGAATTTCTTTCGGAAAGACACGGGATTTTTGCCTCTGGTGATGGCTATATCGGTCATCTCATTTGTTGGCATGTCCAACGCTTGTTCTCCCAAATCGATGGGTGACAAGATCATCAAGACAAACTCGGCGTTTCAACCACCCAAGAATGGCGAACAGTCTCCGACGAAAACTCCAACACCAACGCCGAGCCCAACACCCATCATTCCGCACGATTCCAAAACCGTGATGCTCAAACTTCGCGAATATTGTTCAACTTGTCACGGAACTGGCAAAGACAAGCGTAGTTTTTGGCCAATGCCCGTGGAATTCGACTTGCCGCTTGAAAGTGAATTGCTCGCCCAGAACCTTGATCCAAAGGACAAGGACACCTTCGACAAGATCGTGAACAGCACAGATTTGCTCGAAAAGTTGATCAGCAAACTGGAAGCAGATCAATTTTCGATAGAGGTTTTTCAATCGATTGAGAACAATTTGCTCGGAAAATTGGATGGTAAACCCAAAGGCATGCCATTCATGTACAAGTTGACCGGCGCAGAAGCTGAAGATTTCAAGCGCATTCTGGCCTGGTTCCAGTCGCGACTTCCATTTGTCGTGGCCGATGCCCGTTCCAAGTATCACGTCAAGGATCAGGGAATCGGGTTGCCGGTTGATTACCAATACAAGTGCACCTCCTTGGTCACCACCCGGGAATTTTTGAATCGCTTGGCGCAGGATGCTCTGGGAAGAAGTATCCGGGCTGACGAATTGGAGCTTTTTGGCAAACTCGATGTGCCCGTGACCCTGGAGATGCGCGAGAAAGCGGTTGCACGCTTGGCCGCCGAATGGAAACCCGAGTTTTTGGCTTACGGCTTGAAACAGTTTGCTGAAAAAGTCACCTCCGCCGGCAAGATCAGGGAGTCGAAGTTGATTCTGGATTCGCAGACGAAGAGCGACATTGCCGGTGAATTTTACGAAATGGTTCGGGAGGTCGTGTCCACCGAAAAGACATACCGTGAAGCACTCGAGTCGGGCAGTGTTTTCGCGACCAAGAAAACAGCTGTTTATTACGGTAAAGACTGCACTGACAAAGTCAATTTGCCGGCAAATGCCGACAAGAAATACGTCCAGTGCAACATGGAAGCACCACGCGGGACATTTTTCACAACGCTGGGCTTTTTGGCCTCAAAACCCTCGTCAATGTTGTTTGAAAACAATAATTATGGTCGTGTGGCAGCAATGAACGAAGTCATCCGCGGCGAGACACTTTTGCCGAACACGCAAGGCGAGCAGGGTGAGAAAATCAACGATCTTCCGCAGTGCCTCGTGACCAATGACTGGCGAGTGTTGGCCCAGGGCGAAAACAAGTTTGCGCCCCGCGGGACTGCAAAAGTGCCTGCGAGTGGCAATTTTTGCCAAGGTTGTCACATCAATCGCCAGTTGGCGTCCGGATCCATTGTGTTTCGTCCTTTCGGACCCATCGGAGAAATACTTTCTGGAGAGCGGTTGTCGCTCGTCGAGAATGGCGGCCCAGAGCTCTCTGCTCAGGATGCGCTGTTGCAATCATACATTCGTGAAGCCAAGTCGAAGTTGGATATCAATGACAAGGTGATCCAGGGAGCAAACAACTGGGCAAATCAGCCTCCAGGTGCGACTGAACTCCAGAAGGTGGACGTGGCAGTGCTTGGTGATTGGCTCAACATCGGCACGAGTCCAGGGCAGGAGCGCGGATGCGTGCAGGACAATGGCGTCGACTTTCCAATGGTCAAGGTGGATGATCTTCTGAAGTACTACTTGCGTGATGAGATGGTTTTGGCGCGCGGTCTGTCGCGCGTTGTTCCTCGGGCCATGAGCAATCTCAACGCAACAAACCAGGAAATCATCAACGGAGTCATGAGTGCCTGGAAAAGTGGTGAAGGCAAACTCTTGCCCGTGTTTCAAGCGTATTTCAAATCCGAGACATTTTCTTGTTCCGCAGGAGGCCAATGATGGGTTCTGATTTTCGACAATTCAGATTGGTCAGACTCATGGGTGTCTTCATGGCTTCCGTCCTGGTGGTGGTGGCCTGCAGCGCAGACAAGCTGCCTGCGAATACGAAAGCAATCGTTTTGCCACCCGGCATGAAGAAAAATGTGCCGGCGGAGACGATAGTCACTCCCGCCGAGCAGGCGGCTCCGGAGCAGAAGGACTCAAGTGCCGATGCCACTGCAGCCAAGGTTGAACCGCTTGTGATGAACCTGACCACCAATTTTTCCGAGGGACGACAGAGAAAGAACCTGGATCAATTGCGTGATGCCATTTTGAGTTGTGTCGGTGCTTCGTCCACCGATGCGGAAATTCTCAAGGTGACCGACGATATGATCGTTTATCCGAATTCCACCGAATTTGACTCCAAAAAGAAGTTTCCAGACGGCACTGGCCGTGAAAGGTTTTTGCTGCCCAATGTTTATGTTCCCGTGATTGGCAAAGAAGCACTCGAGGTCGAGAAAGACTTTCTTGATGTTGGCGCCACCCGCACGGGTTTGCGCGCGGACTCCATTGAGGATGATATTTACTTGAAGTCTCTTGTCACAGTGGCGAGTGTCGCTGCGTTCAATTGCAACGTGACTGATCCAAATTCTTATTGCTACTGCGCAGACAAGGCTTCGGCGGAGAAAATGGTTGCCCGCTGCTTGCCGCAATTTTCACCCACAAGTGAAGCTTATCAGGCAGCAGTCCAGGAACTGTATTCCGCAAGCAATTGTGCTGCACCGGGAAATACCGATGATGGTTTGAAAAAGAGACGTCGGGCGATTGCAGCCTTGTTGAGTTCTTATGCCTTCGCGACTTCGAAATGAGGCGACAGCCTGAGGAGAGGGAAATGTCCAGTATGAATTGGTCTCGTCGGGACTTGTTGAAGTGGGGCATCGGAACAGGTGTGACCACTGCGTTCCTTGAGAGCGTTGGAAACATGATCAGGGTTCCAGGTTGGAATCATCTTCTGACAGGTTCCAATCAGCCATTTCCGCAGTGGTGGGTGAAAGACTCTTTTCAGTTGACCCGTGAATTGGGTCGAATGGGAAGTGTTTCGCAGTTGGCGGCGTTTCTGCAACTTCAGGAAGCCCAGGCGCAAGCAGCATCAAGTGAATGGTCACTGATCACGATAAAGATTTTTGATCAGGTTCATACCCCGCTCGTGTTTGCCCTCGGAAAGATTGACGGCAATGACACCACATTCAAGGATAATGCGGCTCATCCGGCACTCAACAAGGCCTCGGGATCGAAGACTTACCTGAAAGAAAACGGCATTTGCAATTTGAGCACCGATCCCCGATTTGCTGCGCTCAGATTCAACAACTGGTTTGGCCGGATGCTGAAATTCGGGACTTACGATGGCCAGGAGGTCAACACGACGACAAAAAATGCAGGTGGCTTTGAGAGCTACGTCGGGAAATTTCCCGACAACGTGGCGGTGCAGACGGGCATCGGTTTGCAGAGGTTCACAAATTTTGCAGTGCACAACCTGACGCTGACCAAGATTCGACCGTCACTGTGTGATGTGAATCACCTTGCTGGTTACAAAGGTCTTGTGACAAGTCCTCTGGGCATTACGGCATTCATGATGGGTGAACAGTACGATGCCAATGGCAGCGTCGAGTTCAATGTTGTCTACAGTGGTCTGAGCAGCAACGAAAACGCCCGCCATGAAGTGGTTGGACGAAGTGTAAAACGCTTGGTCGAGAACATAGACCAAAGTCTTTCTGGCGGATTTGGCGATTATCGCGCTGTGGACAGCGCCACAGACAAGAACCTGTCGTTCCTGTTCGATAAAATATCTGTTGTTGATCCCAAGCGGCGCAATGCCATCCTCGATTCCCGAAATCAGGTTCAGCAGGTTATTGCATCACTTCGGGATGTCGCAAAGAATGAAATGTCCACGTTGGCATATCCTGCAACTGTTTTGGGAAACCAGCAGGCATTCTTCAACACCTCAACAAACAAGGCAGCGACCGTGGAAGCAAAGCAGGAGTTTTTGTCGCAGTGTGCTTTTGTGGCAAAAGCTCTGACCATCAGTGGCAAGCCTTACCGCAATTTTTCGCTGTTCCTGAACGTGAATGACCTCGACGGTGCGGATATCGACAATCCAATCAACGGGATTGCCAGCTCGTACAATGCATTGAATTACGTCGAGGGTATGCGTCAGTTGGCAATGGGCCTCAATATTCTGGCCAATGCCACGAAAGGCACCAAGACCTTGATTCTTGTCGTGAGTGATGGAGGGCGCACACGTGACATGGGTGACGGTTCGGGCTCGTGTTTTGCGATGTTGCTGGGACCCAAAGCCGAAGGCGGGTTGGATGACGCCTTGCATGGCCCCATGGCAGTGATCAATTCCGACAACTACGCGGCGAGTTCACCCCTGCAGACACTGGGTGAGTTGACCACGGGGTTGGACTGGACCAGCGGTGATGAGAATTGGGGTCTTCGAACCAACACGGGTGCGAAGGCCACAGGGCAAGCATTTGTGGGTGACTGGCAAGTGGGCGTTCTGCAATTCCTGGCTGAAGCGCAAGGGCGCAACGTGATGGCGCCCGAGCTTGAAAAGTACGTCAGGTTCAAGCGTTACGTTAAGACCTAGGCGAATCTCCCCGGCAATTTTAGCCCACTTTCATAGGGTTTCGTCATGTTCCGCTGAGCACAAGCTTTTCCCCCTGTAGACTTCCCAATGGAAGAACACAGGGGGAAAAAATGTTGGCATTTCGAATTCCGGGTTTCGGGAATGTGTTGGCAGCTGGAATTTTCGCTGTTGCAGGACTTGCTTTGATTGCATCATGCGGGCGTACCCCTGCGGACTCAAATGCAACCGGGAGCCGTTTGGCATCCCACTCGGATTCCTCAGGGAGTTTTGAGGTAGAAAAGATCTCATTTGAACAATGGTGCGAACGTTGGGGTTTGACTTGTTCAGAAAAACCGAAGCCGATTGGCGTTGAAGAAGCAGAGAATCTGGCAGACAGCAAAGAATTCCAGCAATGGCAGGCGATCTCACAACTGTTCGAAGACTTTTCCCGCTCCGGGTCGAATTTCTCCATGGTGGATGATGAACTGACCTCGTCACGCGTGCGTTTGTTGATGGCGCAGATCGGTTTGCAGGATGTGCATCAGGATTTGATGGATGTCCTGCAGCGCAGTGGACTTCGCAAAGTGGCCATTGAAAGGGATGGGCGGATTCGCTTTGAGGGCAGGAGCGGAATCAACAATCAATCCGGTGTGCTGCGCGGGCGAAGTGGCATGAAATGGACATTTGAATCCCAGGGAGGGGTTTCGGTCGGTAGCGGAGGCAACTACCTCTTCAATGGATTATTGTTTTCTGCGGCCAATTCCTTCGAGTCCGATGTCTTTGGAAAGTTGGGATACAACGACACAGACAAGACTGTTTGGTCAGGAGCAAATTTGGCAGTGACCAACATTCCAGAGGGTTTTTTCATTCGCGATGTGCCCGTGCGGTGGGAGAAATTCTCTGACATCAATCGTGTACCCTTGTTGCGCAATGTGACCGAACTCCGCAATCTTGTGTTCACGCAGGGTCGCAATGTGCGCGTCAATTCTGCTTTCTTTAACACCGCTGCGCGAAACATGCCGGTGTTTGTTGATGATGCCAAAATTGTTGGCGCTGTGACCAGGCTTGTCGACTCTTTTGGGCTTCTTGAGTTGAAAGAACCGACTGCCGGTGCAGCGTTTGCACAATTGAATCTCGAAAGCGCAAGTTCTGTCATGTGTCGTATTGAAATGAGCGGAACTCCGCCGATTGAATTGACACTCGACAAGCGCTTTGGCGTTCAAAATGTCTACACCAATGAAAAATTCAATGCACAGATTGACCTTTTTGGCATCAACATCAAGGCGAGAGTTGGATTGCCGATTTCCTTCAATCCAAAGCGCATTGATGTTGAGCCAACGCGTATCGTCGTGAAGGGTGTTCCCGTGATCGGCGAAATATCCATTCCGCTGCCCGACGAGAAGAACAAATTTGGCAAGGAACTCAAAAAGCTGGAATGCAACGAACGTCTCTGAGGATGACGGAATTTTCGAGGATTGAATCGCTTCACCGAGGCATCGTTTTGATTAAATCGGTGAAGCGTAGTCCGGTGGCCCGTTCAAATGCCACGATTCCGCTGACTGAACACGCCACCACGCCTTGTCCTGGAAAAACCGTGTCACCCATCAACAACAACCTACAATTTTTTTGGCTGGGATGATTCAGTTGCGACGGATTTGCGAAAAACATGAAATTGCTGAACCGCAATGGAAATCCTCCAACCCTGCCTTGTCGGCGAGAGATATAACGCTCAAAAGTCTTTGGAGTGGCTGACTCGATATTTGACAATTTGCATCCAAGATTGTTTTCAATGCGTTGGACCAGCAATGAGGTCCAAAGACCACGCGAATCCTCCGTGAGAGCGGAAGCAGCATTCACATGAATGGTTGCGGTGAGAATTCGGTGCCCGACTGGATTGGCAGGGTCATCGCGCCCTGGGATTGAAACGTAAAGTGAACTTTGCAACTCATCAGGTGTATCGCCTGATGCGAAAATTTGATGAAAAAATGGTGAATCAGGCCATTTGGGATTGTCTTCCACGGTGGCATAGAGGGCAAAAGCACCCCAGCCCGATTCCGATTTTGAAGTTTTCACCCATCTGCGAAAGACTCTCGTCTTGCGTATGGTATCGTCCATCGGCACGAGGCTTTCTACAATATCCCAAATCGTCTGATTCAGAAGGACTTGTCCACTGGTCTCGATGATCTGCTCCGCACCATTCCGTTGGTTGACCAATGTGAGTCTGAAGCCTTCATTGGTGCTTTGAATCCGCGTGAGTTTCTCGTTTGGAAAATATTGACCTCCGCGTTGTGTGAACGAGGCGATCATGGGACGGAAATAGGAGCGCATTCCTGCCCGGCATCGAAAAATACCCCGCCGAAGAATGGAGACTCCCATTGCAGCTGCCAGCCACGGTGATTTTCCCGGTGAGTTCTGGGTTGTGTCGATGAGCAAACCACTCAAGACATCCCAGGCGATTCGCTTGCGCCGTATGCCGTGCATTCGCATTTTTTGTTCGCAACTGAGAATAAAAACAATCGGAAAAATCAGCTTTTTATTCCACGGAACGCGAAGAAAAACACTGAAGGCACGCAGAAAATCACTTAATGTCTGAAGTGGAAAGCGAGGAATCCTGGCAAGAAGATTCCACATCCACTCGGCTTCGTTTGCGCAGGCCGCGAGGAATTTTTCAAGTTTTGCAATTTCCTCGCGTTCCTGTTCGCTCGGTTGGTCAGCTCCCATCCATTCGACTCGTCCGTCGTCCCGGAGTGACACCTTGCGATTGCTTCCACTCCAGTGCTGAATGATGGCGGGGATTTTCTCGAAAATCCGTTCAGCTTCTTGTTGGCCTTGAGCCGGTGCCAAATCAAAAAGGATGCGTTGCAATTGACCCGGCTTGCACTCTATAAGCTGGGTTGCGCCGGCATCGTGGCTGCGTTTGGGTTGTCCTCGTGAAAAGTAGCCAGCACTGCCTCCGGGTTCGCTGTGCTGCTCAAAAAGAGAAACCCGTGCAGCCAAGCCCGCAGCTGCAAAGCATTTCGCCGCTGCGGTTCCTGCAGCGCCGGCTCCGATGATCAAAAAATCTGTGTTTGCCAGTTTTTCGGGATTTTTCATCCGTCAATGACATCAGCCTGGAGGCCAGTCGAGGGGCCGCCCGGCCAACAGGTGGCAGTGAAGATAATCAACCGATTGTCCACCGTCTCGTCCGTTGTTGAACACGAGTCGATATCCGGATGACTCGACTCCCAACTGCCGGGCCACCCGGCCGGCAGTGAGCAGAATACGCCCCAATTGTTCGGCATGCTTTTCTTCGGCAGCAGCAATATTAACGATCCTGATTTTCGGAATGATCAAGACATGTATTGGCGCCTGAGGGGCGATGTCATGAAAGGCAAGCGTGTGGTCGTCCTCAAGCACTTTTTTGCAGGGGATCTCGCCCTTCAGGATCCTGTCGAAAATCGTTGGCGCTGCCGTCATTTCTTGACCGCCCTGAAACTGACGAGCATGTTGAACTTGTCTTCATTGCCCAATGCGCCCATGAGAGCCTTGTAAGGTTTGATACCAAATTCGCTGAATTTGAAGTCTGCAACTGCCTCGGCCGTCAGTTCCGTTCCTTGAAGGTTCAAGTTCGCTGCAAAACTGCGTTTGACCGTCTGGCCGTGAATTGTGACAGAAACCTCGGCCTTTTTGGAAAAGCTTTTGCCGCCAATCTTGCTTGAAGAATCGCTGATGCTTTCCACGCGTGCCATAATTTCGGGAAACTTTTGACCATCGAGCTGATCTGCCGCCAGGGCATTTTCACGAATTGTTTCGCGATCGGAATCCTTGAGACTTGCAAAGGGTTCGGAAAGCCAATCCAGAGCCTGAATTGTTGGAAACCATTTTTTCTGGAGATCATTGCGATCAAATTCCAGCTCATTGACTTTTGCCTTGAAACTGAAGCTTCCTTCATTGAGCTTTGTTGGATCTGCACTGATTGAAGAGTTGAATTGGCGCGCAGCGATCAAATGATTGTGCGCGAGCTTTGCCGCGATTCCCGACTTGTGGGTGACAATTGCAAAAACAGAATCATCTGCCTTCACTTCGAAGTCCCATTTTTGGGGTGCTGCGGGAGCGGCTGCGGCAGTTGCAGCCTGCGTTGGCGTCGTCGGTGCCTTTTTTCCTGCGGAGGCCGGTTTTGCCGCAAGCGAAATTGAGGAAACTGCAACACAACTTGCCAAGGTCAATACTGAAACAAAAAATTTCATGTTCACATCTCCTGTTTTTATACCAAATTGATCAAGTGAAAATAAAAATCGCGATTGCCAGGACAGCAAAGACAACAGCAAACCAGACGAAACCCTTCCCTTGCGGCGGAAGGGCGGGATCAACCTTTCCTTCAAGAAGGCGGTTTTTTGGCATGTTGTGTTGAGAATCCGCCGCACGATTCTCTTCTTCCCCGTGAGCAGAGCCATGGGCACCCACAGGAGTATTTCCCGCAGGGTTTGCATGACCCGAATTGTCTTCCCCGTGTTGGACAGGAGCAGATGCGTGAGGATCTGATTCTTCACCATGTTGGGCTGGTGCGGTTGCATGGGGATCTTTTGCTTCTTCATTTGGAGTGGCGGTTTTGCCATGGGGATCTTTTTCCCCGCCTTTTTGTTCCTTCGCTTCGCTGTGTGAGTTTTTATCCTCGGCCTGATGTGAAGAAGGAGCAGCATGGCCGGATTTTACGGCGCCTGCTGTCTTGCCGGGTTTGACTTTGGTGCCTGCCGGTTTTGGAGTGTGCGCTTCCTCGAGTTCTTCTCCGATCGGCAGATCAGGCTTCACCTTTCCCGCTGAAAAGGCCGCAGCACTGACAAGGCACAGCATCGCCGAAGTTAAAAAGAGAAACGTTCTCCGCAGCGTTCGGAAGTCATCAGTCGACCGCACAATGCACCTCTTTTGATTCGTTTGTAGAGAGGATACATCAGGCCGGAAGGCGGGGCCACAAGTCAGCGACAAGATTACTCCATGCGTCCTGATCGCTCGGTGTCAGGCCACGGACGTCGGGAACTTCGAGCATGAGGAAAGCATGCGCAGTTTCGGTTGACGGGGATTGCATGATGCGGGGCTTGAATTCGCTCATCAACGTTGCAATCAATTCGTCTGCCCAGTCGGACGCGGGGGTCTCTGGATTGCTGTTGACGAAGATTCTCACTTCAGTGCGGACCAGGGCTTTGGCCTTTTCATTGATAGATTCAAAAAACGAAGTCAGTTCTGTCAATGCCGCAGGGGATGCCGGACTCACTTTAAGAATCACCTGAGTCTGACTGCAGTCAACGATGAGCGCCTCGGCTCCGTAACAAAACGAGCCGAATATAAACCACAAGTCCACCGAAAAATGCGACCGGGTGAGCATCAGTCAGGTTGCCTTCCAGATTTCAGGATGGCGACAATAAGCCACAGCCCGACAAATGCTGCAACCCCAAACCCAAGGAGGCCGAAAGTTGCCAATGAATCGAACAAAGGCCCTTTCCGGTTGAAGGTCAAAAGGCTGCTTCCCAAGACCAAAGCGCCCAAAATAAGGGCAAGGCTGAGACGTTGTCCGGCCCGCTCAATTTCGAGAGAAAGTCTTTTAACGTCTGGCGATTGAAGAGTAGCTGAAAGATTTCCTTGCTGCAGTCGCTTTGTCAGGATTCTCAAAGTGAATGGCAATTCACGAACGAGAGCTTGCGAATCGCGAACCATCAACAGGGAGTCCTGCTGAAAAAGACTGCGAGCCAATGCGCCTTGAGAGAAGGTTTTTGCGTAGTCGGAGGTCTCGCGCAGGACTTCAAAATCAGGATCGAGACTTCGACCAAAACTTTCCAGGGCGATCATTCCCCGAAAGAACAAAACCAGATCACGACTGACGGGGGCATTGTGTTGGGCCGCAATCCGCGCAATCTGCATCAGGAGTTTGCCAAGCTGCAATTCGCTCACAGGCATGCTGAAGGCGTTGTCGACCTTTTCAAGAACCTTGCCTTCAAGACTCTTCCTGTCGACGTCGCCCCTGGCCTCGGTCAGTTCAACGAACAGTCGGGCGAAAGTTTCAACGTCCTCGTTGACCAACGCGATAAAGAGGTAGGTCATCGTGTTGCGCATTTCACGCGTCAGTCGAGCGGTGAGGCCGAAATCCAGGATGGCAAGTCTGCCATTTTCCATGATGATGAAATTCCCGGGATGAAGGTCTGCATGGAACATCCCGTGTTTGAAAGTCATGTCGAGAAACGCCCGGACTCCGTGGGAAACAAGGTGATTGTGGGAACGACTCCGTTCGAGACGTGTTAATTTTTCGCCAGAGATTGCCTCCATGCACAAGACGCGGCGAGTGCTGTACTTCCTCAGGATTTCGGGAATGTAGATTGTTTCGTCATCAACGAAGAACCCACGCATGCGTTCGGTGTTTGCTGCTTCCCTGAAATAGTCGAGTTCGGCGAACAAGGATTTCTTGAGTTCCTCGACGACAACGCTTGGCCGAAGAAGACGTATCTCGGGAATGGCACTTTCGAGCACCGATGCAAGCCCCGCAAGTATCGAGAGGTCTGTCCTGATGATGGATTCGATTTCCGGTCTTTGAATCTTGAGGACAACCTCACGGCCATCATGGCATCGAGCCTTGTGAACTTGTCCAATGCTTGCAGAGCCCAGTGGCACGGGCGAAATGTATTCAAAGTATTCTTTTGTTTTTCCACGGAATTCGGTGTCGAGAATTTTCAGGACCACATCCTCGGGCACGGGCTTTGCCCGATCCTGCAGTCTGCGAAGTTGTGAAACCACTTCTTTTGGCAGCACGTCTTCACGGGAAGCCAAAAGTTGACCAAGTTTCACAAAGGTGGGACCCAATTCCTCAAATGCGAGAGCGAGACGTTTTGCACCAGAAAGATTGCTTTTGTCGTTGGCTTGAGTGGCTTGGTTTGCCTCGGCAGACCCTGTTTCCGTTTCCGTTACAAACGATGCAAGCTCGGTATCGCGAAGTTCTTTGCTGAAGCCATACCTTCCCAGGATGTTGACGATTTGGCTGAGTCTGCCAACGTTTCTGATTTTTTGTGCGATCGTCGTCGCCATTTGGCCTCTTCAAAACAAAAAAGGGGAGTGTGGTCCCCCATGAAATACACTTTCAAATTAAAAAAATCTTCATGAGCCAACAACTTTCTGAACTGCGGCCAAAAGCTTGTCCGGCACAAACGGTTTGACAATCCATGCCATGATTCCAATTTCTTTACCCTGCAGTGCAACTTCCTGACTCGATTCCGTGGTGAGCATGAAGATGGGGATATCCTTGGTTCTGTCGTTGCCCTTGATGGCACGGCACATGTCCAGGCCATTCATGTTGGGCATGTTGAGATCCGAAATAATGAGGTCCACGGTGGACTTCTCGAGCATTTTCAGACCCTGCACACCATCTTCAGCTTCGATCACGTTGTAGCCGCCCTTGCTGAGAGCAAAACGGGTCAGATGTCGGATCGTCTGTGCATCGTCAACCACGAGAATGGTTTTTGCCATTGGTCATGTTCCCCCAAGGATTCAAGGCAAAGAAATTTTTATCCTGCTAAAGGATATCGTTCCCGACCCGAGGTTCCTTGAGCGTGTGTTCCGCCATGCCGGGTGTCAAAAAAGAAACGCCTTTTTGCAGTGCCTCTTCAAGTCCTCGAAGTTGCCTTGAAACTGTAATCAGTTTTTCGGAATTCCAATCGCAAACAATCATGGGAAATAGAGAAGCAATCGTTGTGATCAGGTCCTTCAGACGTGTTTTTGTTCTTTGGCTGAGATGTGAAAGCGAATTGTCGGATTTGAATGCATTGCAAATCATTTCATCATGTTCAGTTGAATTGCGGGCAGCTGTCAGATCCCAAGCCTGATCCTGGATTTTCATGAAGTGTTCCGCCCACGATTGTGAGTCCTCCTCAAACGCAGATTTCCAACGGGATGCAAGTTCAGCGAGCGGTGATTCGGATTTGCTGCCGCGACAATCGAATTCAGCTTGTTCGTCGAGCAGCAACAGGATGGAAAATCTTTCAAGCAATGGTCCACTCAATTTTTGTTGGTATTTTATCGGTGCGTTTCCAAGGCATCGACAGCTTTGATGAGTTGAAAAGAAAAAGCCGCAGGGGCAAGGATTTGTTGCAGCCGCAAGCATGAAGTGGGCGGGCAGTTCAACTCGTCCGCGCGAGCGCGACAGGGTGATTTTCTTTTCATCGAGAGGTTCACGCAGGGATTCGAGCGCAGGGCGTGGAAACTCGGCAAATTCGTCGAGAAACAAGAGTCCATGATGAGAAAGGGTCACTTCTCCCGGCAGGAGGAGGGAACCACCCAGAAGTGCTGCAGCCGAGGCAGTGTGATGCGGATTTCGGTAGGGTCTCGCTTTGAACTCAGAGGGTCCTTTTTGATGAATCAGCGCAGACTCGAGGAGTTCTTTGTCGCTCATGGGTGGCAACAATTCGCGCAACTTCTTGAGGGCAAATGTTTTTCCGCAGCCTGGTGAGCCTGCGAGGAGGATGTGATGGCGGCCCGCAGCTGCAAGTGCCAATGCGACTGCAAGCACAGGGGTGTGTCTGAAATGCCGGAACATGAGTTCGATTCGTTTTGTGCGTTCTTCGGCGTTTTCGTGATTGACAGGTTGAGCTGCGTCATTTGAAGCAGCATTGAAATCTGACTTGAACTGGTGTGCAAAGTCTTCTTTCTGTTGCGTGATTTTTTGAAGGCATTCGCGAAGGCTGTCGACTTGGATAAAATTCGCTCTTGGAGCGAGTGAGATTTTTTGATTTGAAAGTGCAGTATAAATTTTCAGGTTTTGTTCTGATTGTCTTATTGCGAGCAACTCGAAGGGGAGTGACTGTTCGGGGGCAAGAATTTGTCCAGACAATGTCAGTTGTCCTGCAAAAATGTATTGACCGTTCTTGAGTGAACGCGAGATCGCTTTGAATAATGCAATCTCTTTTTGGTTTCCGTTTTGCTGTTCTGCCAACGCAGCAAGAATTGCCATGGCACAGGGAAAATCGAGGTGCTCGAGTCCATTTTTGAATTGCTTCAATGAATCAACTGGCCGAACCGAAACGACAAGTCTGCGGGCAGGGAGAGTCAGGCCCAGTGTTTCAACTGCAGCCCTGATTCTCTCACGAGCCTCCCTGGCGTAGTCCTGCGGAAGACCAATCAGCTGAACGCCTGAGAAACCACTTCCCAAAGCAGCTTCAATGGTGACAGGAATGATTTGCAACCCAAGGCAAATCGCTGAACGGACAACGCACGACATAAAATCCCCCTTGCTCATGAGCTGTCTTGGAGGAGTTTTGGGTCAGAGATCCAGTGCTGATCCTGGATGCCGAATTCAATCCGTCAAGGCGAAAAAAAAAACGGGCCTTTCGGCCCGAACTTTACTCTTGCGTGCGATGGATTCAGACGCGCGCCGAAGTCTCTGGATTGTCTTTGACATCCGCAATCGGAAGAGCGGAGCCAGCGTCAGCCTCGGCATGAACTGCTGCGCTTCCCGAGAGCTCGCGTTTGGCGCGTTGTTGAGCTTCCTGCTCAGCCTCGGCCACGAAGCGTTCCGCCAGATTTGGTTGAATCCTGAACAAAGTCTCAAGCGTGTCCACCTTTATTGCAGAGATAAGTCGCTTGAAGAGCTCGAATGCTTCGCGCTTGTATTCTTGCAGCGGGTCTTTTTGTCCGTAGCCGCGCAAGCCAATACCATCGCGCAGATGGTCAAGACTGAGCAGGTGATCCTTCCAGTATTGATCAATTGTCTGGAGCATGACCCATCGCTCGATTTCACGCATTTGTTCCGACCCAAAGAGCTTTTCTTTGCGTTCGTAAGCTTCCGTGAGTTTCGAGCGGATGAGGGAGGTGAAGTCCAGTCGCGTCACTTCAGAATTCTTGAGTTCTTCCGAAGTGAAGTTCATGACCGTGTTCAAGCGTTGAAACAACGCTCTCTCCAGCTTGCCGAATTCAATTTTGACGAGTTCGCCCGGTACGCCGGTCGCAGGTGAATACTCTTCGCAAATGGCCCGGCTCAGATCGTCGAGCGTTTCGTCTTGAAGAACTTCACGCAGGTCGCCTTTCGTCAGGATTCGATTGCGGGCTGAGTAAACCGTCTTGCGCTGCTTGTTCAGGACATCGTCATATTCAAGAAGATGTTTGCGCAGATCGTAGTTGTAGCCTTCAACCCGCTTTTGCACATTGGCAATCACGCGTGTGAGCATCGGGTCGGCGAGCGCTTCATCGCCCATTGTGCGTTCCATCAGGAACTGGTTGGCCTTGTTGTTGAACCGTTTCATCAGGTCGTCTTCCCAGGACAGGAAGAAGCGGCTCTTGCCGGGGTCACCTTGTCGGCCGGAGCGGCCTCTCAGCTGGTTGTCGATCCGGCGGCTTTCATGTCGTTCCGTTCCAATAACGTAAAGTCCTCCGAGGTCAGATACTCCCTGTCCCAGGATGATGTCTGTTCCGCGACCCGCCATGTTGGTCGAGATTGTGACGCGACCTCTTTGGCCAGCCTGGGCAATGATGTGTGCTTCTTGTTCGTGGTGTTTGGCGTTGAGTACGCTGTGCTCGATACCGCGCTGCTTGAGCAGGTCGCTCAGGAGTTCACTTTTCTCGATGCTCACCGTTCCCACAAGAACGGGTTGGCCAAGTTTGTTTGCGTCCGCGATTTCATCTGCAACCGCTTTGAATTTTGCACCCTGACGCAAGTAAAGTACGTCATCCTGATCGTTACGTACCATCGGACGATTTGTTGGAATGACCACCACGTCGAGTTTATAGATTTTGTGGAATTCGACGGCCTCGGTGTCAGCCGTACCGGTCATTCCAGCAAGTTTTTCATACATGCGGAAAAAGTTTTGCAACGTCACGGTCGCGAGTGTCTGGTTTTCTTGCTGTATTGCAACGTTTTCCTTGGCCTCAAGTGCCTGGTGAAGGCCATCGGAATAGCGGCGACCATGCATCAGACGGCCGGTGAATTCATCAACAATGATGATTTGCCCGTCGCGCACAATGTAGTGATCGTCCTTGCGGAAAACCACATGAGCCTTGAGCGCCTGGTTGATGCAATGGACCAGTTCCATGTGCTCCGGATTGTAAAGGTTGGTGACGCCAAGTCGTTTTTCAACCTTCTGGATGCCTTCCTCGCTCAAAGCGCATGAACGCGATTTTTCGTCGACGGTGTAGTCGATTTCTCGGCGGAGACCACGAACGGCATCGTTGGCGGTCAGGTATTTGTCCGAAGTTTGATCCGACGGGCCACTGATGATGAGAGGTGTTCGGGCTTCGTCGATGAGGATTGAGTCGACTTCGTCAACGATCGCAAAATTGTGTCCGCGCTGGGAAAAGTCCTCGAGGCGAACCTTCATGTTGTCACGCAGGTAGTCGAAGCCAAATTCGTTGTTCGTCCCGTACGTGATGTCGCATGCGTAGGCCGCTTGCCTTTCGCGATCGCTCAAACCACTTGTGATGACTCCAACCGTCATTCCGAGCGCCGAATACACACGGCCCATTTCTTCTGCCTGAGTGCTTGCCAGGTATTCGTTCACCGTCACGAGGTGAGCTCCCTTGCCAGTCAGTGCATTCAGGTAAAGCGGTGCGGTTGCTGTCAGGGTCTTGCCCTCACCGGTGCGCATTTCCGCAATCTTGCCTTCGTGTAGAACCATTCCGCCCAAAAGCTGGACGTCAAAGTGGCGCTTGTTCAGGACACGTGTGGAAGCTTCTCGGACCGCAGCAAATGCCTCAGGAAGGAGCGAATCAAGTGATTCCCCTTTTTGATGGCGGGTGCGAAATTCTGTGGTTTTGGCCTTCAGCTGGTCATCCGAAAGCGCCTGGAGCGTGGGCTCCAGCTCGTTGATGCGGCGCAGGACAGGTTCCAATCGACGCAGTTCACGGTCATTTTTAGTGCCAAAGACTTTTTTGAAAATATCAAGCATGTGCAAAAAAACCCTTATGTAAAGCGCTGCAAGGGATGAGCTCTGTTAGTAGCACACCTTTGCACTCATGCCAATTTGACTTCACCGAGCAGATGTGACCCTCAGCCTGAAAAGGTGGGGGCCGATAGGTCATCAACGGGGCCCAGGAAGTCCAGGCTCCAATCAGGCACACGGAGAGTGTAAAATGAAGAGTGAATTCCGCAATCTTTCACTCGGTCAGGAACTGGATGAAGTGGGTGGCTACGAGGCCGAAGATGAAGTGGTGTTTGCGACCGAGGAACAGTTCAAACCCTGCGACGACAGCATGATCGATCCGCAAATCGAGAGACATCTTGCTCATCTGATGGACACAATCACGAGGGTGGGTGGAGAAGTTTGTCGCCTCCGTGCCGAGGTCGACGGACTCTTGGAGCAAAATCAGGGTTTGCGCCTCTCGTTTGATCGCCTGCGTGGAGTGCTCTCGGAAAAGGGAGAACTCAACATGGACGATTTCGAACTCGCTTGTGATGTGGTCCAGGCGACCATGATGGATGGCGGGTCGAATCAAAAGAAATTCGCTAACTGAGTGCACTCGCCCCGGCCAGGTCCAGGGCAAGACGAATCTCTCTTTCAATTTTCCCTGCATCGGGCCCGAAGATCCATTCGGGCTCTTTTCTTTTTTCGATGGGAGGAAGATTGATTTCTTGAAGAACAGTTGCAGGGCGGCCGCCCAGAATCACGACCCTGTCAGCCAAAAGCAGCGACTCGCGGGGGTCGTGGGTGACAATAATTCCTTGAAGTTGAAGTTGGCCAACTTTTTCGAGCAACCAGCACTGAAGTTTGAAGCGGGTTGTTGCATCGATAGCTGCGAAGGGTTCGTCGAGAAGTAGGACCTCGGAATTCATCATGAGAGTTCTGGCGAAAGAGACCCGCGCAGCCATTCCTTGGGACAATTGCCATGGGAAAAGATTTTCAGCTGCAGCCAGGCCAACGGTCGCGAGCATTTCGCGCGCCCTGGAGGTGGGGTGATTTTCCGGGAGATGAGTACCTGCAATGGCTACGTTTTCGATCACTGTTTTCCAAGGCAATAGAGTGGGGATCTGGGGGACCAGTGTAAAGATTTTCTGATTGCCGTTCCAGTCGGTCGCTTTGAATTCATTTTGCGCGGCATGAATCTCCCCGGCAGAAAATGGATGAATACCCATCAATGCCTTGAGGAGTGTTGATTTGCCGCAACCAGACGGTCCCATGATTGCAATCATTCCACCCTGCCGGGTTGCAAAGCTCACATTGCAGAGAATATTTTTGCCTTCAAGACTGACCTGGAGGTTGCTGAAGCAAATCATTTGCGGGCTCCGCGGTTTTCGCCACCAGGCAAAAAAGTATTGTCCACGAATCCCTGTGCCGGCTCATTGAGGGTCAGGATTTTCTCCTTGTTGGCCCAGAGTCGATAATCATCAAAACGCGAAACATTCTGAACCCCCCAGCGGGGAGCATCCTTTGAAAATTCCTTTGACAAGAATTTTGCCGATTCGAAAACCAGTTTGGAATCCGATTCTGGAACCAGCTTCATGAAAAGACGGGCAGCTTCGCCAGGATCTTTTATTGCCAGCTGATATCCTTCGCTCGCTGCCGCGAGAAATTTGCGCAATTGCTCAGGCCTTTTCTTGATGAGTTGTGCAGAGGTGATGATGAGCGGAGAAGGGTGGTTGAATACGGGATCGATGTCCCGCAGGCAAATTGTGTTCAGCTTGACGTTTTCAAGTTTGGCTCTTGTTCCGTCCCAACCCATATAGATCCACATGAAGTCTGCGTTTTTCATTGTCGTTGGAAGAAAGTCGCTGATTCCCGTTGTCACGATTTTGAGCTTTGAGAAGTCGGCTCCCGATTTTTTCATGACGTATTTCAGCGTGGCTTCTTCCTCAGGAGACCCCCAGCCTCCGTATCTTCTGCCTTCGAAATCCTTGATGGTGCGAATTCCGGTTGACTCGCGTGCAGCAAAACAACTGGTGTTTTCTTGAATGATTGCCGCCACTGACACAACAGGGATTTTTTGTGAGCGTGCGTTCAAAACGTCTGAAACAAAACTGATTCCGAAGTCAGCTTTGCCTGCGCCAACAAGTTGGGTTGTGCTGGTCTGCTTCATCTGCACGAGGCGGACATCAAGTCCCGCGCGTGTGAATGCGCCGCTTGCCTTGGCTGCATACAAACCGATGTGATTGGTATTGGGTGTCCAGTCGAGCGCAATCGTCACTTTCTCTTGGGCTGCGCTGGACCAGGCGGGGATCGTCGAGAACCACAGGACTGCGCAGCCGCGCGCGCCAAGCATTTTTTTAGACATTTGATTTTGACTCCCAAAAAACCAATTTGCTGGTCATCGCCTTCGTGAGCCATGAACACATCAAGCTGAAAAGGACAATCACAAAGACAACCGCCACAACCCGATCTGTTCGATAAGCGGACTGTGCACGGGACAAATAGACACCGAGTCCGGATTCACTGCCAATGAGTTCGGCGAGCACTGAACTCACAAATGCGTAGGTGACCGAAATGCGCACACCTTCCATGAACGAGGGCAGTGCGGCGGGAATGTAAAGCTGCTTGAGCGCCTTTTGGGGTGTCAGCCTTAAAATGGTCGCCAAAACCGAATACTTTCCCCGTGCTTGGTGAAGTCCTGCAAGGGTCAACTGGGCAATGGGAAAGCTGCAGGTCAAAACAATGAGGACAATCTTGGGGGCGGATCCCAAGCCAAACCAGAGCAGAAGCAAAGGGGCAACGGTCAGATAGGGAACAGCCTGACTGACGACAAGAAAGCGGCTCACGTGTCGTTCGAGAGTTTTGCTTGCAAAGGCCATCAAGCTCAGGCTGCTGGCAACGAGTATGGATACAGCGAGTCCCGCGGACCAATTCTTGGCGGTATCCAAAAAATGGACCCACAGCAGCCAACGGTCTGCAAACAATGTTTCTGCGACGCTGTCTGGTTTTGGCAGTATATACTCCGGGATTTCCATCACATGTCCACAGGTGGCCCAAATCGCAAAAAATGTCGCGATGAAGAAGGCGCGTTGGCACAAGACCCTAATGTGCTGCAACACCAATCAAACTCCCGCTGAATGCGAACGTCAAAAAATCGGGCGGCAAATATTCCATTCCCCTGCCGCCGTCCACTGAGAAACAATAGCGATGTCTGGAAGATAGTAAAAGGGCGTCGGGGGAAATATGAGTCTTTCTGTTGGCACGTTGAAGCGCGTGGTCCGCATCCATCTTGCCTCTGTGATTGCGACTTCGACGATGGTTCAATCAGTGCATGCATTGGATTTCAAAATCGAGTTGCCTCCTCAAAAGGGGATTGCATCCCCCGACGACGAGGTGTTTTTCGATGAGGTGTTGTCGGTCAGCGAAAATCAGGCCGATGCACTGGCTGCGCAGTCCGCAGAACCGATGTCGCAATTGCCGAGTCCTGTGCCTCCCAAAGAGGTTCAGCAACGATGGCTTCCCGGCAGTAAAAACGCAGGCAAGGAAGAACCTGCAACTTTTCAGCAAAAAGCACCCAAGTCTTCGGCATCACCCCGGTCATTGGCGCGGGCTGGAGTTCCCAACATGAATTCGTTTCCAAACCCTTCCTGCTTGAAGGAAAACGTTTCATTCTGGAAAAGGGTTTATGCAGAAGTGGATACCCAGGAAGCTTTGATTCATGATCGCGAGGATCTCGACAAGGTTTATGCCAACGTTCGACTTGGCGGCAGCAACGCGCAAAGGATGCAGTCGATGCGTATGCTCAAGGAGCACTACAGGACGTCATTGTTGTCGTTGGCAGACAAGATCGATTCGCCCAAACTTTGGACACCCTCGGAGAGGGCTCTGGCCAAAAATTTCAGGCCTTCCGAGTTCTCTCGAAGTCGCCTGGTTCAGGCAAGCGAAAATATCCGGGTGCAGCAGGGTTTGAAATCCCGCTTCAACGACGGTGTAAAGCGCTCTCTCCAGTATCTTCCAACAATCAAGTCAATTCTCAAAAAACAAAATCTACCTTTGGACATTGCATTTCTGCCTCATGTCGAAAGCAGCTACGTGAATCATGCCAAATCAAAGGTGGGTGCGGTTGGATTGTGGCAGCTCATGCCAATGACAATGCAATTGTTGATGGGGAAAAGTGCAGTGAATCGCAGGACGGATCCAACGATTGCGACTGCTGCTGCGGCAAAACTGCTCAGGCAAAACTTTGAAGCAACGGGTTCATGGCCCTTGGCTTTGACAGCCTACAACCATGGCCTCGCTGGCGTTCTTCGAGCTGTTCGCAGCACATCAAGTTCGGATCTTTGCAATATCATCGAACGTTACAATTCACCATCGTTCCGTTTTGCATCAAGTAACTTTTATGCACAGTTTGTCGCTGCGCGCGAAATTGCATCCAAACGATATCTCGAACTTGCAAACAATCGTGAGGTTGGGCGTATCGTCGAGCCATTGATTGCCAGTCGGGAGAAGGGGGCACTATGAAATCAGCATCCCCCGCCGCCTATCTTCTCAAGCGTAAGTTGATTCTGCTCAACAAACCACCGGTCGATCTGTCTGCATCGGTTCTTGTCAGGGTTGTTCTCGATGGAGATGACGACGCTTCTGTTCAGGGGCTGCTTGAACGTGTTCGAACTCTACATGGTGAACCCAAGGCAAAGCAGATTTATGCATTGCCGGTTCTGGATTCGGATTCACCAAGATTCCTCGTGGTTCTTGCAAAGGAACCGGCACGAAAGCTTGCCGGAAAACCAGGAGGCATGCCGCACCACGCAACCGTTTGGGGAGCGCAGGTTTCCGCATTGCTTCAATCGACTCCTGCGTTGGCTGAATATCCATCCGTTTTTCTGACTTTTTCAACGAATTTGGCAGCCCAGATTGAAGGTCTCAGCCAACAATACTTTTTTGTAGGCTTGCTTGAGCGATCGATCAATTTGAAGATCAAGGAATCGACTCATTTCGAGACAATCGAGCGAAAGCCGCTGAAAGTCTGGTGCGATGGTCTCGGCGAAGACAGCCGGGTTGCAGGAGAAAAGCTTGCGGGTGCAATGTTGATGACCCGCAGTCTGGTCAACATGCCAGCAAATATTCTCAACCCTGAATCGTTCGAGGTCTTTGTCCGTGAACTTGTTCGACGCGAGTGCGACAACGAAGGGAATCCAAATCACATTGCCGTTGAAGTTTTTCATCGTGAAAAGCTTCTTGCTGAGGGATGTGGTCTCATCACCGCGGTGGGCCAGGGAAGTGATTATCCGCCCAGGCTTTTGCGACTGACCTATTTTCCAAAGTCGAATGGAAAACAAACAAAACATCTTGCTCTTGTTGGCAAGGGGATCACATTCGATTCCGGCGGGCTCGATATCAAAGGCTCGAACTTCATGCGCAACATGAAAAAAGACATGGGTGGCTCGGCAGCTGCACTGGGGGTTTTTCTGGCGGTGGCACGATTGGGCATTCCCGTGCGTGTGAGCTGTTACCTTGCAATTGCTGAAAATATGGTCTCGGGCAGAAGCATGCGCCCTGGTGATGTGTACAAGTCCAAGAATGGCATTTCCGTTGAGATAGACAACACGGATGCCGAGGGGCGACTCGTGCTTGCAGACGCACTTTGCTATGCGGTTGCGGAGAAACCCGATTGGATTGTCGATTTGGCCACGCTGACGGGCGCCGCAAGGACAGCCCTGGGACCCAGCGTTGATGCCCTTTTCTGCACGGATCCCGAAACCGAGGCGCTTTTGGTTGAAACGGGCCGACTGCTCGGTGATTGGGTTTGGCCTTTGCCATTTGTTGAAGATTACGAGTCATGGTTGGATTCAAACGTCGCTGAAATTTCCAATTCGGCTTCATCAGGCCACGGCGGAGCAATCACTGCAGCCCAGTTTTTAAGGAGATTTGTGGGCCAGACAAATTGGACGCATATCGATACGTATATGTGGTCCGACAAACCCACCGATTTGACCCAGGAAGCAGGTGCAACGGCAAAATGTGTCCGGTTGATGACGCATGCCATTGGACTTTGGGCCAATCAGGCGTGAATCTTTTCCTGGAAGTGCATGCAAGACGCAGGCTGCTGGGGTTAAAACATGAATCAGGATTCAAACTTCGCCGTCGGACAAGTCAGCCACAGGCTGCGCGAGTGGATTCACGAGGTGAACAATGCCCTGTTCATCACCAAAGGCTTTCTTGAGGAAATAGAGGCCGACGCGAAATCGCGATCGTATCTGAAAGCGAACTTCGACCACGAAAACTTTCTGGAGATGATTGAAACTGTCGTGAGAAGTGTCGACAGGCTCGATCGAAATGTTCAAAAGCTCCGAAAATATGCCAAGGAAGATGTCTTCAGCGAGAGCGGAATTGAACGTCCTGCACGCCGTGGTGAGATCACCACAGGCTGAAAAAGTCTGTTCAAGACTATTTTTAAATCAGCATTTCTTGAAAAAAAAATGAACCGGGGGGCTGTTCGGTGCCCTCAGGTTCGGTCGTCCCTCGGTGGAGGGAAAGTGATTGGACTGCAATTGTGAAGATAAAATAATTGGCTGGAGTTCATAAGGAAGGCAAAGTTTTCAGGAAGGCGAAACCCGCATCCGAACGATGCTGATCTCGGGGAAGTCCATTGCTTTTGGCTGTTCCTGAGCAGGCTGTAACATGCAGGTTTTGCCCCTGCAAGAACTTTTCTCACTGAAATTGTTTATCTATTTAACCGGTCAGCCAATTTTTTTTGGAACTGTTTTTTGTGCTTTGGCGAGGGAGTTTCACATCTCGGGAATCGTGCTGGCGCCAGCTGTAACCTCTCGAGAAGCCTTGAGAATAACTCCCACTGCGCTGTCAGGTGTGGTGTCAACAATTCGAGCCACGGCAACCTTTTCGCGCGCGACAATCTCATCGTCGAAACCAAAGGTGCTTCCGTGAGGCATGAAGAGTTCAACGTCATCTCCCACGTTGAAGGGGTTCCCTCCATTTTGGCCCTGCAAAAAAACAGCCATTCCTGGACCTGCCGATTGAAAGCTTCCTGATTCGGTGGCCACGACGTAGCCCGGAGCCTGATTTGGACGGCCGGCCGAATTGGGGTCGATTGGCACGTAAAGGTTCTTGTTTGCCGGAACAAGAATATCGCTTGGGGCGATACTTGAATTGTTGTCCTCTGCAACAAGTGTCACATAGCCACTGGACGACGTCCTGACGACACCAACAGTTCCTGTATGCATGAACAAATTTCCCGATGGCTGAATCGGAACAAGTTGAGAAATGTTGGGCAACTCCCGAAGTGCCATGAAGCGCTCCCCGGGTCCTGGTGTCCTGGAGAACGAGCCGATGAGAGTTTGTCCTTGTCCGGCAATCATTGGAACATTTGGATTTGAGACAACTTCGCCGACCTGGTTGAGGTTGCTGTCACCGTAAAAACCTGGCAGCCGGAAAAGATATGTTGCATTGAAAACGGCATCACCGACTGACAACAAATGTTGATCACCTTGCAGTGTGCTGGCGTCGATAATCTCTCCGTTCGGACCGACCCACCTCTTGATATCCATGTTGAAGGTCTGCAGGGTTGCAAGTTCCACCTTGGGTGGGCCGAAGGGATCGACGTAGTTTTCAACTGCAAGTTCAGGTGCACGTTCGGCGCTGCTTGGATAAAAAAGCAGTCGCATTCCAGGTTCGATTTTGTCGGGGTCGGTCACTTCGGGATTGAGCACCCAAAGACGCGGCCACCACATCGCATCGTCGAGCAGCTGGTCTGAAATATCCCAAAGCGTGTCGCCTGGCTGAACGGAATACTCCAGCGGTGCTTCTCCGGGTCTCAGCGCAGGAATCGATTCGGCCATCTTCTTGACCAGTTCCAACTGTGCTTGTCGACGCTCTGCACGCGTCAGTCTGCGAGGCTTTTCAGCTTGATCTGGGGCCTCAGCCGCTGCGCTGTTGGTGGGCGGTGTGGCTGACGGATCGACGTTTGTTTCCTCCGGTGGAGGAGGCGCATCGGCCGCATCGGGGACAGGAGCGGCGTTGGGTGGTTGAGCTGGATTTCCGTTTTGGGTTGCCAAATTGTTTGAAGGTGGTGTGTTTCCGCCATTCAGGCTTTGATTTCCGCTTCCGCCGTTGGCAGTTGAGTTGTTGTTTGCTTTTTTGTTGCTGTTGCCTTGTTGAACTCCGTTGTTGAGTCCACCGCCACCATTGTTGAGTCCACCGCCACCGTTGTTGAGTCCACCGCCACCGTTGTTGAGTCCACCGCCACCGTTGTTGTTCAGTGAGCCTGAGTTGCCGGAGTTGTTCGCAGCAGAATTGCCCGAGTTGCTGAAATCATTGTCCAGTCCGCCATTTTCCTCACTCCCGCCGGAGTTTGAGGGGACATTCGAATTTCCTGTATTGGAATTCAATTCATCGCTGTCGAGAACATTGTTCGAGGAATTTCCTGATGAGCTGCTGGAACCATCAATTGAATTGGAACCGTTGACGTTGCCAAGGTTGTTGAGATTGTTCTGCGCCTCTGCCGATGCAAAGAGCATGAGCGACACAACCGAAAGCAAGCTCAACCGCGAGCTCATTCTCATTGAGAGTTGCCTCCGTTCATCCGTTCAAGATCTGCGCGTGCCCGTCTGGCCAGCTGTGATTGTGGGTCAAGGGCAATCACTTCAAGAAAAAGCTGAGACGCCTTTTGCGGAGAGTTGAGAAGCTCCTGAGACTTGGCTTCCAGCCACTTTGCCTTTACGAGTCTCACGTCATTCGGATGCTGAAGATAAAAAGTGCGAATGTGGGTCAGTGCTTGCTGTGCGCTTTTCAGTTCTACATAAGCTTCTGCCAGTGTCAGTTCGGCCACTGCGCTCAGGCCGTTGTTTGGGAATCGCTGTTGAAAGTTCTCGAGAACTTGCGCAACTTTTCCAAACTCCCTTTGCTCAAGCAACATCTCGGCGCGATTGACAAGCTGATCGGGCTTTTCATGAACAACAGCTTTATCGCGATCACCTGGATTCGAATCGTTTTCGAACCTGTCGATGGGTCCTTCGCTTGTGAGGGGAGGCACCGGATTCTTTTGGGATTGGCGAGCCTGCGACAGTTTGCCCAGTGCCGACATGCCCGCGTCATCATACAATCCCGAGCGTTGTCCCTTGAGGATGACGTCCATTTTGCGTTGAAGAGCGGCCATCTTTTCCTTGAGAGACATGACCTCGATTTTCAAGAGTGCGAGCTCGCCTTTTTGTGATGGGGCGTTTGCGGCTGGTTCCTTTGTTTGTTCTGTCGGCGATGTTGAAGTTGATTGAGTTGTGCTTGTGGTTTGTGCAGTTCCCGTTTTTTCGGCCGGGCCAGTCGGATGCGCTTCTTTTTCCGCATCCTTGCCGGCCGTCTGGGCCGGAAGCACGGGAGAAACTGTTGATGCGATCAGTGATTGAGCCGACGCACAGCCCACCGCAAGGAACAGAGTCATGCAAACGGGTGTCATCCGCCAGAGTGATTCGCGGAAAATTTCTTGGCAAGCCTGCATGTTGAGCGTTCGAGTCGTTTTCATTGGGGGTCTCCCTTGTGCTGTCGAGCCTCCTTGCGGATGATAAGCCGGGTCTACAATGCGTTGTGTGGACTTCTTTTCCGCGCCGTCAACTCTTTCGGCGGACCATTTCAGAGCTTTTTGCTGCAGGAGGCTTGAGAATTGAACCAATCATATCAGCAATGGGTCATCATGACGGGCGCCAGTCGCGGAATTGGGCAGGCGATGGCAAAACATTTCCGGGCAAAAGGCTTTTCCGTTTGTGCTCTGGTCCGCTCTCAAAGTGCGGCTGGATGCCTGTCATCCGTCGATCATGTTATCCCTTGGGACTGTGCCAAGGCTTGGCACGAGAACCCCGCCCAGGAACTGTTGAGTTTTACTGAAAAGCAAAGGGTGATTGGGGTTGTTCATGCAGCCGGGCTTCTTGGGCCCATGGACCAAGCCCCCGTGGCAAGCGATGCTTCCCTGTGGCAGAGCTGGTGGGATGAATATCAGAGGACAGCAAGAGTCAATCATCTTGCCGGAATGGAACTTGTCCTTGGTCTCAAGCCGTATTTGAAGCCCAGCACAAGCCAATCCCGTGGAGCGGCTTGCCCGCCATTCTTGCTGCACATCTCCAGCGGTGCGGCCGTGAAACCCTACGTCGGATGGGGGGCATATTGTTCAAGCAAGGCGGCCATGCTTATGGATTTCAAGTGTCTTTCGGGACAACTCGACGCAAATGAAACCCTCGTTTTGTCTGTTGCTCCCGGCACCGTGATGACAGACATGATGAGACAGGTTCTGGCTGCTCAGCCTCAGCATTTTCCTGCACTGGAAAAATTCAGGGAGTTGGAAAAAACGGGCGGACTCGTCTCTCCTGATTCTGCAGCTGAAAAAATTGTAAGCTGGCTGATGGAGAACTCTGCGGAAAATCTTGCCCAGTGGCACGGGCAGCTTTACGATGTTCGCAGCAACAATTGATGAATAAATTGCAAAAGGTTTTCGATGTGGCTCTGGTCTTCGCTTTGGGATGGGCTCATCGGGCTGCGAAATGCATCAAGCTGATTGTCGAGATTATCCAACGTTGACAAAGCCGTTTGAGTCCACCGCTGGGCTTCGACCCTTGCGCCATCAATTCCCAGCAGGCTGACTGCGGTGAGTTTTTGTTGGGCAAGATCCTTGCCCGCTGTTTTACCCAATTGCGCGCTGCTTTGGGTTGCATCCAGTACATCATCGACGATCTGGAAGGCGAGGCCGATTTGAATTCCGAGCAATTCGGCTGTTTGTATAATTTCTTTTTCATTGGTTGAAAGATCTGAACCGAAGCTCGCGGTCCTCAATGAAGTTCCTGCAATCACACCCAATGCACACGCTGCCCCCAGCAGCGCACCTGTTTTCAAATTGTGGATTCCGCAGAGAGTTTGCCAGTCGTGGGATGAGGCATTGTTTGTGTTGGCCAAGTCTTTCCATTGACCGCCAATCATTCCGAATGGACCTGCACACCGAGAAAGGACTTCAATGCAGCGCATGCCTGCTCGTGCAGGCAGACCTGAAGCACAGGCCTGGTGAATGAGGTGAAAGGCATGTGTCAGCAGGCCATCTCCAACCAGAAGTGCATTTGCCTCGCCAAAAACCTTGTGAACGGTAGGTTTGCCACGACGAAGATCGTCATTGTCCATGCATGGAAGATCGTCGTGCACGAGAGAGTAGGTATGGATCAGTTCAACTGCCGAGGCACAGTTCAAAACAGCAGGATGAACGGGCGAGGCACCGCAGGTTTCTGCAAGCAGGCATGTGAGCAGTGGCCTCACTCGTTTGCCGCCCGCTTCAATCGGGTAGATGAGCGAATTGAGGATTTGCTCGCGTTCTGATGGAAGCAGGTTGTTTCCGAGTGCCGGAAATCCTGTTGCCATCAAAACAGCGCTTTTCAAATTTTTTTCGATCTCTTTCCGGACAGATTCCAACCGACACCCCTTCGCCAGACGAGGAGGTCTATTAGCTCATTTTTGAAAGGATGTCGCGTGCCACGGCGGTGAGCCCATTGATGATAAATTGAACAGCCACAGCGGTGAGGATCAAGCCCATGAGGCGGGTGAGCAGATTGAGGCCGGTGGTGCCTATCACCCGATGCAGGAGGGGGCCCATCTTGAGTACGAGGTTACACAAAGCCAGTGCGGCAATGATGGCGCCGCAGAGCAAGAAGATGCTTGGGGTTGTCTTTGCCTTCGATGATTCCAGCACAACAGTGGAGATCGCGCCTGGTCCGGCAAGCAGGGGTGTCGCCAAAGGAAAAATGGAAATATCTTCGCGGTGGAGACTTTCATCGCGCTCTTCCTGCTTCACTCGTGTGCGATTGGCCCCCAGCTGCTCGATACCGAATTTGAACAAAAGCAGGCCACCCGCGATTTGAAAGGCCGGCAATGTGGTGCCAAAGAAGTTGAACAACGACATGCCCGAGATGGCAAAAACAATGAGGATGCAGCAAGAGACGATCGTTGCTTTCCTGCGAATCTTCACCAAGGCTTGCTTGTCGAACCTGTCGGTCAGGCCCAGATACACCGGAACCACCGCAAAAGGATCGACAATCACAAACACGGAAATAAAAGAGTTGAGTGCGCCGGCAAGTTCAGATTTCATCTGAGGCTCAAAAGATCCAGCAAGGGATTCGATTTCATTGAAGCGTCATAAAGCTCGCCCAGCTTGCTGAAATAAAGCTTGAAATCTGCAGGTGCAGGTTGGGTCCACATGAAGTCGGGATGAAGCGCCGTGATCCATTCGCCGCCAATGATTTCACCCCCGGCGTTCAACTCCAGGGTGTATTGATAGCTGACCCGATAGTCGCCCACATCCTGCTGACCCGTTTCGTTGAAGTTTTGCAGATTTGGCGGGTCAATTTCAATTTTGAAGCGGACGTCGGTTTGGATTTTCAGCTCCTTGATCGTACCCGGTGCAGCCTTGCCTGGCGTGGGTGGTTGTTCACCAAGGATATATGACTTGTATTCAAATATGGGATAATTCCAAACTTCGGCGCCATTCACAAGATCGCCGACCAGTGGCTTGTTCCATTCGCCGATATGATTTGCGAGAAGAAGATGGAATGAGCCTGGATTGACGTCCTGGCATTCGCTGAGTGACTGCGGAAAACCAGTGTCTCCGGTTGTTTCCCAGCCTGGCTTTGCCTGCGTGTTGCATCGTGCGCCGACAATCCGCACGCCGCCATCTGCAAACTGCGCCATGTAAATGGCCAGAAGTGCCTTGATGTCGGATGCTCCAAAAGGGATATCGATCCCTTCCACACTCTTGACGACCACAGGTCGTGGCTCACGAAAAACGGCAGACGCAGCAGCCCAGCCGTTGCACAACCCACGCCATTTTTCGTCTCCTGGATTGTTTCTTTTTCGCTCGTAATCGAGAAGGGGAAAATTCCAGCTGCCGGTCAGGATGTCGTATTTTTCTGCAGGAGACAATTCGAGCTTCTGCTTCATCGACATCTTCAGGACCTGATCTTTTGTCGGGAGAGGATGATTCTTGAAGTCGCCTGCGGAAGTCGCGTTCCATCGCCATGCCAAGCCGCCACGATGGTTGGGCCAATAGCTGTCGGACCAGGGACGCTTGTTTTTGTCGGACTCTGCAGCCATCTTCAGTTTGTCGAAGCGCCGTTCCAGAAGTGAGTTGTAGGGCAAAAGATTGGTCGGATTGTTGACCGCGTCCCATGCCTGCTGGGTGTCGCTGTTGTCGTTTTTTGAAAAAAGCTTCTTGCATCCTTGTCCGCCAATGAAGGCAAACAAGGCGCAAGCAAAACCAAGACGTGGAAACACCGAACGTCGGACCATGACCAACCCCGCGAGCGATTTCATTCTTCAGAGTTTGAATGGGGAAAGGGGCGAGAGGAAGGGATGGGTTGGTTGAGTGTCACATCCTAGACGGTGCAGGAATTCCCAGGAGAGCCAATCCTTCCTTCATGACTTTGGCTGATGCCTGAACCAGACAAAGTCTTGAATTTCTCAAATCGCCCTCGGAGCTGCGAATCGGGCAGGCCTCATAAAAACGATTGAAAGCCTTTGCCAAATCGTAAAGATATCCGGCAATCACGCTTGGTCGCTGATGGGCAGCCGACTGGTGTGCAAACTCGTTGAATCGGGAAAGATGAAACAACAAGGCGCGTTCTTCGGTGGCTTCGAAACAGATTCGATCGCTGGCAACCGGTGTTCCCTGTTTTTCGATGATGTTGCAGCAGCGGGCGTGCATATATTGCAGGTAGGGTCCGGTGTCTCCATCGAGTTTCAACCATTCGTCGAGGATGAAAGTCACCTGGGTTGAATTGTCGACCCGCAACATTCCATATTTGAGCGCGCCAATTGTGACTTGCTTGGCCGTATCCGAAATTTCGGCATCACTCCAGTTGCCACGATAACGCTCGAGGTAGTCCTGGGTCACTTTGTTTTCCATCGCAACACGCAATTCCAGAAGACGCAATCCATTCATGGAGCGCGAGCTGAATGCTTTTCCATCGGCGGTGTTCACTGTTTCATACAACAGTGTCGAAGATTTCGTTGCTTGGGGATAACCAATCAACTCGGCGGTTTTGTACAGTTGTTGGAAGTGAAGCTTTTGCCTTTGGTCCACAACCACAATGCTGGACGTGACCATGGGATCTTCAAATTTACGGCGGAGCAACTCGAGGTCCTTGGTGATGTAGAGACCATTGCCATCCGACTTGAGGAACATGGCAAATCCAAGTTTGTAGGGACTCAGGTCGATGCCGATGGCACCCTGGTCCTGGATAAAGTGACCTTCGGCAAATTTTTGCCGAACCAGACGGCGCGAGGGTTCGTCACATTCACTTTCAAAGAACCAAAGATCAAATGTGACACCAAGCCATTCGTAAATGGATTTCAGCTGATCGAGGCTCCATTCCCTGGTCTCTTTCCAGAGATCGAAGGCGGGTCCGTTTTGGTCTTGGAGTTGCCTCAGAATTTCTGCAATTTTTGCACGATTTTCGGCTTCATTGTCGGTGCCGGTGTCTTTCTTGATGGCTTCGTCCGCGAGAGTGTAAATCTCGCCCAGCCAATCGGCACGGGCAGCAGTCGGAAGATCACCCTTGAATCTGTTTTGAATGTACCAGATGGTTTTGGCAATGTGCGCTCCCAAATCGCCTGGGTACGTTGCCTTGACAATGTTGTGACCTGCGTATTGCAGGATATTGCAAACAGCATCACCCAGGACGAGGCAACGCAGGTGTCCAACGTGCAGAGCCTTGTGGGTGTTGGGCTGTGAATATTCGACGACAATTTTTTCCTGTTTTGATGAAGCAATTTTTTCTTTTGAAAAAAACGAGGAAGAGGAAATCCTCGAGAACAGTTTTTGGCCTATGCTGGACGGGTCCTGGTGAAAATTGAGATAACCTGCAACCGCGGCGATGCGGGTGATCGTTGTCCTTTTTTGCCTGAGGATCCGGTCTGCGAGATCCTGCGCGATCAGTGGCGGCGCCTTGCGCAGGGCTTTGGCAAAACTGAAACATGGAAAGGCAGCCTGGCCCAATGAAAACTCAGGTGGAACTGAAAGCAGTGCAGCGATCTGGTCGGGTTGCATTGTCTGTTCGATATTCGATTCCCTTGCCAATTCGCCGAATGCATCGCAAATGAGATTGACAATTTCATTGCGAAACGGGTCAAAGGTCCAAATACCTTCCGACATAATCTTTAGTCTCCAGTGGCTTCAGCGGGACACTCTGCGGCAAACTCTTCAGGGGAGTACAAAAAGTCGTTCGACGGTGAGGTCCATCATCGTTTGATAGGGGCCTTCATCACCCAAGAGCCCCGAGTTTTGCAAGTGGTTGTCGTTCCAATTCAAGGCGAGACCACCGTATGGCATTTCATCAGCACGCCAGCTCGGAATTTCGTTCCACAGAACAGTTCTGGCAGCGATGCTTTCATAAAACTGGCGAGCACGCTTGTTCTGGTAGGTGAAGATCGACGTGTGGATGTTCGAGTCGAACTTTTGCACGATATCATTCAGCTTTTCGCCGGAAATGTTGCCAGGAAGCTTGTGGATGCAGACGATTGGGGCAAACGCCTCCTCGCGGGTCAGTCGAATTTGTTCCAGGGTTTTTGCCTGGGTGTTCGGGTAAATAACCAGCGTTGGTGCGAGGTAGTGCTCTGAGGGATTGTGCTCCCCGGCACTCCAGATCTGGGCACCGCTTTCAAGCGCCTGATTCAGCAACTGCATTGCCTTTTCAAAGGCAGCCCTGCCAACCAAGGGTCCAACCAGGGTTTCGTCGGAGCGTGGGTCCCTGCTTCTGTTCAAGCCCAATGCCGTGTGTCGGAGGTGTGAAACAAGATCGTCGCAGATTTCATTTTCAAGCAAAAGGTGCTGAAGCGAAATGCAGGACTGGCCTGAATTTCCAAAAGCACTGCGAGCCAACTCCTGGCTGAGCCTTTCGAGCTCCCACTTGGGAACATCTCCGCACACCAAAGCGCTCGCGGTTGAACCCAGCTCGAGAATCAATTTTCGATCCCAGTATTTCTGCTTGAGCTGCCAACCCACCTGACGGCTGCCTGTGAAACTGATCAGTGGAGCGGGCAACCGTTCCAGCGCTTTTGCAACTCCTTCATTCGAGGCAAAATAAAACGCAAATGATTCGTCATTGGCGCCTGATTCCAAGAACCATTCGTTGAGCAGGGTGAAAAGTTCGAGGCTTTGAAGCGGGGGCTTGCATATGAAAGGGATGCCCAGAGCAAGGGCAGGTGCAATTTTATGAAGCGTGAGGTTCAACGGAAAATTGAAAGGCGTGATGGCGAAAAGCGGCGCATACGTGTGCCGTTGTGACATGGCGGTGTGGCCACCTTGCCTCGCATCGGAAAAATCGTAAGCGCGTGGCTCGCACAATCGATGTGCCGCATCCCTGGTTTTCTCCAGGGTCTGGACAGCTCTGTTGACCTCGGAACGGCAGGCCGAGACTGGCCGGCGACTTTGTTCCATGAGCATGTGTGCGAGTTTTTCTTCATTCGTCTTCAGTTTTTCCGCGAGCTTCTCGAGCACACTGCAGTTGCGCATCACCCGCTGCGAAGTTACAGGAGAGCGGGTGGGTTGCAGCAAAACGCTACGCAGGCTTTCCAGGGATTTTTGGAAAAGTTTTTCATCGTCCGTGAGGTTTAGGCCGTTCAAAAGCATGCGTTTTTACCCTGCGCAAAGTGGAAGGGATACGAAACAAATGTCAGAAAAACCTTCTTTGAAGCAAATCTTGGAGATTTACTATGCCCTGAGAGCTTCGGGTGTGCAACGCTTGCCCAAACCGCTTGCCCGGGCAGCCTCATCCCGCAAGGATTCGGGAACCTGTCTTTTTCTGTATGACTTTGCATCCAATCCAGTTTCCAATGATGCGGTTCCACCGCTCCTCAAACGCTTGATCGACAGACTGCCCTGGCGCGAGTCTGTTCGCATCGAGTCGGTTTATCCGGTTCAGCCAAAGACTCCGCGGTTCGACCCCTTGTCTGAACCTGTCGTGGCAAGAGTCGTGGAGACGCTGGCCCAGTCGCATGCAATTCGTGTGGTTTGTTTTGGATGGCGTGCAGGGCATGCGCTTTCGGTAGCGGTTGGACAACCCCTTGCAATTCCACCCGAGGCCTTTGAGGCATTGCACTGCCCCATGTTGGATGGAACATCGCTTGAGGTTCTCGTACTCCCTGATTTGCGAGAACTTGAGGCATTTCCCGACTGGAGAGCTCTTGTTTGGGAGAGCCTGCAGAACTTTGCCCCCGCGAGCACATCGGTTTGAGAACAGGAAGTTGTGCTCCAGCGCGTTGCCAACCGCGGCGACGTCGATTAAGCAGGTAGGCTTGAAACGACAATTGACGCCGGGCCGTACAGACCATGGCCTGGTAAGTGTAAACCCGTTGGTAGCGAGATTTAATCCATGACGACACCGCAGATTGAAGAAATCAACTCCACTCGCCGCAAGTTCCGTATCGAAGTTCCTTCGAACTCTGTGAAATCGGCATTCGACCTCGCTGTGACTGAAATTCAGAAGTCCGCAGAAATCAAAGGTTTCCGCAAGGGCAAGGTTCCTGGTGCCCTGGTTCGCAAGTTTTTTGCTCAAGACGTGGCCAAAAAGGCATACGAAAAGGCAGTGAACGAGTCCTATGAGCAGGCCGTCAAGACGGTTGATTTTCAAATCGTGAGTTTTCCGATGATCGACGTCGAAGGACAGTTCGAGGAAGGCAAGCAGTTTAACTACACCGCGACAGTGGACATCAACCCCAAGGTGGACATCAAGGGTTACAAGGAACTGATCCTCAAGACGAATGAAAAGGAACCTGAGCTTGACGACCAGATAGCGCGCTCAATGCGTCAACTTGCATCTGACGCCGACAAGTTGGTTCCCGAAACAAGTGGTCGTGCTGCAGCAAAGCAGGACGCTGTCAAAGTTGATTATGTTATTTCCGTGGATGGAAAAGAATTGTCAGAACGTGCAGCGAAGGGTGTGACTCTTCACCTGGATGGAAGCACTCTGCCTGAGCTCGAAAACGGCATTGTTGGAATGAAGACCGGCGACAGCAAAAAAATCAAGGTTGCATATCCCGAGACCGTTTCCGACGCCAACCTCAAGGGCAAGACAGCTGAGTTCACAGTGACGTTGAACTCAATTCAGGTGTTCGAGGTTGCAGCGCTGGATGATGAGTTCGCGAAGCAATTTGGTGCAGAGAACATCGACGCGCTTCGCAGCAGCATGCGTAGCCAGATCGAGAGCATGAACGATCGCAACAAGGTGGCGAAGTTCAAGGATGACATCATCAAGCAAATTCTCGACAAAAACACTTTCGATGTGCCAGAGAGTTTGATTGAAGGCACAATTGATCGCGCGATTGCCGATGCAAACAGTCGTCGCGAAAAAGGCAATCAACTTGACTCCAACAACGAAGACGTCCGCAAGGAGTATCGTGATTGGGCTGTTGGTGAAGTGAAGGGCGTGCTTGCACTGGGTCACATCGCCCGTCTTGAGGGGTTGACCGTGGACGATCGCGAAGTCAGCCAGGAATTGACAACCTTCGCTCTTCAGGCAGGAATTCGCCCTCAGGACTTGCTCCGCAATTACGGACAACAGGTCATCGAGGAGTTCCGTGGAAAAGTTTTGGTTGACAAGGTTCTCAAGCACCTCGTCGGAATGGCCAAGATTGAAGTCGAGGCTGCAAAGGCCTGACCCACTTGATGCGATGTTTTGAAGCGAAGCCACCCACTGGGTGGCTTTTTCGTTTGGGCTGCTCCAGATTCCCACCAACGACGACCTCAAGGCCGTGAAATTTCTGCCACTGCTGATGTTGAAAAAAAAAATTGCATGGGGAATAAACGTTGGAGCTGGGTCGTATACCCTGCAGAAGTTGACCATGGGGCCTTCAGGCATGGCGTCTAAGGACCCGGTTCAGCTTTGAACAAGTTTTGTTCAATGGAGGTTTCTCATGAAATTGGCACTTGTCGCTATTGCTTCTGTTTTCGCATTCTCCACAGCTCTGGCTAACGAAGCTGCAGCTCCTGCTGCAGCTCCTGCTGCTGAAGCTCCTGCTGCTGCTCCAGCTGCTGCTGAAGCTCCTGCTGCAGAAGCTAAGAAGGAAGAAAAGGCAACCAAGAAGGCTAAGACTGCTAAGAAGGGCAAGAAGAAGGCTGCTAAGAAGGCTGCCGCTCCTGCAACTGAAGCACCAGCTGCTGCTCCTGCAGAAGCTCCTGCTGCTGCTCCTGCTCAGTAATCTGAGGAGTGAAAAGTTTCCGGTTTCGGCCGGAACTTTGCAGAAAAACCGGCTTCGGCCGGTTTTTTTTTGTTTGAAACCATTGAGTCGGATGTGCCAAGCATCGAATTCAGTTTTCCGTTTTTAGTCTCACGGCAAAAGTTGCCTCACGTTTTCCGGCGAATCCCGCCTTTTTCTGAAGCCGAAAGCCATTCTCCTTGAGGACTTTCTTTAAAACCGTGCGGCTAGCGTAACTGACGAAAATACATTCCGGCCCTGCGAGGGTTTCGACCATCAATTGTAAAAGCTCGGGGTTCCAAAGGTCAGGACTGCTCGACGGACTGAAAGCATCAAACAGCAGACAATCGCAAACCTTTAAATCAGGCACTGCCGTTCTGAGTAAATCGATCGTGATCTCCTGACGAAAATCGAGTCGCTGCTCATGGACAAGTTTGCAAATGAAGTCTTGCAAGTGTCGCTGGTCCAGATTGAAAAATCTTGCTGTTCTAATCAAAATGTCGTCGTACACCGGTGCAATTTGATTCGGACTCGAAGCTGGGGTGGAATTCTGAAAGTACGATTTGAAGGCTTCAGTCAATTCCTGACGGCTTTCAAAAGAGACGATCGACACCTGTGATGGCTCATATCCATGCCGCAATGACATTCCTGCTGCGAGAATCTCGTTGTATCCCAATCCGAGTCCGACTGATGCAACCGTCCAGTTTTTTCCCGGCCGAATGAACTGCAGCGAATCCTTCAGTGCGGGTTCATAGATTTCCAATGTTTCGGACCACGCTCCCTTGGAACTGTGCATCGGTTCAGTCATTTCCCCTCGGCTTGTCCCTAAACGCAGGGACCAGCTTCCATCGGCGGTTTCAATCAGCTGACAGTCAAGGTCATCCAGCCGAAATTCAGCTTTGATTTTTGCATGGGAAAACATCGATGATTCAGCTGCCATTGAAAGTCGGAATCACAGATCTGGGAGGCAGAGAAACCGTGGGAGCCAGCAGTTCGGCCAGGCCTCCCTTCAAGCTGTGAGCATCACAACCTGGAAGTCGGCGCAGTAGTTCAGCGGCTTGAAGGCTCCGCTGGCCACTCCGACAGACGCAGAGAATTTTCTCACTTCTTGGATGTTCAAGACGTTCGATCAGGAACTGTGGAAGACGCGACAAGGGCAAAATCTTGAAATTCACTCCGTTCTGACTCGACTTTTGTCCAGTAACGCTGGTTTTGAGCAACTGATTCATGATTTCATCGAGGTGACTAGTTGCCGACTCGAAAGCTTCGCGAACGTCGAGAACCGTGAACTCCTGTTCAGAAAACAGATTTGCCAACTCTTCCTTTGTGCATTCGATGCGATCATTCGCAGAAGCAGCATTGCTGACTGCAAGCGTGTTTTTCGATGCGCCTTGCATTGTCCTTTTCGATAAATTGTTTGAATTAAGCTCGTGCAAGCTGAAAAAGTCATAGACGGTCAGGGCCGAAGTCTCGCATGCAAAACAAGCAAGAATGGCCTCGCAGCTGTCGAGTGTAGAGTTTTTGCCTTGCTGAATTTCGTCGAGGCAGTCACGGGTTGGAGCAAACAGGACTGAAACATTTGATTTGTTTTCCTGTGCATTCTGAACGTTGCTGAAGGGCGCGGACACAAGAAGCAAAGATGTTCCTGATTGGGTTTTGATTTGTATCCAACCGGGAGGCATTGGGTCTGTCTGTGGTTTGTCGAGGCGCAGAATGTGGGTTCCCTGCAGTCCCCGACAAGACAATTTGTTGTTGAGTTCCTGCAGTGCCTGGTCACAATCCGCAACGAGCACGGAAGCACCGCCGTGGGACATCACAAGCCATGCGCGTGTCCCGTCGGAAGCTCTCAATTCGCTGACGCCTGGACCTGTGTGCTTGAGAAATTCTGCCACTTGATCCGCACTCGCAGGCAATGCGGGTATCATGCAGCTCGCCCGCAAAGCTTCACCCGCCTGCTGAACAGCAAGACATGCGGCGTCGATTTCTGCAGGTGTATTGGCGGGTCCGAACGACAGCCTGATGGCATTCTGGCTGCGCCATTTTGGCAGGCTCATTGCCGAGAGAACGTGACTTTCCGTTGTTTTACCCGAGCTGCATGCAGAGCCACCGGAGACGCGAACGCCCGCAGCATCGAGGGCATTCATCAATTCACGACTCGATACTCCTTCAACTGAAAAATTCAAGGTTGTGGGGACGCAGTGCTGCAGGTCGGCATTCCAGACCAGAGTGGGAAAGCAACGCGAAAGCGTTGAGATGAGCTTTTGTCTGCATTCCTCAAGTTGTGAATGGCTCATGAAGATGCTGTCTTTTGGATCATTGAGAGCCTTGAGGATGCGTCCAAACGCTGCTGCTCCGGGAAGATTCTCGGTTCCCGAGCGTTTTCCACGTTCCTGTCCACCTCCAACGATCATCGGGGTGAAAGGAGCGTCCTTGTGGACCCACAAAAATCCGATGCCTTTGGGTGCATTCAATTTGTGCCCGGAAAAGCACGAGTAGTGAGCACCCAATTCGGACAACCGGATAGGAACCTTCCCCAATGCCTGGACACCATCAACAAACCAAAGACATCCTCGTCCTTCGGATGTGGCCAGAAGTTCAGAGATGCGTTCGAGTGGCTGAATCACGCCTGTTTCGTTGTTGACAGCCATTGTGCAGATGAGTGCGGTTTGAGCCAGACGCGACTCCATGAACTCGAGATCGAGAATGCCATTTGAGTCGACGGGAATGGACTCGATTTCGACCGGGAGACCGAGCACCTCGGACCAGTGTTGAATTGCGGCAGGGACTGCCTTGTGTTCAGTTGCGCCATATAGGATGTGCCAGCGCTGCAGACGTCCGGTTTCCCGAAATTGTCGGAGAAGATGAAACAGCACCGAGAAAATAGAGGACTGAATACCCTCCGTTGCGCCGCTGTTGAAGATGATTTCTTCGGGATCGTTTGCACCCACCGCAACTGCGGCCGCCTCACGCGCGCTTTCGAGAAATGACTTCGCATGCAGGCCGGAGATGTGTGTGGAACTTGGATTGCCGTAGCATAGCTCCATGGCCTCCCGGGCAGTTTGCAGGGCCAGCGGGTGGGTGTGTGTGGTGGCATTGCAATCGAGATAGACTGTGGCTTGAAACTTTGAGGACAAATTCTTTCCGCGCTTGTCGAGAGTCATGACCTTGTCCATCCGTGGGGCCAGAGACTCCCGGGAGAGTCCCCCGAAGTCCTCCAGTCGCTGTCTTGAGTGTAGAAACAACGGCAAATTCGCTCATACGGAGGGGGTGTGTCAAATCTCCGATGAAATGCCTCCATCGAATGGAGATTCAGGGGTATTGGGATGTGCCCAAACATGGCAATATTTCTGTCAAAGCCGTGGTTTTTCGAACCCATCGGAAAGGAGAAAGCCAACGTGAGGAAGTATTTGCCGCCCAGCTCCATTGGATGGATTCCAGGTGCGATCCTGTTGGCCTGGCCACAGTCTGCCTTTCCGGCGAGCTTTTCCCGATGCGAACCCGTATCAACGGACCGGGATTGCATTCCAGGCAGTGGGCCAGCGACTGTTTTGACCAATCCCACAATCAATATCTCACCCGCCTCTGGCGCGGGCTCAGTGGTTGCGTTCAATTGGAGTGTCAAAAACTGCAAACCAAAAGCAGATCAACTGCGGAGCCAGTTGATGTTGATTGTCGACAACTCCAAAAGCCAGGCGACGACCGACGTGAACACGGCGCGCGCTCCGATGGTCAAAGGTTTTATTGAATCTTTTGTTGCAAAGGCCGCAACGTCGGGTGTGGCAACCGGCAGTGCCGACTATCCGAAGATCGCTGTGATGAATTACAACGGCAGGTCGGGTACGGAGTTGAGCGACCAGCGGGTTGACGACTTGAATGCCGGCTTTTCACCAGACTACTGCGATTCGGCCGTCGATGTATTTCCTTCGGCTTCGGCAAATTTGCGCTGGGGTTCACCCAGCGATGCCTCCAAGTTGTCGATTTGCGAGTATTTGGACTTCAGTGCTGCGAACGATGCAAACGCGGTTTCCAATATGAAAAATTTTGTCGATTACGCCGCTGTCATGCCGCGCGGTTCGACCGATTTTTCATATTTTTTCAAGGGCACAAAAAAGGCGTACGATGCTTTGGGTGCATCGACGATGGGTCGCAACGTTGTGGTTGTCACGGATGGCTTGCCCAACATTCCAAAATACATTGCGGCTGCAACTTGCCGCTCATCTGCAAGGTTGGCGACCGAAACGATTGTTTCCGGTGATCGGTTTGGACAATTCCGCGAATATTGCATCGACAGACAAGCTCCACTGGCAATCTCGCAGGCGCATGCCGAGGCGCTGACTACGCCTTTCGGCGAGATCAATGTGCATCATGTGCTGTTCACCCAGGATTCAATGGCTTACTTTGATTATGACGACAGCGGCAAGGCTTTGTTGAACCCCGCAGGTTTTTTGATCGAAAACAGTGCGCGCACCGGCAATGGCAAGGTGAAGTTCAGTTATGCACGGGGTGCGTCCGAACTGAACAAGAAACTTTCTGCACTGTTTGATCAGTTCGACAAGAATGCACTTCAGTATGTAAAAGTTGAAATCACTCCCCAGGGCGGCAGCAAGTTTGAATACAAGGCTGTTTCGCCAGCGGCACCAGAAAGCACATTCGACATCAAATTCGTTGGCTTGAAAAGCGGCAGCAACACCGTCACGGTGACACCTGTATATCAGGATGGAACCAGCTCCAGCTCGCAAACCTTCACAGTCAATGTCGGTGGCTCCACCGATCCATCACTCAAGTGCACAGCCGTGGATGAAGGCAGAACAGTCGATGGCGATCTCATTGGCAGCACAGATCCCAAGGGCGATGGATTCTACGCCACACCCAACGGAGGACAATACCGCGATTATCGCAATGCGGATCAGGGCAACAGGCTGGCGAGTGAATTTGGAGTCGTGGGCGAAGCCAATAGTCTGGAAGAGTACGCTCAACTCCGTTTGCAGGGTGGAACAGGCAATTGCGGCACAATTGCGGGCCGTCTTGCCACCAGTTCCTGGCGTGATTTGATCGCGACGTTGCTGTGCCTGGCATTGCCGATCGTTTTTGCACGGCGAGCAAAACGTTTTTTCGCAGCGCAAAATGAAAGGCGATTGCCATGAAGTCATTCCTCGAAAAGCGCGGGACGGTATTTTTAAATCGAGCACTTGCATTTGGATTGATTGCACTTTCGGGCATGCATGCGCAGACGGCTTCGGCTCTGGGATTCAATGCAGAAACTTACAGCCCGACAGCCGGCAATGCTTCTGGCCTGTTGAATGAAACTCCACACATTATTCCATTTCAGGCATGGATGTATGGTCTGACTGCCGATTATGTCATGAATCCTGTTGAACTGGGAGACGGCAAAAGCCAACGGGTCGGGATCGTCGACGATTTGATCATGACGCATTTCTCTGCAGGCTATGGCCTTTTGCGCGAACTTGATTTTTACGGTGTTCTGCCCATTGCTCTTCTGGATATTCATCAGAATCCCAAGAATTATCTGATGGAGTTCGGCGCCAGTCGGCAGTTCTTTCTGCTTTCCGACCCACGGGTCGGAATCAAGTACAAGGCCATCGAGTGGGGAACCCGCATTGCCGGCACGCACACCATCGCCGCTGATGTTCGAATCCCTTTTGGTGAAAAGAAAGCGATGCTTTCCGATGGAACAAGCCGTCTCAAACTCAGTGTTCCAAGTTCCATTTTCTCGACCGGGGGAGATTGGGAAGTCAGTCTGACTCCGGGAGTCATCCTCTGGGGCGACCGCGAGCGGGTGATCGGCGAAACCGGTTTTGTGAATGGGCGCAGGGTTTTTTTGGCACGCAACTGGGCTGTGTCATGGGACAGCAGTTTTCAATGGTCGGCCATGGGCACACCCAGAACAAGCAAGCACTTGAGTCTTGAAGCCGGCATTCGCACCGAGTTCAGCCAAGGTTACATTTCGCTCAGCAGCCCCGGAAATCCGTGGGAATGGGGATTGGGCGCGCGTTATGTTTACAACGATAAAATGACTTTTCATGGTTCGGTGGGAACAGGATTCGGACGAGGGGTTGGCTCGCCATTGGCGAGGCTCATGGCCGGAGTGCGATATACTTCCGGAGGATACAAGGAAGTGGAGAGCGGTGGCGTGTTTGATCCACGTGATGCACTTCCACTTTATTCTGACGTCGATCTCGATCGCATTCTTGCCGACAGTCGTGCAGAGGAAGCTCCTCGCCAATTGGCAAGCGATGAGAGCTTGCTCCGACTGCTGGTCGGCAATGAGGTCGTCGACGTTGGCTATGTGCGGTTCAAGTTTGGCAGTGCCGAATTGACTCCTGCTGCGATGAAGACAATCGAATTGCTCAAGGAAAGGCTTGAAATTGAAAAGCCAAATGCAATTCATGTTGAGGGTCACACAGACTCGGTGGGCTCGCTGGACGTCAACATGGCATTGTCGAAGCGTCGTGCGGATGCGGTCAAAAAGGCTTTGGTTGATCGCGATGTGCAGTCCGAAATCATCACGACATCCGGCGTTGCGTTCCGTTATCCTGTGGCAAGCAATGCGACAAAACAAGGACGTGCTGCCAATCGTCGTATCGAGGTTTCACTGAACGGCAAGAGATTCCGCAAGGCCAATCCAACTCCACAGGAGCTCGTCAAGTATAGGGAATGGATTGCTCCCGGCGGAAAACGTCCGGCCCGTGATTGATTCGACAATT
>JBMSQQ010000008.1:0-52266 GCA_049423385.1 Silvanigrellaceae bacterium | reverse complement strand
CCGTTCGTGTTGACGTTGGCAATGTTGTTTGACAGTGTGTCGATCAGCTGTTGCTGTGCTTCCATGCCGGTTGCGGCTGTTTGGAGGCTGCGGAGCATAAGATTCCCCCTGGTTGATGGTCGAGACACTCTTTGCTCATCCTACGTTGGAATCTTGAATCACGGCCCGCTAATCCTTTCCGCTCTTCGCCAATTCAATGCGCGGAAAAAAATTGTCCTTCATGGAGGAGAGTTCTTGATGACTGTTGAACGTACCGAATATCTCAAGAGTTTTGATGGGACTGAACTTTTTTTCCGTTGTTTTGTGCCGGCGGGAATTGCCGACTCCGAGTCAAAAATCGAAGGCCTCATTCTTGCCGTTCACGGTTTTGGAGAACACAGCGGTCGATATGCCGAATTGGCTGCCGCAGCTTGTGCCAAGAACATGCTGTTTGCCTGTTTTGATTTGCGAGGACACGGAAAATCCGGTCCACGGAGAGGTGACGTCGAAAATCTGCACGCCCTGGTGCTTGACGTTTTGTTCGTGGTGAATCACGCACGCTCCATCTTGGGAATTCAGCAGAAGAAGGATTTGTTTTTCGGCTTGTTGGGTCACAGTTTTGGAGGTTTGCTTGTGACGTATGCCGCATCAATCCTGCAAAACGGTTGTCCACCGATTTTTCTGAGTTCGCCGTGCTATCGTATTTCCCAGAAAGTTCCCCAGTGGAAAAAAATGATTGCGGCAACGCTACCCAGATTGGCTCCACAGACTCCCGTACCGGTGGATATTGTTCCCGAAAATATTTCCGAAAATCCTGAAAACAACGCCGCATATGTTGCAGATGAACTGAATCTTTTCTCGATTTCAGCAAGATTCGGAGCGGTGTTCCTTGGCAGCATGCAAGATGAAATGATCGCAAGAGCCGTGCAATCGATACGATCCGATGTCACATTGGTGTTCGCCGGTGCAGACAAACTCGTTGATCCTGCCAAGACCAAAGCCGTTGCACCGCTCTTTCCAAGAGGACAACTGCGCTCCGTCGAGATTCCCGGAGCTGGCCACGAAATGTTCAATGAGTTGCCAAAGTATCGTGAACAGGCCTTTGCCGAGTTCACCAAATGGATCGACGCAAGGGGTAAAGTCGGGTGATACGCATCGAGCGCATCAACAAATCCTATGGTCCACAAGTTATTCTCCGAGACGCCACGTTTCATTTTCCAGCCGGTGAACGAATCGCACTGGTGGGTGCAAACGGTGCTGGCAAGACAACGCTCTTGAACATGATCTGCGAAACGGAAGAGTGTGATTCAGGGAGTATCATCAGGCCTCGGGATTGCGTGATTGGTTATTTGCCGCAGGAGCCCAATCCAACTCCTCGCAATACGGTTTTGCAAGAGTGCGTGGAAGGTCACAGGCGCATTCGCGAATTGTGGCACAGCCTCGAAAAGGCACAGGAAACTCTTGTTGCAGAGGGAACAGCTGCTGCTCTGGAAAACTTTGAACGCGCCCAGAAACGCTTTGAGGATGCGGGCGGGCTTTTGGTGGAAAGTCGTGCGAGGGGAATTCTGGCAGGGCTCGGTTTTTCGCTCGAGCAATTGGAGATTGATCCACGGGCACTGTCCGGTGGATGGAGAATGCGACTCGAACTTGCGAAGGTTTTTTTGAACGATCCTGATTTTCTGGTCCTCGACGAACCAACGAACCATCTCGATCTTCCCAGTCTCGTCTGGGTCGAAGGTTATTTGCGAAATTTTCATGGCTGCCTGCTTTTTGTGTCCCACGATCGGGGTCTGCTCAATCGATTGGCGACGATGACCGCACATATTTCATCGGGCCAGTTGCGAGTCTACAAAGGAAATTTCGACTCATTTCTTGAACAAAAGGAGCAGGCTGAACAGCAGGATGTGGCTCGCGCTGAAGCCATTTCCCGACGCAAGGAAGAGCTTTCCCGATTCATCGAGCGCTTCGGTGCCAAGGCGACAAAAGCGCGTCAGGCTCAGGCCCGTGTCAAGATGCTCGCCAGGCTTCAAGCGCTGGAGGACGACATTGCCCTGCCACAAAAGGAAAGCGAAGTTGCATTCTCTTTGAAGACTCCCACACCGAGCGGAAAAGAGGTATTGCGGATTTCGCAAATGACCATTGGTTATTCCGTTGAGAAGCCGTTGGCCAGAAATCTGCACTTGAATGTGATCCGTGGTCAAAAGATTTGTGTCATTGGCGCAAATGGCATTGGAAAATCCACACTGCTCGAAACAATTGCGGGAAATGTGCAAAAGATTGTTGGAAACTGCGAGCTTGGTTATCAGGTGACCAGCGCATATTTTGCGCAGGATCAGATGTCTGTTCTTCAGCGAGGATCAACAGTCCTCGAAAATGTTCTACGCCGGACAGATCTCTCTGAAAAGGAAGCGCGTGCCCTGTTGGGGAATTTTCTGTTCCGTGGCGACGACGTGTTCAAAAGGGTTGAGGTTCTTTCCGGTGGTGAAAAGAACCGCGTCGGATTGGCAATCCTTTTGGCGCAGAATTCAAATTTTTTGATTCTCGACGAGCCGACAAACCACCTCGATATGTCAAGTGCGGAGATTCTTTCCGAGGCCCTGCAGGATTTTGAAGGCACGATACTTTGCGTGAGTCATGATCGTGAGTTCATCAATTCATTTGCGACACATGTTTTTGTCATGCTTCCAGGTGGCCGGAACGCGATTTTTGAAGGCAACCTTGACGACTATCCAAGACTCGCGGAAGTTTCAGGTTTCCCGAACATTCTCGACGTATCGACTTCTTCCGGGATGAGTCCTGCCCACAGTGACAACGCTGATTCGGGTTCAAAGGAATCACGGATGCGCTTGCGTGCCGTGTCACAACAAGAAAAGCGTGAACGGCAAAGTTTGAGCCGAAAGATTTCTGAAATGGAATCAAGGATGGAAACAATTCAAGGCAGGATAACTGAGCTTGAAGCGATGTTGCTTGAAGTGGGTAGCAATTATCTCGAGGCACAAAAGCTTGGGACCCAATTGGCCGATTTGCGTGGGCAGCTCGAGGAAACGGAATCTCTTTGGTTCTCTGCCAGCGAGTCGCTTGCCAATTTGGATGCCGAGGGAGAATCGCCATGAGTCCCGATGACTTTTTCGGCTTGAAGACGTGGGTCGTGTCTGCCTGGTGGCCGGAGCAGAGCCGAATGGCCGAAACACTTGCAAATGGCGATGTCATAAAAGTTCTCGGTGATTCATTTCGTCGGAGTGGTGATCTGGGATTCCTGACGACGGGAATTGGAACACCGCGTGCCGCCCTGAATCTTGGCGCGACCCTGGCGCAGGCCGCTGCTGCTGGGGCGTTGCCGCGCATGATCTGTTTTGTTGCCACAGCAGGTGCTTACAATCGGCAGGTTCCTTTGGAAAGCGCTCATCTTGTGACCTCAGCGGGTTGGAGTGACGGTGACCTTTCAAAAAATGCGTCCTACCTTCCCAAGGTCGAGCGTTGCGAATATTTGCAGTCGGATTTGACCAATCCGTCTGCAGGGGAATCGGGCTGCCTGCGGGCATTGTCCACGCCAGGCATCACTCTCGATATGCAGCTCGCAGGTGAATTGGCCGAACTTGCCGACCTCGAAAATCTGGAAATTTTTGGTGTGGCGCTCGCAGCCAACCGCTTTGCTGTGCCATGGATTGCAAGCCTTGGGGTCAGCAACACCGTGGGATCGAGCGCACATGAGCAATGGAAGGCCCATCATCTTGAGGCTTCGCTGGCTGCGCAGATGTTGTTGGTTGAAAATTTTCCAGAGGCTTTTGCTCGATGAACTTGAGACTTGTGATTGTGAACCCGATGCATGCGACCAACCTTGGCGCCATAGCCCGGCTTGCGGGAAATTTTGGAGTGACCGACGTTGTGGTTGTGAGTCCTCGTTGTGACGTACTGTCTTCGGAAGCGCGGGCACTGGCCACAACACACGCAGGTACGATTTTGGAGTCGTTCAAGGTTGTCTCAAGCCTGCGTGAGGCGCTTGAGGGAGCTGGCTATGCGGTGGGTTTTTCTCGTCGCACAGGCGACATGCGCCGTCCGGACATGGCGTGGAGTGACCTTCCCACGCTGCCCGAACGCTCGGAAAGGGTTGATTTGGTGTTCGGACCTGAGGATACGGGCTTGTCCCAGGACGATCTGACCTTGTGCTCTGCAATTTGCACGCTGCCGACAAATCCCAAAGTTCCTTCACTCAATTTGAGCCAGGCTGTGGGCATTGTGTTGGCAGGTTGCCTCTGGAACGCGTTGCCCGAGGGGAAGCAAATCCCCAGCGTGAAGACGCGATTCGAAGCCGAACGGCCCATAACGGCGGAAGGGCTGCTCCATTTGGTTTCCCATTGGCGACAGACGATGGTTGACGTTGGTCTGACCCGAGAAGGAAATCCAGATCGTCTTCTTCATTATTTTCACAGAATCCTCAATCGTGCCGAATTGAGTGAGCGTGAGGGAAACATGTTGCGTGGTTTCTTTAGCCAAGTTCAGGTCGCGATTGGAAAACGGCAAATCAGGAAAGATGATTCAAAATGACAAAACCCGTTTTGGCGGGCGGCCGGCGTTCGCTCGAAGCGCTCCTCAGTCCGATGGTCACAATATTTCTTGGCGGCCTGGTGGTTCTGTTTTGTATCCGCTCGTTTGCAATCGAGCCGTTTGATTTTGATGAGGCGATTTATCGGCGCATGGCCGAGGAAATGAAGGCAGCAGGGCACTGGCTCTCTCAGCCTCTCTTCAATGGCGAGAATTACAACCACAAACCTCCAACCTACATTGGCGCGCTGGCGCTTGCGAGCTGGCTTCTGGACGGGTCCGAGCCGCAGGTGACGGCTTTTTCAAGTCGATTCGTCAGCCTGGTTTTTACTTTCTTGACCCTGTTTTTCTTGAGTCAGACCTGGAAGAAATTGACCGGGCGCAAGCCCGAGCTCCGCTTTGAGGAACGCCATGAGCATCGAATAGGAATTTCTCCGGTTTATTTTTATTTGATGTGCTTTCTTCCAAGTATTGCATCAACTGCAGTGTTGCTCGACCCGTTTTTGGTCTTGTTCACATCGGTTTTTGTCTGCAGTGAGTCGATTCGTATTCACGCAAGAATGTCTGGAATGCGGCCTGCGAGGGTGTGGTGGTTTCTCTCGTTCGTCGGCATGAGCGGAGCAACCGCAACAAAAGGCCTCGTGGGTTTGGTGTTGCCTGCGGGCACCGCCTTCTTGTTTTGTTTTTGGCAGAATGCAGCGATGTTTTCGCGCAACAAGCTTCAGTTCCTTCGCGAATCCGTGCGCTCCGGGCTCGTGGAATTTTTTCCCCAGACTCTGTTGGCGGCACTGGCCTCTGCAGTTTTTTACTGGTTTTTGTGGTCGACAGGTGGCGCAGCTTTCGTGGAGGAGTTTTTCGTCAAGCACCATTTTGGTCGGGCGACATCTGCGATGGAAGGACATGGTGGATCGGTGGCTTATTACCTGCCGATTTTCCTGGTGGGCGGCGGATTGACGATCTCCTGGCTGATGGCTGGAGCTTTCCTTCCAAAAGCGCAACTCAACGGGTCGACTCATATGAGCAAACAATCACCGGAGGCCTTGCGTTCCGTCCGCAGGTGGTTGCTGTCGTGGACGCTGCTTTGCGCTCTGTTTTTTTCATTGTTGGCAACGAAATTGCCGAATTATATTTGGCCGGTTTGGCCTGCTCTGGCCTTGCTTGCATCGTTGGGTCCGTTGGAAAGTGATCAAAGCTGGAAACCGCGAACGCTGCGTCTGCTTCGCGTCATCGCCTTTTCAATTCCATTTCTGCTTCCGGTTGTTTTTTTGCTTTTGGCGTCTGGTTTGCTGCTCTGGGAACCCTTGCTTGCGGACTATTTCCAGCTCAAGGAACGCGAATCTGCGATTTTAGCCTCGGCATTGTTGCGCCGAGTTGAATTGGCCGCAGGTTTTTTCATTTCTGGAATCTCGCTGTTGCTCGCTGCCACCATCCTGAAAAGCTGGATATCCAGAGCTGGAGTGACACGCAGGCTGACCAGTCTTCACTCCCTGGGCGTGGTGCGGATATTGTCGATGCTGCAGATGCTGGCATGCACAGCGCTCATGTTGTTTGTGGTTCCCGCCGCCGAAGATGTCATGACTGGCGTCGTTCAACAATCAACAGCACGAGCGCGCATGTTTCTTGGCTTGGGCGAAAAGCTTTCGACAGCCGATCTGTACAGTCCAAATGTCGTGAGTGCCAGCCAGGAGCCTGTGGTTCTTGGAACAGGTGAGGCCGAATGGTTGTTTGCAGATCCGAAGACAACTGTCGTGCTCACCCCGGTCTGGAATGTGTCGGTCTGCACAAAAGCGGGCTTCGACGTTGTCATGGGTGTTGAGTATCTGCACGTCTGCCTCAAGTCCTATCGGGAGACTCTGGAGGGGCGCAAACCCTGAAATATTGACACCCTCTGTGGTTATTATTGTTCGCAGGGCTTTGAGAGGTAAAATCACGATTGTCCCCAAATCATTTTCATCGGGATTTGCAACGAGAGGCGGTCCGCGTGCGTTTTTTTTCAAACTCAAGTCGTCGACAAGGACAGTTGCTTTTTGCAGCGTTTGGCTTGATTTGTGCATGTGTTTCAAAAAAGACGTCACCCAGCAAAAGTGATACTGAAACCGTCAAGTCAACCACATCTGCTGCGAGGCCAACAGAACCGGTCGAGGTTTCTGCTCCTGGCGTGTGTCCCGAGGATTCTGTTTATGTTTCCAATCCGCGAAGGTGCATCACCCGCGGAGGGGTTGTATTGGGTCCATTCCCACTAGAGCTGCAGGAATTGTGTCGCGAACTTTTTCCTTCCGATGCTGGAATTTGCGTTCAGCGTCAGGACTGGCCCTTGGAGTTTTTCGACAAACTGAAAGAGAAGTATTCGGGGGGATGTCCGCCAGGTGGAAAACTCATGCCCGGTGGTGTCTGCCTGTCGTCTGGCAATGTCTATGGTCCCTTCACCCAGGAACAAGTTTCCGCGTGTCGGACCAAATTGTCATATACGGATCAATCACCCTGTCTTCAAATGGCTTGGTCTGAAGATCTTTTTGAGCGGGTGCAGAACGAAATCGCAGAGAAGAAAAAGTTTGCTGCTCCCGAGCTGAAGTCGGGCGATGGTAAATCGGCACCGTCGTCAGAAGGCAAGCTTGTTCCGCGAAAATACGATTCCGGCACACCATCACAGTCAGATGTTCGAAAAATCATTGTCATCGATGATGGTGTTGACGGTCGTTCGGCTGAATCCCAGTCCAAGGGTTCAAAGACTGATGCGGTCGAGTCCGCAAAAAAAAAGGAGGCACCTGCCTCCGTGGAGAAACCTGCTCCAACCCCAACTGCAAAGCCTGATCCACGCAAGAAAGTCATCAAGGTTCCCGAACCAAATCCCACTCCCGCGCGTGAATTTCCGCCTGCAAAACCTGTGGTGAGCGAACAGCAGGAGCCTCCTGTCAAGGCGCCCACCTATTGCATCTATGCATGGGACGAGCGACCTGGAACTGCGGATTTTTCGACTCGCAACGAGCGCCTGGCCTCTTTGTCGAGAAATGTGACTTATCCTTTGGATCGACCAGATTCGGCGGCTTTGCTCAGGGTTCCGGAATTTCAGGCCATGGACATGTGCACCCGCGCGCGGTTTTTGAAAAAATGTTTTCAGCGTGTGATCCTCGAGAGCGACAGCCCAGCGGCGCAGGGTTTTCGTGCCTGGTCTCTGGGACGCGTTCGTCCTGTAGAGGCGCACATGGCTTTTGTGATGAAAGAATCGCGTTTGGGGCTTTGGGGAGATCAATGCTGGAAAGGCCAATGCAAGGGGGTGGGCATTGCCAAGGTCTCGAAAGCCAGAACTCCCGCTGGAAGATGGATCGTTGACGATGATCCACTTTGGTTCGGAATTGCCCACAATATCATGACGAACCTTGAATTCAGTTTAAGACTGTTGGCCGAATCGGCATCCGCCGGCCCGACCGACCTCTATTCGCTGGCATATTTGCACAACGGAAAGTCCGGGGTGCAAGAAAGGTACGCTCTTGAGGTTGATAAATACTACAAGGAGCTCTTGGGCTGTCAGCTCGATGAACGCTGAAAAGGTCAGGCGGCAGTGGGTGGCGGGTCTTCACCCGTATCCGTGATCCTGAGCGTTGTTTTTTGCTTGCCATCGATTGTTTCGCGCGGAACCTGTTCCCAACGGTACAGAACTCCCGGACGCCCATTGGACCAGAATTGCAGGCCAACAGATGTGACTGAGTACTTGTCGAATGCAACGACCCGGCTTGTCTGGTCTGAAAGTTTCAGCACCAGTCTCCGATCCTGCAATCGCACCGAAAGAACACGCTCGTGCTTCGAGCCCTCAAGCCACAGCAAAGTGCAAGGAGACTCGCACAGCTTTTTCAGCTTTTGGGTCAGGAAAAAATCAGGCATTGGGAGCCCTCCATGGCATAGACGTCGCGCATCCATGCGCCACGCAACCCATCAACCTCTAAGTGCCAATGAGTCATGAGAGGTATCGGTGGCGTCGGGAGAACTTTTGCAGTCGTTTTTGCAGTGCCCGTTGGGTTCGGCGACAGGGAGGCAAATTTTAACCTGTCGTTGAATGCCTTTTTATGGGTTCTGTTTGGGAAAAACAGCTTCAAGATTGTCCGGTATTGCTTGAGCGAGTGCAGCTGAAATGGAGTCCTTCAAGACAGTGATTCTTGATTGAAGGTGACTCCGCGAACGGTTCAGGTAAACGGGTGAGTTCCGAACATCGTTGTCGATGGAGTGAACAAGCCGATCGAGCACCATGACTGAAAAGAGAAAGGATTGGGGGCCAAGACCTCTGCGCAATTCGGGCTCGAGTGTTTGCGCCAATGCAGCAAGTCCGTAGATGGTATGGGAGTCCGCGTGCTTCCGCAGCAGTACACCTGAAGACTCGGACAGATGGGCGTTGAAGGCATCCAGCAACATTTGACCCTTGATGAGAAGAGCAGGATCACCATGAATTCTTTCGGCAACAAGTGTGAACTGTGAGCTGCCCAGATAGCTGCCTTGACTGAAGAAACTTTCAGAGCGCACGCCGGTTTTTTTCAAAAGTTCATTTGCACGTTCAGACTTCGGTGAGAATGCGAAAGGGGTGACTCCCGTTTCTGAATCCTCGAGAATTGCAGCAGCAAGTTCGGAACAATAGAGCTTTTGATGATTTATCGATTCAAACCTGAAGTCATATTCAAGGTCCATCGACTGGATCTTCAAAAACGAATTGTGAATTCTTTTGAGCATTGCATCGGAAGTGTTTCTGAGTCTGACCACCACGTAGCGATCGGCTGTCAGGTCGAGCGGCGAGACCATGATTCGACCATAATTCATCTCTATTGCGTAAGGCAGTCCAAGCGGATCGAAAGTGACCATTTGCATGTGTGAAAGCAACGTTCCCGAGCCTGTGAACGACTCCCATAGACCGCCGGTTTCACCCAACTGAATCAATACAATGTCACCTTCCTGAAATTCGATTCCGTCACGGACGTAACGAAATTTTTCTGCAGGTGCATTGCTTCCGAACGACTGAAGGATTTTCTTCTTGAGTTCGTCGATTTTTTCCTTGTCGAGCGGCAAACCAGAGAGACTGCGTTCCATCCTGGCATGCATTTCAATCCAGAAGCTGCGGGCTTTCGCCAGTCTGTCCGGGATCTTTTTCAAGCTGTCGAGGTAGTTCTTCATGTCTTTCCAGCGCTCGGGAAAGTCCCTGATACTGTCGAGCGTTTTGTTTCCGGCTTGTCTTTCCGTTGCTTGAAAAATGGGGCCATTTCCCAAAAAGCCATTCTCACCCAACAGGTCTGTCGTTCTCGGGAGTCCTGTTCTGCCGATGGCCTCGGCAAGTTCCAGCGACGGCGCTGCATTGAATCGCTGATAAAGAAACAGCCTTGCCAATGGGCCACCCGAGCTTGCGATCAAGTCGAGCAAGGGAGCTGAAAGGACAGGACTTGCCGAGTTGGCCCGATAGATCGAAACGAGCCGGGCCTCGTGCATGGGATGAAGCAGCTGCTTGAGTTCGGGCATCAAAGCAAATGCCTCGTCGAGTTTGCCGCTGTCGATAAATCTCTCAAATTCGTTCAGTTTTGTTTCCGAGTAAAAATGCTGGAGCGCGCTTCGTGTCAACAGAAGCCGTTCTGTCCATTTCAACCACAGGCCCTTGAGTTCCTCGGACTGCTCCTGCTGAGCCAATTCAACAGACTGAGCATGGGATTCGGCAATTTTCTTGAGAATGTTGGCACCTGAAGCGACATTTTCAGCGACGGCCAGACCATCCAGTTCGAGGATCAATTTGTCAAAACGTAGACCAAGATCAGCGATAAAATCGGCTCTGTTCGTTGTCCAACCCGAAACAAAAGTTTCCAGCCTGTGCAACACGGTGTCAGGGTTTTTCTCGAGAGAATACTGGAAAAGTGAAGCGGAGTTATGAGCGTGGCGGATGGCCGACGTTTGCAACAGGTTTTTGGATTCACACGCAGTGGCGAATCCAGACAAAATGAAGAGCGTTGCCAATGCACTTTGCTTTCGCATGAAAGAGCAACCCGTGGACTTCGGCAGAATCATGACTTGCTTCCCTCGGATGTTGATTTTCGTGTCGAGCAATTGGCTTGGGCTCCGGATTGCAAGCCGCTGTGCTCGAGTTCTCCGACCGCCAAATGCCGCGACCGGTAGGTGGGGAAGGGATATGATGATTTTTCTGCTTTTGGTGCATATCCAATGATGTTTTTACAAAAGAATGATCGGAGAAATTTTTCGAGTCTGGAAAATTCCACGAATGCTTCGGGCGAGAACGTCAGATTTACGCAATTGAATACAACACTGTATGGCGAATGCCACATTTTGAGAATGTTCTGCATTTTTGACTTGAGTGTTGCAACATCGCCTGCAGTCTTGAGATCGGTCTCTGCGAGAAAGCTGATGTCCATAACGTGTGCATTGAAGTCATTGTCGATTTGAATTCTGCTGCGCAGGTCATCCAGGTTGCGGGTCAGCCCGATTCCGCGTGTGAGTCCTGTGCGGGCCACTGCGGCATCGTAGTTTTCCTCAACATCAAAAGGACACCATTCGGGCCTCTGTCCATCATTGCAAAAGCCGATGATGCTTTTCATGAAAAAATTCTTGAAGAAACCGATCAGTCTTTCGAAGTCCTTGCGTTGGGATTCAGCGACCGAGAGGCTCCTGCAGTCGAAAAGACAGGTGTATGGCGAGTGCCATTTCTTGAGGTTTTCAGTCCACGCGGCTTTCAATTCGGAGATTGAGGCGGCGTCGTTGATGTTCAGCCCCTCTGGAAAGTGGACTTCAACGACCCGAGCCGACATATGGTTTTCAAACATGACTTTGATGGTCATGACTACCCCCGAATTCTGTTGCCAGTTTTGAACGTCTATAGCTCGACTCGGAGGGAAGGGAAAGCTTTGTTTATCTATTCGAAAATATTTAAATTTTCTTTTTAAATTGGGGAATTTTCCAGAGTTTTGAGAAAATCGCCTCTTCGGGTCCTTGCAGCCCTGAAGGACTCATTTGTTCAGCGATAACCAATCAGTTTCCTCAATATCCACATTTTCCAGCTGGAATAGGGTCGGTATCGCACCGGCAGATCAAGCCAGAAGGGCCGCTTCATGATGGACCGTTGATAACTGAAGGCCTGGAAGCCTGGTTCGCCATGATATGCGCCCATGCCGCTTCCGCCCACACCGCCAAACGGCAATTCGCTTGTTGCGAGATGAATGACCGTGTCGTTGACAACGAAAGAACCTGACCGTGTTTCGCATTGAATTCGGGAAACGAGGTTCTTGTCGGCGGAAAAAACATACAGCGCCAATGGGTGGTCGTGTGCATTGATGTAGGTCGTCACTTCGTCGATGGACTCATACGAGATGATGGGAGTCAGGGGGCCGAAGATTTCATCTGACATGATCGGCGCGGATGCTGCTTCATTGATGTTGAGCAGGTAAAAAGAAGGCTCAATGAGGCGTTGGTTTGCAATGATTTTTCCGCCAATCCGGAGCTGGTGTCGATGTGCTTCCGTGATCGCTTCAAGTCTTTGGAAATGACGCTGGTTCACGATTCCGCAGTAGCTCTGGTTGCGCACGAATCCCTCGGGATAGAATTTCCTGATGGTTGTCTCGAGGGCGCGGACCAGGTTCTCCACGTTGCTGCGTGGAGTGAATATATAGTCGGGGGCAACGCAGGTTTGTCCTGAATTCAGAAGTTTTCCCCACAAAATTCGTCGTGCCGTCACATTCAAATCAGCGCTTGTATCGACAATGCAGGGTGACTTTCCTCCCAATTCAAGAACAACGGGAGTCAGGGTCCGGGCGGCAGCCTGTGCAATGACTTTTCCAACTTGGGTGCTGCCGGTGAAAAAAATCATGTCCCATTTGAGATCCAGCAGTCGCTGAGTGATTTCGACTCCACCTTCGACCACCTGAACAACATCGGCCGACAAGTATTTTGGAATGAGTTCGAAAATCAGCCGGGAGCAAGTTGGCGTCAGCTCCGATGGTTTGATGACAGCACAATTCCCCGCCGCCAGGGCAGAGATCAGTGGAGTGAGCAGGAGTTGAAAGGGATAGTTCCAGGGACCGATGATCAGCGTGACACCGAAAGGCTCGGGATTGATCGAACCTCTTGCAGGAAACAGAAGCAAAGGCATGATTTTTTGCTTTGGTTTCATCCAGCGCTTCAGGTTTTTGAGCGCGCATCTGGCCTCTTCTATCACGACACTGAGTTCGGCAATCAAGCTGTCCTCACGCGGACGTCCCAGGTCGGTGGTCACAGCGTCACACAGAGCCGCCTGGTTTTCCTGGACAAGCCGTTCGATGGCCGAAAGGGCGTTCAAGCGGGCTTCGAGGCCGCGCATTCTACCGGCGTTGAAGCTCTTCTTGAGTTGCGTTTGAATGGCTTGCATATTACGAACTTCCAAAGAGAGATCGGAAGAGGTCGATGATTGAGACATGCCATTCCCCACTCGGATGAGCCCAACGAGAGGCGCCCATGAAAATTTTATTCCTACTATACACACAAGCAGAGGGCGGCGCACCAGGATATTTGAGCCGTCGCGGTGAAGAAGCGGCAGGAAACCTTGCGCAGACACTCTTTGGCTTTGCGCAGGACACACTGCTGGTCAATCTCGATGCCGAATACGAAGCAAGAACAAAGTCTCTTCAGGAAGATCTGCGTTGGCGTGCATTTCGAAATCCATCCTCGTTTCCCCAGGCGATTCGCGCAGCTCATGCACTTTTTTCCGATCTTCTTTTGGTCTGTGGTGAAAATTCAAGGACCTTGAAAACGGCCGAGCCGGTCTCGCAAATGTGCGCACTTCCGGTTTGTGTGGACCCGCGCTTCGACAGGTGCTCGGATGATTTGCCGAGAACCGGCACGTTGACGGATGCACTGCAGGATTTTGTTGAAAAGCACGTTTCCGACGCTTCAAACAGCCCACGCTGCGTGTGGGTGGGAACGTCGCAAAAAGCCCTCAAGGAGTGGCTCAAGACTCTCATGGACGAACAAAAATGGTTGGAGTGCATCGAGGTTCTCGAGCAGTCGACTCAAAATGATCTTTTGCCGGCGGTTTTCGCCTGTGGATATGAAAAAACCGCGGATTCGAATCCGCGGTGGATCATCGATTGAGTTCAGATTTTCCGAAACGAATCAGAGGCGAGTGACCTTCAGGACACCAAACGGCAACGCGACCTGCTCGGTTTTGCCTTTTTCAAGTCGGATGATGTTTCCGCCGAGGCGTTCCACCATTTCGAAAGCCTGGGCCTGCTGGCCCGACTTCATTGGCACGGGCCCTTTTCCTGCGTTCTTTTTCACCGATTTGAGGAAGTATTTCACGGCCCAGATGCCAACTTGGCGCGGCAGCAGGACATGTTGATCTCCCGGGAGGCGTTGCAGTTCCTTGCTCAGTTGTTGAGGAATCTGAAAACCGCGGGGCGTCATTTTGGTCCATTGCACCTCAATCCAGCGGCCGCTGCCACGGACTTTGTTCTTTTGTATCATTGCTTGTGAAAGCAGCTTTCCGAGCAACATCGGACCAACGACCACAAGGCCCCAGTAGCTGTTTGTTCCGAGCGCAAAGATGAGTCCAACGGCACCCAGCGTTATGAAGTCCTGAGACCTGAACTTTATTCCCTGGGTCGGAACGCGCTGCCACAACTGAAACAGGAGAAAGGTGATCAGCATCAGTGCGCCGACCAGAATCATGAGGCTCCTGAGGATAAGAAGAAAGATTTCCATGTCTCTCAATCCTTTAGCGTATCGCAGGTTTACACTTGCAAAGGGTTGCAATTGATGCAAGTTCTGCGCATCGGGTTCGTTTACGAAGCTTGTTCCTAGAATAGGGACGACGGTGATGCAAGACACATCTCGCTCAAGCACAATCAAGAGTCTTCCCCGCCTGGGCGACAGGCTTGCTCGCCTGCGGAGCTGGGAAAGTGATTTCCGGCAGTTGGCCGGGCAAAGTGGCTTTGCCGAGCTCAATCTCCCCCTGAGTTTGCCCACAACCGAATTTTCAAGCCGTCTCACTGGTGAGAGCGTGCTTCCGGGTGCTCCGAGGTTCCTCGACTCCAATGGTACCGAGTGGTCCTTGCGCACAGACCTGACGGTGTTCTCCGCACAATTTGTTTGCCGTCATTCCAGCGAACTCAGTTTTCCGTTCAAGTTGTTTTATTCGGGCAAGGTTTTTTCACCCCAGGGGCTTTTGGGCGCCGAGGGATTCCGTTTGGGGCATGCTTCCGAATTTGAATCCCTTGAGTTTGGTGCAGAAATTGTCGGCGAAAAAGAGCTCGAGGCAGAAGACCAGTTGCTTGATTTGGCGGTGAGTGCACTTGGTCGTTTTGGCTACAACGGTACAACTGTCGTGGTTGGTGATGCCAGGGTTGTGGCAAAACTCGAGAGTGTGGTTCTTGAAAAGATTCAAAATCCGCAGAACCGTGCAGCCACAAAAGCCGCACTTCGGGATGCGGTTTTCTGCAAGGATTTTGCTGCAGTCAATGCGATTTTCGACAAGATTGAATTGAATGCCGGCGAATTTTGGAAGACCTGTGTTGAGTATCAAAGGCTTTTGGATGCCGTTGCGCGGTTCCGAATTTCACATCCAACAATCAAATTCATCGTCGACCCGTTCCTCATGCGCCAGCGCAGCTTCTATAGCGGGTTGGTTTTCGATTTTCTTGCGCTCGACGCCCAGGGATTCTTGAAAAACGTTGGCGGCGGTGGACGCTACGACAAACTCCTCGAACATTTTGGTTTGACCCAAATGGCCGTGGGATTCATGTTGCGGGATCCGCAAACAACCGGAGTCGCAGATGAAGGTTTGGCTCCTTGCAAGGCCGAATTGAAGCCGGTCGCTGATCGTCGCGACGACAGTTGCGCCCGACCTGTTCGAATCGCTTTGCCAAAGGGAAGGCTGCAGAAGTGGGGGGTCCAGGCTTTTGCAGACGTCGGTATTCGCCTGCCAGAAAACCCTGAAACCACAAGAAAACTGGTATTGAAAAGCGAGTGCGGCCGTTATGAGTTCCTGTTCGTGAAGAACTCCGACGTTGTGTCATACGTGGAACGCGGTATTGCGGAGATTGCTTTGGCGGGTTCCGATTTGTTGGACGAGGCAGACGCATCGTCCGTGTTGCGACCGGTCACATTTGCATTCGGCAAGTGCCGTATTTGCCTTGCCGGCAGTCCCGACGCCCAGGAGCGTTTGTTTGGCAAGGCCCGCCCGCGGGTCGCAACCAAATATCCGCACATGGCGTTGCGCCTTCTGCGCGAACTTGGCCTCGAGCCGGAGTTGATTCCCCTCCAGGGAAGCGTTGAACTGGCAAGTGTGATTTCGTTCTGCGACGCGATTGTGGATCTGGTGGAAACCGGTTCAACACTGCGTGAGAACGGTTTGATTGTTTTCCGTGAGCTTGCGTCGACGCGGGTTCAGTTGATCACCTCGCGCGGCCATTTCGCGCAGGCCCATGAAACGTTGAAGCACTGGCTGCACCATTGGTCCAGTCATGGGCACGTTGAATTGGGGCATTTCGAGATTGATCACCTTGGGGAAAACAAAAATGATTCGGGTTCTAAAAACGCCACAACAAATCTCTGAATTCATCCGCTCTCTGGATGCCCGACTTCCATCGGAAGATGCCGAGGTTGTTCAACGTGTGCGGGATATCGTGTCAAAGGTGAAAACTTTTGGACGCTCCGGTGTGCTTGAATTGCGCGAACGCTTTGAGGGCGTTCCCTCGGCTGAGCCCCTGACCTGGAGCCGCGAACAGTTGATGCCATTGGCGGAACGCTGTCCGGCAAATGTGAGCAAGGTGCTTGAGAAATCCATTCAGAGGGTCCGCGAATTTCACGAGATTCAAAGCGACCAAAGCAGATGGACAACGCTCGGGACAAGTCGCTTTGCTTCGCGTGTTCAACCACTCGATTCCGTTGCGCTCTATGTTCCCGGCGGCAAGGCATTTTACCCCAGCAGCGTTATCATGTCGGCCGTTCCGGCGCAGGTTGCCGGTGTGGGGCGAATTGCTGTGTTCACGCCTGCCCGATCGTTGAAGGATCCGGTTTTTGCCGCAACCGTTTGTGCTCTGGGCATTGATGAAATTCACGCTGTTGGAGGAGCACAGGCCGTTGCCCTGGCGGCATATGGAGATGAACATGTTCAGAGGTTCGATAAAATTGTTGGACCTGGAAATATCTACGTGGCCACAGCCAAACAGTTGCTTGCTGGTCGAATTGGAATTGATGGTTTCGCCGGCCCATCTGAAATTCTCGTTCTTTCCGATGGCAGCAGTCCATCCCGTTGGATTGCACTCGACTTGCTGGCCCAGGCTGAGCACGATGAAGATGCAAGTGCAGTTCTCGTGACCACCTGTGAAAAGGAAGCTCATGCGGTCGCGCGACAGCTCGAAAGCCTTGTTGATCAGGTTTGTGCCGATCGCTCGGGAATTGCCCGCAAGAGCTTGCAGCAGTGGGGTGCGATTTGCGTTGTTGATTCGAGGGAAAGACTCGTTGAAATTGCAAATCAATTGAATGCCGAACACCTGCATGTTCAAACGCGTTGCGCGTTGGATGAAGGTGAAGGCCAGAACTTCTGGCTCAACTCCTTGCGCGGCGTGGGTGCAATTTTCATGGGCCGCTGGAGTGCTGAAAGTTTTGGGGATTATCTCGCCGGACCCAGCCACGTGTTGCCAACCGCAGGTACGGCCCGCTTTGCTTCGCCCCTGGGTGTTTATGATTTCATTCGTCGCTCATCAGTTTTGATGATGTCGGCAGGCGACTCCAAGTCTCTGGCAGAGCACACGGGCATGTTTGCCGACGCGGAGGAGTTGTGGGCGCATGCTGCCGCCGCACGCGCGCGCGCCGAAGATGGCACGGAGGGTTTGTCATGAACAGGAGTTCACCCACTGCTTCCGTTTTTTTTCGCCGCGAGGCACTGGAATTTCCAAAGTACACTTTGAACGAACCGGATGCTCCCGTTCGTTTGCATCAAAACGAAATGTTGGCACTCACGCCCGACGAACGCGGCGAGTTTTTGGCGGAGCTCGCTCGTCGGATGGAGTCCGGCAATGCATTCAATACATATCCAAGTTTGTCGCCGTCGGAATTGATTCGTGCATTTGCCGGGACACTTTCAGTGCCGCAAGACTGCATCGAGGTCACGGCCGGCAGCAGTCAGGCGCTGACCTTGTTGGCTGAAGGCTTGTTTGCTCCCGGTCGCAAAATTGCCATCACCAGTCCGAGTTTTTCCCTCTATGCGCACCTTGTTCGTTTGTACGGTGCAGAGCCCGTCGACATTCCGCTGGATGACAATTTTGAATTTTCGCCTCAGGCGCTGTTTTCAGACAAGGTGATGGGCTCGCAAGTGGCAATCATCTGTTCGCCAAATAATCCAACGGGAACCGCTCTTTCGCATCGTGCTTTGCTTGAGTTCGCCGACAAATTCAGCGGGGTCATTGTGATTGATGAAGCCTACTTTGAATTTTTCGAGGCGCGCGGCGAAATTTCTTGTGCGGGATTTGCAACCAAACGGCCCAATGTCATTGTCTTGCGAACCTTGTCGAAGGCATGGTCCGCAGCCGGTTTGCGCGTTGGTGCGATGATTGCCTGTCCCGAGGTGATCTCGGTCTTTCGTGCATTGAAACCTCCATATTCCATCGCCTGGCCATCCGAGGTTCTCGCGACTTTTGTCTTGTCGCAAAAAAAGGAAGAGACCAGAAAAAAAGTCGAGCAGGTGATTTCGATGGTGGATGATGTGCAGGCTCTTCTGCGTGGATTTTCCGGTGTTGAACTGTTGACCGATTCGCGCGCGAATTTTGTTTTTTTCAGGACGAACGATGCTGACGCTCTTGAAGAAGTGATGAACCGAAATGGTTTCTTGATTCGCAGATACACCAGTGGTCGATTGGCAAACTGCGTGCGCATCAGCATGCCGCCTCTTGAAATGCTTGATTCCCTCAAAAACTGCCTGCGTGAGGTTTTACAATGACGAATGCTGCCCGTTCCGCATTTATTGAAAGAAACACAAAGGAAACACAAATCAAGGTTCGCCTTGATTTGTCTGCGCGCAATGCAGGTTTTGAAACGAGGATCAGCACGGGTATCGGGTTTTTCGACCACATGCTTGAAGCTTTTGCCAAGCACTCCGCGATTGCCTTGGCAATTGATTGCAAGGGTGATCTGCATATCGATCAGCATCACACTGTCGAGGATGTCGGTATTGCGCTTGGCCAGGCATTTTCCCAGGCTTTGGGTGATTGTGCCGGAATTGAACGCTTCGGAATGATGGAATGCCCTCTTGATGAGGCGCTTGCAAAGGTCGTGGTTGATATTTCAGGACGTCCCTATCTTCATTTTGGCGCACAATTTCGCAGACCCTTTATTGGTCAGCTCGACAGTTCGCTTCTGAAGGAATTCTTCGGAGGATTTGTGTTGCATGCACGCTGGACGCTGCACATCGATGTTTTGCGCGGAGAAAACGATCACCACGTGGCTGAAGCCGTCTTCAAGGCCTTTGCGAGATCGGCCAGACTCGCCTGGAAAGCCGGAAGCGATGTCGGTATTCCGTCAACGAAGGGCATGCTCGTATGATTCAACCAGCAGTTTCGCAGTCATCGTTCGATATCTTTCCGGCAATCGACCTGCTCGATGGAAAAAGCGTGCGTCTTCAGCGTGGACAACGCGAAAGCGGGCAGATCGTGCATCCGGATCCTCTTGCGCAACTGCGCCAATACTCTGATTCCGGTGCCAAATGGGTGCATGTTGTCAATCTGAATGCTGCATTCGGCGATTCTCCGGATGTTCATCCCGGTGCCCGGGCCACTGAGGAATTGATCCTCAAACTCATCCGGCACAGTGGTCTCAAGGTTCAGTTGGGCGGAGGCATTCGTTCCACAGAAGCAGTGGAACGTGCACTCTCGCTGGGTGTTGAGCGAGTGGTTGTGGGAACCTGGGTGGTGACGGATTTTGACCTCGTCATGAGTCACGTTCGTTCTGCGCCCGAACGGTTTGTTCTTGGCGTGGACAGTTTTTCTGGCAGAATCGCGATTCGGGGCTGGACTCAGACCAGCGATGAAAGCACGCTCGCCTTTTCGCTCCGCTTGAAGAATGCCGGAGCGTTGAGGGTTCTGTTCACCGAAGTGGAGCGCGATGGGATGCTGCTTGGCGCTGCGGTCGAAAACTCGAGACAACTGGCATTGGAGAGTGGCCTGGAAGTGATTGCCAGTGGTGGAGTGAGTGGTCTGGATGACATCCGCGCACTTTCGTCTTGTCCTGGGGTGACGGGTGTCGTGGTTGGCAAGGCCCTCGCAACGGGACGATTGACGCTTTCCGAGGCACTTTCTGTGCAAAGAAATTGATTTTCCCACACGGGGTCTGGCGTTTGGTTTCGCTTGCCATGAGCGCGTGGTATGGCTGCACTGAAATTCGTTGATTGAATAGAAGTCTCAAAAGAGGTGCTGCAATGCAATCCCAGGACGTTTCATCACCCACATGGCTCGACAAGGTCCCAGTCAAAAGTGCTTTTTTGAGCGTTTCCGACAAGTCTGGCTTGCGAGAGTTGGCTCAGTTTCTGCTTTCGATTGGCTGCAGCTTGTCGGCCACGGGTTCCACTGCTGAACAACTGACGTCCTTCGGTTTTCCGGTCCGCTCGGTGGAGTCAATCACGGGCTTTCCGGAAATTCTTGGCGGAAGAGTCAAAACGCTTCATCCGAAGATTTTTGGTGCCATCCTGGCGCGTCCGAATTTGGACTCCGATGCTCAGGATCTTGAGCAGCATAAAATTGAAAAATTCGATGTCGTTGTCTGCAACCTTTATCCTTTTCAGGAAACCCTCCGTCGCACCGAGGATCTGAGTCAACTGGTCGAAAACATCGACATTGGTGGTGTCAGCCTTTTGCGCGCTGCGTCGAAGAACTTCATCCGGGTTGGCGTGCTTTGCGATCCTCAGGACTACAAGTTGTTCATTGAGTCCGTTCAGAAAAACGCGGGGTCCATGCCGGGTCAATTGCGGGTCGAGTTGGCGTTGAAGGCTCTTGGCGAGACTGCGACATATGACGAAGTGATTTCCATTGCACTGCGACACAAGTTGCATGGCATCACCGGACTTCGCCTTGGGCCAGGTCCTGTGCAGCGCCAGGCCAGCTTGTCTGCGCAATTGCTTGAAAGTCAGGTTGCCTATGAGTTGGAGCGGGTGAAACCCTTGCGCTACGGCGAAAATCCACACCAAAAGGCAGCGCTCTACAGGACAGAGTCGGGTTTGGTGCGTCAGGGGCCAAGCTGTTCACTCGTCGAGGCGCAATGCCTCAACGGCAAGGAACTCTCCTACAACAACTATTTGGATATGGAACACGGCCTCAGGCTTATTGCCGAGTTCAGGGACTCCGCCTGTGTCATCATCAAGCACAACCTTCCCTGCGGCGTTGGATTGGGTGCAAGCCCGCTGGACGCTTACAAGAGAGCGTTTGAAGGTGATCCAGTGAGTCCGTTTGGTGGAGTTGTCCTTTTCAACCGCAAGGTTGATTTGGGATGTGCTTTGTCCATGCACGAGACTTTCCTTGAAGTTGTCGTGGCTCCCGAATTTGACCCCGATGCGCTCGAAACCTTGCGCAGCAAGAAAAACCTTCGGCTTGTGGTGCTCAACACTCAGCTCCCGCTCATGAACAAGCAGGTGGTGGCGCAGGTGCAGGGCGGGTTTTTGGTGCAAGACTCCGACGACACCATTTTTGATCCCGAGAAACTGCACATTCCGACCATTTCAACACCGTCCCCTTCAGACAAATCGGCCTGTTGGTTTGCTTATTCAGTGGTCAAGCATGTGCGCTCGAATGCGATTGTCATTGCCAACGCCAACCAGACCATCGCAGTGGGCGGGGGGTTCACCAATCGGGTGGATGCCGTTGAATATTGCCTTAAAAAAGCGAGACTTCCGCTGAAAGGTGCGGTTTTGGCATCGGATGCATTTTTTCCATTTCCAGACAGCATCGAGCTGATCAAGGATACCGGTATCCGGGCAATCATTCAGCCCGGAGGCAGTTTGCAGGATGCTGCTGTCATCGATGCCTGCAACAAAGCCGGCATTGCAATGATGATAACGGGATTCAGGCATTTCAAACACTGACCTTAGAGGTCACGCATGAGCTTGCGATCGAGGCCGGATTCGAAAAAAGGGCCACCATCATTCGCCATGTCGCGGTCGATTCGACTGTGCGCGTGCTTCGTGATCTTTCTTCCGATGGCCTGCGTTCAGCAAAAAAATCGCGAAAAAGGCAACCTCAAGAGCATCACCGTGCGTTCGAATCCGGACTCATCGCTTGAACCCGTCCTGCTCAAGAGCTTTGGAATCGACACTCAAACAAAATCAGGCAAGTTGTTCTTTGGTTCTGCACGCTTTGGCGAAGAGGGAAATGCGCCCGGATACAACATCGGTTCACTGACAATCGGAATGTCTGTCGCGGCGGAATCTGTTTATCGAAAAATTCTTCCCCTCTACAGCCAGGTTTCGCAATCTCGGGTCAAATTTCAATCGGCACCTGCGGCGCAGTCCCTTTCGGATTTGCTCTCACCAGCCATACAGGCGGCCGTGCGTCGCCAGTTGCGCCTGAACGATTCATCAATCAGCCTGACCGCCGCAGATGCGCTGTTTTCACTGCTTGTCTCGGACGACAATCAAATCAGGATCGTGTCGAACGACAACAGCAATATGAACAATCTGCTTCTTGATGGCCAATCGTTTAAAACGATCGGTGAAATTCCATCTTTCAGCCAGTCGGTGAGTGCGAGCAGGCGCGAGCGCAACAGCGGCTTCTCCGTTGGCGATTTGTTGGTTTTCCAAGACAAGTCATCTTCGGCTGAATTGAGGCACGTGGCGCTGTGGGTCGATCATGATGTCTATTTCGAGGCGTTGCCGCTTTCAGGTTCGATCGTTTTCCGCATTGCAAGTTATGCGCAGATACTCGAGGACCTCGCGCCGCGTGTGCCATTCGATGTTCGCCAATTGCGCATGACGATTGTTCGAAAGCAAGTGTCATGGGCTGACATTGGCATCCGGTTCAAGAGTTTCAAGCAGCAAAAAGCTCCAGCATCTGCGCAGCTGATTTACGATTCCAACGGGCGTGCGGTCGCCTCGGCTTTGCAGGGTATGACACTGGCCCTGATTCCGGATGCCGCAGACTCCGAGTGAAAATCAAAAAGCGCGGGCTCATTGTTTTTTGCGCAGCCCGCGCTTTTTTTCATGAACAAGGATGCAGTGGATTTTATATCGCGTCTGCGGGTGCCAACTGGCGTCTGCGGTTTTCCGCGAGATAGTCGATGATGATTCCCATGCGCTTCGCATCGTCGGTCGAATAGTGGCGGCTGTTCAACCCGCGCAATGCAACTTCCTTGTAGAACAGTCGACTGACATCGATTTGTTCGGAAAGTTTGCAGCTGAGAGTCGTGCTTTCAGCCTTGGCGATGAGATCCTCAATGGAGGGATATTTCGGCCGGAGGTCTGTCCTGAACCTTGGTTGGACCTGCTTGGTTGCAGAGCCGCCGAAGAGCTTGCTGAATGAAGACATACCCAAGTTCTCCTTCTTTAGGGTGCGAAAAACGCGCACAACTGCTTTGCTAAGTGAAGAAATCGACCCCCGCAATCATTTTTTGCTGATTTTATGAGCAGGATGGTTTCGCGTCCGGGCCTTGGGGCAACGGCCCCAGGTATTTTTTCAACATCCCAAATTCACGGCTTTTTTTTTAGTGAAACAAGGTTCAGGATTTCGAGATTTCAATTGAAATGGACCGCGCTCCTTGCTACTGAACCCCCCTTTGGTTCTCCAAACACTCGCGAGGTCATGGCGTGAAAATTTCTCATCCGGCTCTGCTCACGAAGTCAAAAGCAGCCCTGTTGTCTTTGGTATCTGTTCTTGCTGTGGCTGCGTGTACACGTCGTTCCGATTCTCCACAGGAGCTGCCATCGGGCCGCTATGTTCAGCCGGAAGTTCCAGTCACGCCGGTGCAATCAAAAAGCCTGAGCGAAGAACTCGAGGTTCAAATCTCGGATTCATTGACGCCCATTTTCAGCAGTTTGTTCGAGAAAGCAGAAATCCGCTCAAACGTTGGACAGCAGCAAACAGTGCGCCTGTCGCGCGCGATGGCTGTGAGTTTTGCCAAGGACATCACGTCGCGAGTTCAACGTTCGAATCCAACACACTGCGTTTCCAGCCCCGACAAGTCTGTGGCTTACCTGAGCTGCCTTTTGTTTGAGGCAATCGAGGGAAATCTCCAAAACCAGTCGGATGCGCAGCGTTGGTTGGCGGGCATGTCGCGATTGAAGGATGACGTCTCCGGACGGATGTTCTTCACGGATGCAGAAGCAAATGACATTGCCCAGTCGGCTTCGGGTGCCCTGGTTGCCTACTTTTCAAAGTCAAAAAATGTGGAAAGCGTTTTGCAGAGATTGGTCAAAACGGTCGACAATTCTTTGCGTGCGCTTGAGATTCTTTCATCACAGCAAGCCTCTCTCGATATGCCCTACCTGGCGGATTCGTTCCTGAAAGACAGGCGCTATGTGATGACGACTTCCCTGCAACAGGGTTCGGTTGGAAGCACCCGGGTTTTCAATCTCGAGACAATGATTGTTCGACTTGAAATCAACAACAACCGACTGGTTGTGATTCGTGCCGGAGATGGACTGTATGCAGGTTCTTCGCAGGAAGATTTGATTGTCGGCTCTTATCCCGTCGTGCGCACTGTTCAACCCCAAGGAAACGCAGAAAACTTCTATCAGGTCGACTTCAGCCGTCCTGAAAACAAGAGTTTTCTCGTCTCGGCGTTCGGAGCAGGCGAACCATCGTTGCAGATGTCCGCCGATGTGGTTGTTCCGCGCATTGCCCACGCTGCAAAACCTGTCTTGGGTTCAATGAACAACGGTTTGTACTTCACCAAGGAAGACGCCAATCTGGTGATTGATCAACTCGTGTTGATCAACAGCAACACCTCTATTTTCGGTGACGACGAAGATTCCGAAGTTGAGCCGTCAAAAGATCCAATTCGGCCAACAGTGCACGTGGTGCAAGGTTTTTTTCCGCTGCCAGTGGCAAACGATCCCTTCGAAATGAAGCAGGCACTGCCGCTGGCCATCTCTCAACAGGATTTGCGCGCAAGAGGAGTAAAAGACCTCACTGACGGCAAAGACGTTCCCTATTTTTCAACCAAGGGCATGTATGAACCCAACGGCGGACGCGCGCGTTCAGCGATGCCTTATGTTCGTAAATTCAACCTCGACAAAGAAATCACCTTTGTTTTGAGCCGCAATGTTCCGGCTCCGGTCGTGCCTGTTCTCAAATCTGCGGTTCTTTCCTACAAGGAGCTGTTCGACGGTCTCGCAACCAAGGACGTTCCTGCTCCTTCAATCAAAGTTTACACCCAGGATGAATTCGAGGAATTGAACAGGACTCAAGGCCTTGCGCTGGGTGGAAGTGTTGTCGCTGCCGACCCACGCGTGAGCATGATCTACTGGGATGATTCACTGAACCTTGGTTCAGCATGGGCAACTGCGGCAGAGAATCCCCGCACAGGTGAAATCATTTCCGGTGATGTGATGCTCACGGGTTCGATGTGGGCAATGGAAGGCTGCAAAGGCTACTTCCAAAGAACCTGGCAGAAGGACAAAGAACCAAAGCTTCCCAATCGCCCTGCCGGCAGTGTGCCATCACCCGTCAGCCGCTTTCTTTGGGAAGCCAAGTGCGATGCTGCACTCAGCAATATTGGAATTTTCAAATCCCGCGCAGCACAACCTGCAAACGATCCGGTTGTGAAGGATGCCAAGTTGGCAGAATTCGATCGTGCCAACCGGACGGGCGATCTCGTGACGTTGGCAAATCATGCTTCCGCGATTCTCGGTCGAACGGTGGCTCCTGCCGAAATGGCTTCGGACATGTCGGAATCTTCCGCCATGGCTGCAAACCAAGATGGAGCAGCTCTCACTCAAGCCTACGCAAAGCTGACGAAAGAAGACGGCGATCTCAAAAAACGCATCCGCGAGCGGGTTGCCTCCCTGGAAACAATGTTGGCCAAGGGCGACTCCGATTCGATGACGAAGTCTTTGAAGTCTGGACGCAATGTGGTGAATGCAAGGCTCGATTGCGTGCGCAATCTCATGCCCAATGCAGACATCAATCTGGCTGAAGTCGGCGCACCGCGCATCGATTCACCCTTTGTGAACTCTCCCGAAGCCGGAGCACTTGCTCTTCTGCGTTCCGTGGTTGTTCACGAGCTGGGACATGTGTTTGGACTTCGTCACAACTTCATAGCATCCACGACGCCAACCCAGTTTGCCGAAGATGCGAAAAAGCCAGTGGAGATCGATGCGGGCACCGACTCGATCATGGACTACAACGATTACGGCATTGAAATGACCTCTGGCGCCATGCGCGACTTCACCTCTCCGGAAGGAGCGGTGGGACTTGGAACATTTGGCGCTTATGATGTTGTCGCCCTGGCCACAGCCTACGGAATGCCAACCGACGCCATGAAATTCAAGGTGGGTCCGTCATTCTGTACAGACCGAAACGTCTCGACGTTTGGCAATTGCCAGCGATTTGATTTTGGCAAGAACTACAACGAGTACCTGATTCACAGGATCAACCTGATTCTCCAAAGATTGCGTTACGCGAATCCTCTGGATGCCATTCTCGATCCTCGTTTGCCGGGCGTATACGCACAGCTGGTCAGCACCATGGCGCAGGAACTCTTGAAGGTGAATGCGCTCTGGGGACTCGCTCAATCGGGAGCTTCCGAAGCCAGCGACATCGCCAGCAAGGACGCGCTGCTCATGACTTCGGAACTCGCGTTCCGTGGCGTTGGTGCACAGCAAAACTTCCTCAAGGAATTCTCCAAGCAGCACGGCGTGGAGCCCATTGCGACTTACGGCGCAATGACTCTTGCTCCAGCATACTTTGCAAATCCTGCTTACGGCGAAGTGATCTCTGCACTTGTCCGCAAAGAGATGGACTTGAACATGATTGCTGTGACCAACGTTCTGCAAAGCCGTGCAAAGAGCAAAGGCTCGGATTCCGCTTACCTTGGTGTCATTGGAAACCAGAGTCACAGAGGCATGTCATTCAATTATCAAGACGTGTTGCTGTCGCATTTTGGAAGCAGGGTTGTATTGCCAAAGGGAACGGCTTCGTCGTTTGAATATTTCTACGATGGTCAGCGCAAGGACAGCTCGGATGCAACCCTCGACGGCAAGCCATACCAGCTCACCCTCGAGAAGCCCTTGTTCAATCACCAGGCACAGATTGTGGTGATTCCAAACGTGGTCCTCGATGGCCCGGCGCCGGGTTCACGCAAGACGGTCACAGCGCTTGTGAAAGGGCAATATTCGATTGAAGACATGATGCGTGCCATTCAGGCCTTGGCAGCTATTTCGGTTGGAAACCCGCTTCACCCGTCGCAATCGCTCCTCATCGAACAGGCCACGGCCCTCGACGAGATGCTCAAGCGTGATTCATGTGCTGCGCTGGAAGATGATCTCCAGAACACGGCTGCATGCGAAGCCCTCAAGGCTGAAGCGCGCGCACCTGCTGCGATTGTATTGAACATGATTATGGCTGCGGCTCAGGGCGCTTTGCCCACAAGCAACGTTGCTTCCGGCGAGAGCTTCTGAGCAGCCGAGGTGTTGGTCGCTGTATCGGGGTTGAGTGCGATAATCTCGACCCCGATACCGTCCAATAGGATTTGTCCTGCTTCGGGATGCCCCGCGCGCAACGTCACCTCTGCGACCTTGCTGAGGTTTGCCGATGGAATACTCAAGTTGAATTTCAGGCGAGCCTGACCTTCCCAAATGCAAACAACATCCTTCGGGCATCTTGAATCTTCGAGGATGCTGACGAACGTGAGGTCGACTTTTCGACCGTTGATTTCGAATTGGATTGTCTTGCCAAACTGGACCTTTTTTTCTGTTGCACCCTGCAAGGCTTTGTACGGAGGCAACTGTCCCGCTGCCTGCTGGGATGGGGTTGTTTGGCCCTGAACATTTTCGTTGCCTTGTTGGCCGATGGCGATCTGGCCTGAACGCGTGTCCGGTGTTGAAGCGCTCGGCGTTGTGTCTGCTTGCGGGCCTTGCCCGAAAAAGAAAAAGCGGCTTTTGCAGCCGGCTTGTCCTACAAGCACAACGCCAGCAAAGGTGAGTGCGAGTCGCTTGGCCTGGACTCCGGAAACGAGGGGCGGTTTGTTGGTTTTCATCATGCTTGTTCCCTCGATGCCATGGATTTGTTGGAATCTTCGTAAATCATCACCCAAAGACGTGCATTGAACGACGTGGTCGCCGAAAGGGGCTGACGAAGTTCATCAACATCCCAACCATCGGAGCGCAAATCGTCGACAAATTTCTCAAGAAATTTTTTCTCGCTGGCGAACTGCTCTTCACAAACCTCAATGTTGAAGGTCAGGCACCGATGTCCGATTTCTCCTGAAGTGCCAATGAACCGAACAATAAAATGGTTTGATTCGTGCGTGCATTCAAGAAAGCGTTCACGCAGAGATTGTTCGATTTGCTCGAGTTCCCAACTGCTGGACCTTTGGTTCACGCCTGTCTCCGCTGAGTTATTCTGTTGGTACTTTATCAGCTTTACTCAGACGCTCCAATCTGCTCAGGCATCCGAAATCTTTATTCGCCGTCACATTCTTTGCACCCGAAGGGTGGCAGAGTCGGTGCTTTTGACGCTTTTTGCTTGACTCTCAAAATCGCCTGAATTGGGCTTGTCGTTGCTCTTACAATTGCGTAAGAAATTGGGGTTCCATGGCCCAGGGTCCTAATTTCTGTGGGGTTTTGTATGTCGATGCAATCCGGCAAAAGCGACCTGAAATCTGTCCCAGCAAGCTTCTTTATTGCTTTTTCTGCGTCGGTGATTTTTTCGCTGTCGGGCTGTGGTCCTGGTGAATTGTCTCATCAGGGAAGACTCGCGTCTGAATTTCAAAAAACCTATGGTTCGCGATTTGATGTTCCGCTGACTTGCTCTGGCGTGAGTCCGTCACAGGCCCTGGACGCCGTGCTGGATTCTGCTCGGCGCCTCAGTGATTTCTGCGAGCTGCAAAACGAAAAAACGGCTGCTGCGGGATATCTGCGTTGCCCGACTGGATTGTGCCAGCAAGAATACCGACCCGGCAGTGTTGCAGCACCAACCATGAAGTTCACGGTCAACAACGGAAGCAGCATGAGCAGCATGTTTGGCGGATATAGTGGTTCGGGCGGCTCCGGATCCGGAAGCAGTGACGGCGTTTTTGGCAAAAGAATTTACGTGAGCATCGAATTCAATATTCCTTTGGCCAAGAATCCCGATGAGCTGGCTTGTGTGAATCCTCTCAATTCCACCGTGCAGACGACCATTTTGAATGAAATCAGCAAGGCTGCACTTGCTGCCAAGAACGAACCCTGCAGCGCATTTTGAATTTTTCCCTGCAATGCTTTGGGTGAATTGACATGATTTCTGCCCTGCGTTTCGAAAGGCAAGCCAAGATTGTTTGGTGCCAACTGTTTTGTTGGTTGTTGGGCTGTTGCCTTTCAAACGCGTTCGTTCCGGTCGCTGTTGCCCAGACAAAGGGGAATGGCACGGCTGCCGACCTGGGGGAATTCCCACCAGTGGGTTGGCCCCTGGGTGTACCGCTGAAGTGTCAGGCCATGACCGATTCCTTGAACAAGGTGCTTCTGGAGTCTGCGCTGAAGCTCAGGGATTATTGCAACGAACAAAATGAGAAAATGCGCTTGGCCGGATACAAGACGTGTGGAGTGAATGAGTGTCTCGATGCGGCCGTGACCCGGGGCGACGGTTATGATCACGGCAAATTTGTTTTGCGATTGTATCGGAGTCTTTACACGGGTGAACCGGTTTTGACCCTGACGTACAGCTATCCGGGCGACGTGAAACCCAACGGCACATTCCCGGTCTGTTTTGATCCTCTCAGCAGGAGTCGCGAACTGTTGGATGATGAATTCGCCAGTTGGGACTTCAATCGATTCGTTGAATTTTGCGTTGCTCCCGTCGGGCAAAAATAAAATTAAAAACTGGCGTTGTTTGATCGAAAAGGTGTGGCTCGCCCCGTTTGGAATCGCTTGATCACCGAGTCAACAAAAAACCGACCGCAGCCTTATGTGTTTGAGCTCGGTCGGTTTCTTTTCGTCCAGCGTAAATGGAATTGCGTCTTAGAACGTGACCTCACGCAGCAGATCGGGATTGTCGAGCACACGACCCGAGCCCATCACGACAGCTGTCAGCGGATTCTCGGCAACCAGAATTGGCAAGCCTGTTTCTTCGCGGAGAAGGATGTCGAGGTTGCGAATCAATGCACCACCACCCACGAGGACAATGCCCTTGTCGACAATGTCGGCAGCCAGTTCCGGCGGAGTCTTTTCGAGGGCCAATCGCACAGCTTCAACAATTGCGTTGATGGGCTCCTGCATTGCTTCGCGGATTTCTTCGCTCGTGACTTCGATGGTTTTTGGAATACCTGCAACAAGGTCACGACCCTTGACCTGCATCGTCCGGATTTCTTCTTCCGGATAAGCGGAGCCAATGGCAATCTTGATTTGCTCTGCGGTTCTTTCACCAATCAACACATTGAAGCGGCGCTTGAGGTAGTTGACGATGGCTTCGTCCATCTTGTCACCACCCACGCGAACCGACTTCGAGTACACGATACCGAGGAGCGAGATGACTGCAACTTCTGTTGTGCCGCCGCCGATATCGACGATCATGTTTCCGCTGGCTTCGTGAATCGGAAGGTCTGCACCAATGGCAGCAGCCATGGGTTCTTCGATCAAGAAGACCGAGGCGCATCCTGCACTTTCGGCTGACTCCCGAACCGCACGTTTTTCAACTTCCGTGATTCCATAAGGAATGCAGATGACGGCACGAGGACGCACCAGCGAACGGTGGTTGTGCGCAACACCAATAAAGTAGCTGAGCATTTTCTCTGTCAATTCGAAGTCGGCAATCACGCCGTCCTTCATGGGACGCACAGCTTCAATCGTTCCGGGTGTACGTCCAAGCATTTCCTTGGCGGCGCGGCCCACAGCCTTCACCGTACGCAGGCCCCGGCTGTCTCGTTGCACCGCAACGACAGAGGGTTCGTTCGCAACAATGCCCTTGCCTTTTACGTACACAAGGGTGTTGGCAGTACCCAGGTCAATCGCAAGATCATGAGACAACAGACGCAGAAACCAGTCGAACATCCACCCCTCCGAAGGCAATGGTGTGTTTTTTGGAAATAGTTTTAAAGCTCATCCGTTGTAGCACAAAAGGGAGGGGAAAGTACAAGGACCCGGCCCTAATATAGCGTGTATTTGAAACCAACGAACTGAATGCGCTTGCGCACCACGAGTGGATCGTTGCGAATTCGGGCAGGAACGGGCTGGAAAGGGAACATGGTTTTGAACACGGTCTGGACGAGATCGTCTACGGCCGCAAAATCCCGATATGGTTCTCTTTTTGCGGAGATGTTTACGATTTTTCGTAATGTTCCATCGCGGTTGATGACGATGTCGTATTCGATGAATTCGCCAAGTTTTCCCTCAAAACGGGACTGAGGAGGCAGTGTTCGCACTCCACCCCAGGCTTCCACGAACCGCCGGCTCAGGCTGTCGAAGTATCCAGCAAACGTGTACTCGGTTCGGTTGATGGGCTCCTTGGAGTCCTTGTCCGAGACAACGTCGGGAATATCAATGTCCCCGGCAATCGCGCCTGCGCCAAGAGTTTCGCCCAGATTTCGCTGTTTGGCGATGAAATCATCTTTCCCTGCTGGATACAAAGGGCTCGTGCGCTCTTCCGGAAGCGCGGATGGCTTTTTTGCCTCGACGAGTGGTGGAGTGTTCTCCTTGTTCTTTTCAGGCTGCGGAATACGTGGGGTCTCGTCGTTGAGTTCTTCGGACGGATCAATCGAAGTGAGAATTTTTTTTGCAATCTCTTTTTGCGGAGATTTTCTTTTGTCCGGAAATTTTTGTTGGGTGGCAGCTTCCTGGTTTGAAATTGATTTTGGTGGATTGAGACGCACCACAACCGAATTTGCTCTCGGTGATGATTCCCTGGAGCTTTGAAGCCATGACAGCGGCACAAAAAATGGCAATGAATGAAGTCCGGCAGCCAATGCGATGATTGCAAGGCGATGCACCGGGTTGCTTTCCGGTGCCAGCACGGAATGCCAGATGTCGATGACCTGTTTTGAAACCAGCCTCTGCTTTGACAATGCGTTGCCTTTGCCGTTGAATTCGACTCCAACCATAGGACAGAAAGGTTCACTTTGCCATGCGCAGTTCGGATGCCCGCCATCAACTCTTTGATGTAGCCGTTTTTGGGAGTGGTCTTGCAGGTTTGTCGTGTGCGCGTCGACTCGCTGTCAGAGGGCAAAAAGTGGTTGTTGTGGAAAAGGCGAAAGAGTTGGGTGGCCATTTGTTGCCATTCGAACGCTCGGGCGCCACTTTCGAAGTTGGTCTGCACTATATTGCAGACACCCGGCCGGGCAGTCATTTTTCCGCATCGCTTGAAAAACTCGGAATCAATCTCGAACAGATTCCTCTCGACAACGAATTCGAAACATTGATTTTTGATGCGCCGGAAAGTCAGCACTTCGAGGCTGGTCGAAGTATTTCCTATCAAAGTCCACTGAATGAGTTTTCCGCTCGACTCAAGCAGGATTTTCCAGAACAGCGACAAGCGATTGAAAAATATTTCGAGTTGCTGGAACTCGTCTGGGAGGTTGCAAAAAACCTGAAGTTCCCCGTCAAGATCAGGGACGTTCTGCGGATTGCGATGGCGCAGCCGGTCAAAGGCAAATTGTTGTTTCTCGCCACCAGTACACTCTCGGATGTTTTCGATGCATGTCGAATGGAACCGCGCCTGCGCGAAATACTCGCGGTGCATCATGTTCTCATTGGTGTTCCACCTTCACGGGTGAGCGCCTTTTTGCACATGACGGTTCAACGTTACTATTTTGAACACGCAGGTTTTGTCAGGGGTGGTGGGCGAGCCATGATTGCCGCACTCATGCATCCCGAAGTGCACTATCGTTCGGGAGTCGATGCAATGTTTGAACGTGTTCACGATGCATCTGGCTTGGGCGCGGATGTGCGTTGGCGATTGTCGCTGCCGGATGGTGAATGCCTTTACGCAAAGAACCTTGTGTGGACTCCTGATCCGAGAGCCATGGCTCATGCGTCAAGAGGGGTGAAGTTGTCGGTCTTCATGAACGAAAAACTCGCCCGGGCAGAAGCTCCACATGCTTTGGTTGTTGGCTATTTCGCAACCCGGAAGCCGTTGAACGAGTATGGCTTTGGCAACAGGAATTATTGGTTGATGGGCAGCCTCGATTCCGAAGCTTGCTACAGGGTTCAGGATCCCCAGGAGCTCGCCCAGGCTTCACCGCTTTATCTTTCCATGGGTTCGCTGCGCGATCCGGACGCGATTCAGCAAGGTAACAAACTGGGCGCCGAGGGTGTTTTTCAGGCGATGTTCCTGTGTCCCCCGTCGGCAGAAATTTGGGGAGGAGAAGATCCGGATCAATATAGACTTCCTGAAAGCAAGGGTGGCTACGGGCGGCAATATCGTGTCCTGAAGGAACGGGTTCTCAAAAATTTGACGCAGCGGATCGTCGCCTGCTGGCCCCAGCTCGAGGGCGAGCTGGTGTGGATGGAACTGGGCTCTCCGCTGACTCATCGAAGGTATTTGAACTCCTTGACTCTCAATGGATACGGATACGCGCCAACGGTTTCCGACTTGCTCTGGAAGCGACCCTCAGCCTGGACAGGTGAGGATGGATTGTATCTTTGTGGTGCACACATCCGGCCATCCCACGGAATTGTGACGGCACTCCTCAACGGTGTTGGGCTTGCAGATTTGCTAACCTCCTGCGAACATTGAGGCAACGGGAGGGCCTTCGGGTGGCCAATGCTGCAGTGGGGCAGGACAAATCTGCCAACAAGGAAAAAGCGATCGCGTTTTCGCGCCCTGAACAGGTGCTCGAAATTCTGCGTGAAGTGAACAGGCGCAAGACTCAGGTCCTCATCAAATACTCGAATGATGGAAAACTTGTCCGCGGTGTCGTGGAAGATCTTCTTTCGAGCGAGGGCTCGTTGGTTGTCTCTGGAATTTCTGCTGCGGGCGATGAGCTGCTGGCTCCCTATCGGCTCGTGCGCATCGAGTTCATCCTCCTCTCGAAAAAAATCATTTTTGTAACCAAAATCAAGCAGCGGATTCCCGGCAAAATACTGCTCGCATTGCCCGACAAGCTGGTTGCGCTCGAACGGCGCGCCAACGCGCGTTTCAGGGTGCCAATTCCGTGCGCTGCGTTTCTTGAGTTCGTGGATCGAAAAATCGAACTTGAGCGATTCGATGCTCCGTTTGTTCCGCGCTTTTTGCGGGATGAAGTCGCAAGTGCGCCGCGCGTCCGGATCGACGATGTCAGTCTTGGCGGCGTGGCATGTTTCACCCGATATGGTGCCGTGGCGGACTTGTTTCGCGCAGACGAAGACGAATTGAATGCCCACCTGTATCTGCCAAGCACAGCTCCATTGCCTGTGAGGGTTTCGGTCCGCTGGACCAAAAAAACCACTGCAGCCGTGTTGTCGGGCAGCTTTGATGATTTTCAGCGGATTATCGCGACCCGCCTCAAGGTTTTGCCCAGTTCCGATGACATGCAGATGCGTGAGAATTTCTTCCGTATTGGATTCCAGTTCACCGAAGTGACCAGCGAACTTGATGCGTCTCTCAGAGCGTTCATCAAACTTGTTCAGACAGCTGAATCTGTGTAGGAATGTCAGTCTTCCCTGTGGAGACTGAAACATGCCCGATACTGTTCTGTCCGGTTTGCCGATTTTTGCCGAAATCACCCCTGGCGAATTGAAGGTCCTGAAAGGTTACCTGCAAAAATCATCCTCCAAAGCCGGCGACATCATTTATGCTCCCGGTGATGTTCGCGACCGTTTACGCATCATCGTTTCGGGCCGGGTCGAGCTACAAGTCCAGCAGGGCAGGGCTGATTGGGACGAGTCGACGACCCTTTATGGACCCGGTCAATTCATGGGCGAGGCATCGCTGCTCAAGGAAGGCACGCTGCATCAGGCGACTTGCCACGCACTGACGGATGTTGAATTCCTGCTGTTGCGTCGCGAATCTTTTGCAAAAATGCAGGCCGAACATCCTCCTCTTGCCGGCAAGATACAGCACAACACTGCTTGTTACGTTTTCAGTCGCGTTCAAGGGGCTGGCGACCGTGGCCTGCTCTCTTCGGTATACAGCTCGGGAAAATGCCGAACCGAGCATGATCTTCTGGGCGATCGCGATGTTCCGTTCGAAGCCTACTTTGGGGTGCAGACCCTGCGTGCGCGAGAAAATTTCAACATCACGGGTGTGACCTTGCGGTCGTTTCCTGCCCTCATCCGTGCTCTTGCCGAAGTTAAAAAAGCAGCTGCTCTGGCCAACAAGGATCTTGGCCTGTTGCCTGCGGAAGTGTGTGCTCCGGTGTGCCAGGCTTGCGACGAGATTGTTGCGGGACATTGGCACGAACAATTTGTCGTCGACGTCATTCAGGGCGGGGCCGGAACTTCAACGAACATGAATGCCAACGAAGTGATCGCCAATCGCGCGCTCGAACTCGCGGGTTTTCAAAAGGGCGATTACAAGCGCATTCACCCCAACAATCACGTGAACCTTGGACAATCCACCAACGACGCCTATCCCACGGCCGTTCGGGTTGCAATTCTGCATTCCCTTCCAACGCTCACTGAAGCCCTTGCAGAACTTTGCTCCGCTTTCGGATTGAAAGCGAAGGAATTCAACTCCGTCATCAAGATGGGACGCACGCAATTGCAGGATGCTGTGCCCATGACACTCGGACAGGAGTTCGAAGCGTTTCGCGTGAATCTTGAGGAAGACATCATGCGCCTGCAGGATGCGGCGCGTTTGTTCCTTGAGGTCAACCTTGGCGGAACGGCTATTGGCACGGGAATCACCGCGCATCCGGAATATCGTTCCAAAGCTCTGGCTCACTTGAACAAGATCACGGGCATGAAACTTGTGAGTTCGGCAAACCTCATCGAGGCGACACCAGACACTGGTTCATTCGTTTTGTTCTCTGGAATTCTGAAGCGTCTCGCAACCAAGTTGAGCAAGATCTGCAATGACCTCAGATTGCTTTCGAGTGGTCCCCGCTGCGGGTTCGGCGAAATCAATCTGCCACCCATGCAGCCTGGGTCGAGCATCATGCCAGGCAAGGTGAATCCCGTGATTCCTGAAGTGGTGAATCAGGTCGCCTTTCAGGTGATCGGCAACGACTTGACCATCACCCTTGCGGCAGAAGCGGGTCAATTGCAGTTGAACGTGATGGAACCTGTAATTGTGTTCAACCTGTTCCAGTCGATGCAGATGTTGCCAAGAGCCATCAAGACCCTGTCGCGACTTTGCGTTTCGGGAATCACCGCGAATCCCGAAGTTTGCCGGCGCTATGTGGAAAACAGTATTGGTCTTGTCACTGCATTGAATCCACACATCGGTTACGAAAATTCGACGCGCGTTGCCAAAGAGGCATTGGAAACCGGTCGCAGCGTTTTTGATCTCGTTCTCGAGCATAAACTCATGAGCAGAGAAAAACTCGAGGAAATTCTTCGCCCCGAGAACATGCTATCCGTTTGAGTTCTTGGTTCTTTCTTCAATTGCTTTGAATATGTTGAATGGGAATTGTGGTTGTCTTGCAACGACAACTGCAATTCCGTTCGATTGCGTCAAATAAAAAAAATCGACGTTATTGTTCAATCGACGCGACTGTCGAACATTCCTGAATTCAAGAAAATTTTACTTGTTGTTGAAAATGGCTGCTGTTTTTGCCCAGTCAAGGCAAAGACGAAGTTCTTTTTGTGCTGAATCTTCGACGTAAATTGACCCCAGGTTCGTAGAAAAAACGTGGGGAAGTTTGCATGAAATGCACTTCCTCCCATTGGAACTGGGGGGTCGATCGATGAGGCGTATCCTTTCCGTTGTTTTTCTTGCAACCGTTTTGACCGGCTGTGGCGATCTCCAGCCCAGATTGCCTGGAAATCTTGTTTCGGACGGCGCAAAGCAAGTTCTTCAGACACCCGAATCAACAGACTCTCCTGCAACTGCGCAACAAGGAGGTTCTGCGAATGTTCCTGCAGGAATTTCGAGTGCAGGCGCGCAAGTGTCGGCCACCGCGAAAACCAATCCCGACGCCATTTATTGTCCATCCGGGAGTTGGTATTCGCCCACCGACAAAATGTGCGTGAATGAAAAGCAGGCGTTTGGCCCGTTTACACGCACGATGATTTCACTTTGCAAAAAATATGGAGGCGGAGAATCTGCCTGTGAAAGTGCGCGCTGGGAGAGAAGTTTCGCAGCGCGTTTGAGGCTCGATGGGCAGTGTCCACGAGGATCTTCGTACGATGTTTCAAGAGCAGGTTGCATCGATTCTGGCGAAGTTCACGGCCCCTTCAAGGTGCGGGACGTTGATGAGTGCCGGCGGCGCGGAGGTGGAACTGTCTGCGACTCGATGCGATGGGCTGCCTCGTTTTTGCCGGTGCGCATGCTTGGTGGTGCCGCAAACCGGCGACTTCTCGATTTCTATAAAGTTCGCACCAACTATGACGACGTTTTCCAAGAGGTATTGAGGTTTTATCCGGCGGGTCGCAGGAATGGATGTGTCGCATTCATGAGCACGGCCTTGCGCATGTCGGGAACACAGGTGCCGTTGTCTGAATATATCGAGGGTGATTCGGTCTCGCTTGTCACCCGCCCTTTCTCGGCATTTCTGCAATCGCGCCTGGGTTGGACAAAGATCACCTCCGCGAACAATTTGCAGCCCGGTGACGTTGTCCTGACAGAGGACGATGCCCGATACCCGGGATATCCTGCACATACGTACATGTTTTACGGCTGGTCCAATCAAAAGGCGGGCATTGGCTGGGTGATAGACAATCAGGACTTCATCCACGAACGCAACATCTTTGGATACGGCACGTACAACTTCACTCCATTTGCTTACGCCCTGAGGTCGCCGGAATGAGGTCAATCAGTCTGTTCGTTGGTTTGATGTTGACGATTGGGAGTTCAGCTTGTCTGAAGCGCTCCGGTGAACTGGTCAGCGAGACGACTTTTGAATCACTCACAAGCGGCAAAAACGCAGGGTTCAGGATTCTTCCACAAACCGCGGCACGGGACGAACTGCGCCCGCGGGTTGTGTACAGATGCAACGAGGTTCAATGCGGCGAAGCATTTCAGCCAAGCAACGAAGAACGGGACATGTTCATTCCTTGTGAAGCGGCCTTGGGAACCAGTGCTCAAACCCCGGTGATGCCCTACATGCGAGTCTTGGGTGAGGGGGCCAAGCGGTCGCTCATCGTCAAGGAAGCTCACAAAAAAGCCTGTGAAACTCCTGCCTCCTTTGAAAAGCTGGTGGCTGCTCCGGTTCCGGGCGAGTCCAAAATCATTCAGGGTGCACCCACTTGCAGGGTTTTCAGGCGCGACAAAGGGACCTGCGAAGCCAATGCGAGCACGGGATGCCGGTGGGTTTCCCACCCCAGCCGCAATGGAGACCCTGTGGGTGGAGAGTGTATCGGGACCTTCCGGGCCACGAATGCCCCCGATGCTGATCCCAACCTTCAGAGAAATGTTCAATCACTTCAGGGGGCTAAGCCCGTCAATGGATGGTCGGACCTGAGCGCTTATCGCGGCAAAGACGGAGTCGCCCCCGGCAATCCTCCCAACAATCTGAAATGAGGCTTGACGCCTTTCGTCTCTGTCATTATCACATCCGGACTTTCAACGTGGATGCACACCCCCTGGTGAGTGCCGCGCTGTGATCATGCGGATTCAAAGGAGCAAACAATGCGCGAGCTGATTAAACTTGTAGGAATCGACGAAAAAGGCAAACCGACGGGATCGGTTTACGTGACCGACAAGAACAAAAAGACAACGACCAAGAAAATTGAACTCAAGAAATACTGCAAGTTCACCAAGAAGCACATCATCCACCGCGAATCGAAGATCTAATCTTCCATCCTCTGCGGGTTTGCTTCGCTCGGTAAAAAAATCCCCGGCTCATGCCGGGGATTTTTTTGTGCCTCGCTGAATTCTTCACGCTCAAAAAACTTCACCATTCGAAATCAATCGCCAACATCCACTCGCCCGAAAAATCAGCGTGCCTTTGCAATCACTTTCATCTCGACGGCAATTGGCGTTGGCAATCCAGTGACGCCAATAGTTGTTCGACTGGGGCCGCTGTCTGCATTGAAGTAGCTGGCATAAACGGAATTGAATTTTTTGAAGTCTTTTTTGATGTCGGTGAGAAAACATTGTGCGTCGATGATGTCGGAAAGATCGCAACCCGCTTCCTGCAGGATGGTGCGAATGTTTTCAATCACCGAGCGGGTTTGAATCTCGATATCGTATTCGACGACTTCGCCGTTGGCCGAAAGTGTGACGCCCGGAATTTCCTTTTTGCCGCGCTCGCGCGGACCAATGCCCGAAACGAAGATCAAATCGCCAAAGCGTTTGGCGTGTGGATAGGGTCCGACAGCCTCGGGCGCAACCGACGAGAAGATCGAAACGGCCTGTTTCTCTGCTGAATTTTGATTGCTGTTGATGGTCATGGTTCGTTCATCCTTGCATGTGTTTGGCAACTGCGTGAATCAGGCCGATGGGTTGGGCTTTATTTGAATGCAGATGTCTTTTGTTTCTGTGTAAAAATCATAAGACCAGTCGCCTCCTTCGCGGCCCACACCTGAAGCCTTGACCCCGCCGAAAGGAACGCGCAGATCGCGCAACATCCAGCCGTTGACCCAAACGATTCCAGCTTCAATTGCACTTGCAACGCGGTGTGCGCGCGAAAGATTTTCTGTCCACAGGGAAGCTGCGAGTCCATATTGGGTCTCGTTGGCCAGCCGCAATGCCTCGGCTTCATTCTCGAATGGCGTGATTGTCACAACAGGCCCGAATATTTCTTCCTGGATGGCGCGACTGTGATGTGGGACGTCGACCAGAATTGTTGGTTCGTAAAAGTGTCCGGCAGAGAATGGAGGCTTGAGGTTTGCGCGCTTTCCTCCGCACAGGACTCGTCCGCCGTCTGCCAAGGCGATCTTCACGTAACTGTCGACTTTTTCCAGATGGCTCTTGCTCACCAAGGCTCCCATGCGGGTGTCGGGATGGCCAGGATCACCCACAGTGAACTCCTTTGTGAGTTTCACAAGTTCTTCAACAAAACGGGGATAAATGGATCTTTCAACATAGATGCGCGAACCACACAGACAGATTTCACCCTGGTTCAAGAAACTCGAACGGACTGTGGTTTGAAGTGCAGATTGAAAATCTGCGTCTGCAAAAATGATGTTTGGATTCTTGCCGCCAAGTTCCAGACTGAGCTTTTTGAACATGGGTGCTGCCGTGCGTGCCAGGTGTTGGCCTGTGAGTGTGCCACCGGTGAACGAAATGGCCTTCACGTCCTTGTGTTCCACAATCGCTTGTCCAACCCGGGGGCCGGTGCCGAAAAGCATGTTGACCACTCCGGGTGGAACACCTGCCTTGTCGAGAACTTCACACAGCATGTGCGCTGTCAGCGGGGTGAGTTCCGAAGGCTTGCAAACCACCGCATTGCCAAACGCCAGGGCGGGGGCAATTTTCCAGGTCAGCAGGTAGAGCGGCAAATTCCAGGGCGTGATGAGCCCGAGCACCCCCACGGGAGAGCGTTCGACATAGTGAAAAACAAACTCGGTGCTTTTGAAGACTTTGTCCTCGAGGTTCAGAAGGCGCGTGGCGAAAAAACGGAAGTTGCTGATTGAACGGGGAATATCCATTTGAGCGGCGAGCGAAACCGGCTTTCCTTGATCACGGGACTCCGCCTCGGCGAACTGAATCAAGCGCTCTTCGATTAAGTCGGCAATTTTCATGAGAATTTCAGATCTACGCTGGGCGCCAAAAGCCTGCCATTCTGGTTGGGCAATTTTTGCAGCTGCAACAGCCTTGCCGACGTCGGCTGCGTCAGAATCCGGACATTCTGCAAAGATTTCGCCACGTGACGGGTTTTCGACAGGTAAAAATTTTCCGCCTGTCGGGGGAATGAACTGTCCGCCAATAAAATTCTTCAGGGTTAGCATTGTCTATTTATTCCCATTGGTTGAGCTCGCCGCACTCTAGTTCGTGAATACAAAGTTGTCCAGATTTTCAGACACTTGTGGAGGGTTTTGACGCCTCCGACGGAACCCCGACGAGGGAGGACATTTTTGCCCTCAAAGTTTTGCCCAAAGGGTCCGAGGATGGGAATGCAGAGAGGTTATTTGAATGAAGCACATCAAGGTCCTGGTCATAGCCAGCCTTCTTGGGATGACGGTTTTCTCGGGTTGCGAGGAAAGCCGTGTCTCTTCGATTGTGCCTCAAACCGCTGCCACCCTCGAAGACCTCGACTACGACTCGATTGGTAACCATGCCGTCTGGGTGATTCAAGATCAGCTGCGCAAGGCAAATGCCCCAAAAGAAAGAGTCGACAGCATTTCGCGCGCTGCGCTTGCTGAAATTCGTTATGCAAAACCTGTTGAAGGACCATTGCAGCTGAAGCTCAATGTTGATGACGTCGGCGCAGAAGGCATTGACGCTGCGTTGGCGTTGCGTGCCGCAGTGCGTGGTGCAATGCGTGCCATTTCCGAGATCAAGGCTGATCTTTCTCCAGAGGAGCAAAAGCAATACACACTTTCCATTGCAAACAGTGGCTTGATTGTGTCGAAATCCGCAAACGACAGATCCTTCACGATGCCCATCTCCCTCCTTGCCCAAGCCTCCATGACGGAAATCGGTCGAAACCTCTCTGCAAGTGGTATTTCGAACACGAATATTACAGACGTCATGAAGGAAATCGCTGGTCAATCGGTGTCGTATCTTGGCAATTTGAAGGTGTCGAGTGAACAGCTTGTGGATTCGGTGGCAGCGATTGCTGCCGGTTTGTCTTCGGGTGCCGCCAAGGAAGGAACAGCCAACGAGATTGCTCGTTCTGTTGCTGTGGCTGTGTCTGAAAAGCTTGCTTCCGTTGGGCTTCCTGCGGACAAACTGACCAGTGCCGTGCGGGAAATCTCGAACCGCATCGTGGAAGGACTCAGCCAGACCTCTCTCTCTGCTTCGATTCTCACCGACACCAAGGCAGGACTTTCGGAAGGCATCATTTCTGGATTGGGAACCACGGTGTCCCAAGAGGACAAGGACACTCTCGCACAAACCGTTCAACAAGCATTCACGGGGACTCCCTCAGGAACGGTCAAGGTTCTGGAAGAGGCTCCCACACTCCGAGGGGTGACCCTTTTTGGTGGTATTTCGAATCGCGCATTGACCATCAGCTTTGCCGACGTTTTGTCGCAATGTGGATTCTCTCCTGATGATGCATCTCGCACGCGCTTCTTGTTGAGCTCGATTTACTCGGGTGAGTTGCGCAAGGGCGACGTGAAGATGTTCCAGGGTGGATTGTGGGTTCCAGGCGAACGTCTGGAGTGGACTCCTCCGCTGTCTGCCAAGGAAGGTCAAAAAGCTTTCAAGCTGACCGCTTTGCTGGGTGACACGCTCACTCAACGGTCGGTGGATGTCACTGTTTATGTTCAAGGTGCAAATGAAGCGCCAGTGTTGGCAAACGTCAACACAATTTCCGGTGGTCGCGAAGATACACCCATGATTCTGACCTACGAAACCTTGAAGGGGTCTTCAGATCTTTTCGACAAGGACTCTGGGCAAGTCTACTTCAAGGTGACTTCGCTCGAAAACGGTTTGACCTTGAAGGGTGGAGTGCCAGTCCAGATTGGCACACTGGTCGGTCCGGGCGAATTTGTATCCTGGACGCCATCTGCAAATGCAAACGGCAGTTTGTCGCCATTCAAAATGGTTGCCTATGACGGTGAACTTGAGTCCACATCGCCCGTTGCGGTGACAGTTTCGGTTGCGCCTGTCAATGATGTGCCGACATTGCGGGCGGCAGTCACGGTGTTGGATGGTTTGGAAGATTCACCCACCAATTTCAGCAACGGTCGGCTCAAAGAGATTACCGAGGCGGCAGACGTCGATCTTAATGTCTTGACCTTCAAGGTGACAGGTATCAATCAGGGTGCACTTACGCGCTCAAATGGTATTGCCGTCAACGTGGGAGATGTGATTCCGGCAGACGAGACAATTTCGTGGCGTCCTCCACTGGATGCGGTTGGAGTTCAGGTTCCAGTTCAGGCATTCCGTGTTGCTGCTTACGATGGAATTGAGTTCAGTCAACTTGAAACTCAAATCTCTGTTCAGGTGAACCCGGTCAACGATGCTCCTGTACTGACCACCATTCAACCTTTCCCGAATGCGGTGGAAGGCTCTCCTTATTTCATCAGTTATGAAAAGTTGCTGGCCAACTCGGATTTGCGCGACGTGGATACGGCAAATTTGAAGTTCCGTCTTGTGAGTGTGAATGGAAGCAACGGTGAGGCTGTTTACCTGAAGGGAAGCACCACCCCACTTGCGGCAGGCGCAATTTTGAGCCCAGGCGATGTTTGGGAATGGACACCTCCTTCACGCTACTACAACAGGTCTTTGCAAGGTTTCGTTGTTGAAGGATGGGATGGTTCTCTCGCGAGCGAAAGACAATTGGGTGTCAACTTCCAGGTTGTCGCAGTCAACCAGGCGCCAGAGTTCAAGGTTGCAAATGCACAAAATGCGGGTGCAGTACCTGTCAAGGCTGCCGAAGAAGTTGTTGTGACCTATGAGCAAATTGCAACCGCACTGGAACTCTATGATGCAGAAAACACGGTGCCGATCGCCGAGTACCGCAAGGGCAAGCCTGTTCTTGTGATAGAGCGTGTCGACTTTGGTGTGTTGCGTAAAAATGGAGAGTTGGTTCTTCCAGGCGAAACGACACTTGAGCCTGGTCAGTCGTGGGCGTGGACGGCACCCTCTGATCGTCTCGGCATTGCAGATGCTTTGATTGTCAGGGCGCGCGATGTGGACGGCCTCTACAGCCGCAGCACGGCAACGTATCGATTTGAGGTTCAAGCTCGCGACAATCGCAAGCCAACACTGACTTCTGTTTCGGTTCTGCAAGGGGCTCGCGAGGACACATTCTATACTTTGAAATACGAAGACCTGTTGTCTGCATCGAATGCGGCAGATCTCGACAACAACGCGCTGGTTTTCCGCATTCGTGAACTCAAATCGGGTGAACTGAAGAAGGGTGACACGGTGATCACTGCTGGAATGTTGTCTGGCAGCGGTGTGTTGGTTGGCCCTGGAGATGTTCTCACCTGGACGCCTGTCCTCAATGACTTTGACCCTGCACGCGTTGGTTTCACGGTTTCCGTCTTCGATGGACGACTCGACAGCGCAGAAGAAAATGGTGTGGCCAATGCAGCGCAGTTTGTGCCTGTAGCGTTCAATGTTTCGGCAGTGAACGATGTTCCGGTTTTGGGAGCTTTCTCGACCCTGTCGCTGGACAAGGATGGAGTTGCAATCAAAGAAGACACACCCGTAAAACTGACATTTTCCCAGCTTTACTTTGCAGCAACAAAATCGGACGTCGACGATGAGGTGCTTGCAAGTCCGGATCCAAACAAGACTTTCAAACACAAGTTTGTCGTTGACAGTGTTGCTGTTGGATCGCAGTTGCTCTTGAATGGAGTCCTTGCAACACCCGGTACAGAAATCACAAGCGCCACAACAACAATAGAATGGCAACCACCCACGAATGCCTATGGACAAATCTCTGCTTTTTACTTGAAGCTTCGCGACGACAAGGGTTCGGACTCGTTGACCACCGCAAATTCATCCAGCGTGAACGTTGACTTGTTGGCGCAGAATGACGCTCCAGTCATTACGTTGCCACCGAACGGGTTGGGTGTGGTTGATCGGATTCAGGGTGCGATGGAAGATATTCCGTTCGTGCTGACGTATGACGCACTGCTTTCGAAATTGCGCCCGTACCTTTCAGACGTCGATGGTTCGACTTACGAATTCAAGGTGGCACCAGTTGCAGACAATTCCGGTGTTGCAACTTTGGGAACCTTGAGCAAGGGTTCAACGATTTTGTCGTTGGGTGACAAGGCGAGGGTTCAGCCTGGCGACGCACTCGTCTGGTTGCCACCGCTCCACACTGATGGTGTTCTCACTGCTTTTGCTGTTCAGGCATTCGATGGTGCATTGGAAAGCGTGACCGTTGCCAACTTGCAGGTCGTGATTCAACCCATCAACCACGCACCGAGCGTAATCACAGCAAACACGATTGCTGCGGCAAAGAATGTCACCCTGACGCTGACACAAATCCAATTGGCTCAGGTGTTGAGCTACGCCGACGTCGAAAATGTGAAGGTTCCGGCGAATGGCAGCTGTGCCGAATCTCCCAATGCATCTTTCAAGGTTATCGATATTCCAAGCGGTGAATTGTATCGCAAGGTCGGCACGGACGCGCCAGTGAAAGTGGCCGTCGGAGCTGTCTTCTTGCCCTGCGACGAAATGCAGTGGAAACCGCCATTGAATGCGTTGGGCATTTATCAGGGTGTGCGCTTCCGTGCGTATGATGATGAAGGATTGATGAGTCCATCGACGGCGATGTTGAGTTTCGACATTGCAGGCAGCAATGCGGCTCCTTACTTTGCATCTGCAACGCCCCAGGTTCTGGGCAACGCAAAGCAGGATCTGTCGCGTTCGATAGGCTACAACGAACTGCTTTCTGCGACGGGTGCTTTGGATGCAGAAGGCGCAACGCTGCGTTTCTTTGTGTCGCCTGGTATTTCCACGTCGGGAGTGCAGAGCAAACTTTACAAGGGCACGACTCTGATTACGGCTGAAACCGAAGTGGGCCCAGGCGAAACACTGCTGTGGAATCCGCCGGCACAACTTTATGGCGAGCTCAGTGCGTTCACCGTGAAAGTCTTTGATGGCGAAAAATACAGCGAAGACAATGTCACGACGGCGGGTGTCGACGAGTCCCTCGTCACGCTCAAGGTTCAGGTTGATCGTGTCAACCGCGTTCCGGTCATCAACACCACACCGATTCTTGCTGGAGCGGGAACGGATCGCGCTTACGAAGACACCTTCTATGAAATCACCACAGCGCAATTGCAGGCGGCGACAAACGCCTCGGATCCCGACCTGAACGAAACAATCCGTTTCCGATTGAGTTCGACAATTCCCGTTCAGGGAACCCTTGAGTTTGAAGTCAACAGCACGTGGCAACCCGTTTCAACAGGAACAGGCGACACGCTGGGCGCTGGATATGCCTCCAAATGGCGTTGGAAGGCACCTGCATTGGCGCACGGCGCGATTCAAGCCTTTGGCATTCAACCTTTCGATGGTGATGCTGCATCCGGATTGAATCCGGTTTCAACGCCCGTGACGGTGAAGGTTGAATCCGTAAACAACGTTCCAACCCTGGGCAAGGGTGCACCGGGTCCACTGGCCATTGATACCTTCAATGGCATCGAAGACAAGGTTTTTGCCTTCAATTATGAAACGCTGTTTGCTGCGGGCGCTCCGAATGATGTTGACGGCGATGTGCTCAAATTCAAGTTTGTGGCCACTGCCGATGGAACACTGTATCGCAGCGGCATGAGCGTACCGGTTGCTGCAGGTGATTTGCTGGCTCCGGGAGAAACCTGGTTTTGGTTGCCTCCTGCGAACGAGAACACTTCAACGTTGAACAAGGCAGCAGGCCACACGGCATTCACGGTGGTTGTGAACGACGGACTTGCCGACAGCGTTTCAGCCCTGCCTGTGAAGGTGATGTTGGCTCCCGTGAACGACATTCCGGTGGTTGGCACAGTTTCGAAGATCACTCCGCCAGCAGCCAAAAACGATGGAACTTCGACCGGCTATTGGATTAGCTATGCACACATCAAGGCCGCTGTGCCCGCTACAGACGTGGAAACCGCGAACGTTGACAATATTCAATACCGCATTGAAAGCGTGGGTTCGGGCACACTCCGCTTGGGCCAGTTCCAGACGGGTCCTGTCGTGACCACAGGCAAGCCGATGCTGATTTCAGCGGGTGGAAACCTGAGCACAACGGCATCGTCGTTGAACTGGACGCCACCGCTCAACGCATTCAACCAGACCTTCCTCGTGATGACGGTTCGCGCCTGGGATGGCACCGATTTCAGCGCAGAAACGCACGAAGTTCGTATCGACGTGACCGGCAGCAATGCTCCACCCACGTTGAATGCAGGCTTCACACTCGGAAGCAGCAGCAATCGCGCTGCTGGAACCACACAAAACACTCCCCTTGTGATTTCATATGAAACGTTGAAGACGGCGGGAAATGTTCAGGACACCGATCTTTCGACGGTATTCCTGCAAATCACCCGGGTGGAAAGTGGCCGCGTGAACATCGCGGGAACCGACTACGCGGTGGGTGATTATCCGGAAGGAAACGCAGCCGGCGTGTTGCGTTTGGCTCCGGGTGAAAAACTCACATGGTACCCGGCTTCTTATCCGGATGCAGCAGCCAAGGGTGAAGATGGTTCTGCTCCGAGTGCATTCCGGTTCAAGGCCTATGACAACGTCGATCTTTCCGGCGGCAACAACAACACAGACCGCACCATTGGTACGAGTTTGGTGAAGGTCAATGTTCAGGCTGTGAACCAGGCACCCGTCTTGAATGGAACCGCATTGTTCCCCGATGGCCTGCGCAACAAGGAATACCAAATCACGTTCAATCAGTTGGCACAGGCTTTGAATGTGCGCGACGAAGAAGACATCAATCCTGCATTGGACGTTGCAACAAGCCCAACCAAATACGACAGCATCAACTTCAAGGTGACCGAGGTTCTCAGTGGACAGTATCTGAGGATTGGCGCCACATCCGGTTCTGCCCAGGCTCTTTCGGCTGGCAACGACACTGTGACCCAGAACAAATCGATTTTCTGGCGACCACCCTATAATGGCGCACTGACCTACGATGCCTTCAACGTGCGCGTCTTCGACAGCAGCAATTCCCCCAGTGCGACCACCGGCAAAGTGAGCATCACTGTGTCGGGCAGCAACGTTGCGCCCAAGCTGACAAGCTTTGCCAAGTACTACAACGATGGCGTGCAGGACACTCCCTACGTCATCAGCTTCAATGCTCTGCAAACGGCCTTGGGCATCACCGATGAAGACAGTGCAGTGACTTCTTTTGTCGTGACTTCAATCTCAAACGGCAAGCTGATGGTTGGTGCGAAACAACTGAGCGCCGCGCCGACGCCAAACCTCATTCCGCCCACGGGCAACAACTTGTTCAACTTGAATGAAACACTGGTTTACATACCAACCCAGTACCTGAATGGTGACAATCTGCCCGTTTTCCGCGTGCGCGCCTGGGATGGATTTGCGGCATCCACAGACGAAGCAGAAGTGACCATCAAGCTTGCGCGATTGAACCAAATCCCGACCCTGAATTCGGTGCAGAGCCTCACGGGTGCAACGCAAAACCAGCCGTACGAATTCACATATTACAACCTGCGCGACAAAACCGATGCCTACGACTACGAAGAATCACTTTTGGCGCCAACGAAGAACTTGCGCTTCAAGGTTGCGAGCATCAACAGTGGCTTGCTCAAGCGTGCTTCCAACACCTCGGGCGGTGCACCTTACACGTATGATCAAACCCTCGGCGCCGAATCGGTGATTGACCTTGCCGATAGATTGGCCTGGGAACCTGCATTGAATGCCAATGGCCTTTTGAATGCTTTCAGTATCGTTGCATACGACACCGACAATGCCAGCAGTCAGCAGCCGATTCCGGTTTACATCAACACCTCGGCCGTGAACAATCTGCCTGTATTCAGCGCCAGCTCAACTTTCGTTTCAGGTGCGCGTGAGGACATTCCTTTTGTCATCAGCTACCAAATGATCAAGGATGCGTATCCCGGGACGGATGTGGAATCCGGTGAAACGCTCACTTATCAGATCACTGCCGTGGACAACAATAACGGTACGCTGTTGAAAGCTGGAACACAGGTTGTTCCGCCCGCATTTGTGTTCCCGGGTGAAAGCGTGACCTGGACGCCCAGTGCAAACAAAAATTCGGACAACAGCAAGACCACCGACAACCCCGCTGGCTTGATTACGGCCTTTACGGTCAAGCTGCGCGACAACAATCCGGTCACTCCCGGCGTAAGTGTTGCGAGCAAGAATGTTGAGGTTGCAGTGGCAGCCGTGAATGACCAGCCTTATTTCACGAATGCCGGCAACGTGGCTCAGCTTCAGGTGAATGCGACCAAAAACCAGTCTGCCGGTTATCCGATCAGCTTTGCCGCGGTGAGGGCTGTTTTGCCTGTTTTCGATGTGGAAAATGCAAACGATGATATCGAATATTATGTTGAAAGCGTGAACTCGGGTACGTTGTGCCTGGGCAGCACCAATGCCTGCGTGTCCGACCCGGCATCTGCAAACAACATTGCCAACATTGCTCTTCCCAACAAGGGGATTTTGGTTTCGGCCCTGCCAAGCGGAACCAAGGCAACCGACTTCAACTGGACACCGCCCAAGAACGCCACTGGCGACTTCCTCATCATGAGAGTGCGTGCGCGCGACAAGGATGGCGAGTACACTGCTACTGCTCGGGATGTGAAGGTCACGGTCACAGGTTCGAATTATGTGCCGACGATTTTGAGTTCCATCAGATTGGGTGAGCAAACACTCGAACAGGGTGGCGCGACAACTGTGGGTACGTCACAGAACGTGCCGCTGCTCATCACCTACGACACTTTGTTGAAAGCTTCGCGAGCTGCAGATCAGGATGAAACTCCTCTGTATCTGCAAATCACCGAACTCAAGACGGGAACCTTGAAGGTTGGAAGCACGACCTACACACCCGCAGTGTTCGGCACGCCATTGTTGGTGAGCCCAGGCGAGTGGATCAGTTGGAAGCCGGCCGCCGAGAAAAATGGTGTGGGTGCGCAGGCACTCGACGCATTCGTGATGAAGGCCTACGACAATCAGGCTTCTTCGAGCGATTGTCTCGTGCAGGTGAATGTTGCACCGGTCAATCAACCTCCAACATTGCTGTCGCAAAATGTGACTCCAAAATCAGGTCCTCGAAACGGAACGACCAGCATTTCGTTCCTTGAACTGGCCCAGGACCTGCAGGTGGCAGATCCGGATGTGGTCGATGTTCCTGTGTCGCCCGATCCTGCTGCCGCCACACCCGCCAGCAAATACGCGAAGGTTCTTTTCAAGGTCGAGCAAATTGGCCAAGGCCAGCAATTGAAAAAGGGAACTGATCCCACAGGAACCGGTGCGGTGACGGTAGGAGTGGGAGCCAGTGTTGGCCCGGGCGAGTACCTCTTCTGGACGCCACCCTCCAACAAAACAGGCGTGTTCAACGCAGTGAGCGTGACAGTCTGGGATCGCTCCGGTGCGTTGACTCCGATTGCGTCCATCCCGAGCGTGAGCATGGGTACCTACCGGGTGGACGTGCAAGGCGTGAACGTGAGCCCCGTGCTGAACAATGCCAACGTGACTCTTGGCAATGCCAAAGAAAACGAACCCTACACGATTTCCTGGACCACGCTGAAGACCCAGGCCGGATTGCAAGCCGACCCCGACAGCGAAACCACCTGGTTTGTTGTGACGGATGTGCAGAACGGTGTTCTGAAAAAGAACGGCACAACCATCATGCCGTTCACCTCGGTGACAGTAGCGGCTCCGGCCGATGCACGCTTGGGCCAAAACGAAGACATGGTTTTTGTTCCAAACCAGTACCTCAACAACACAAATGGTGACCCGGTCATCTTCAAGATGCGCGCGTTCGACGGAACGGTGGATGCCGGCAACACCGGATATTCTTCAACTGAAGTCACGGTTAAACTGACTCTTGATGCTGTGAACCAGATTCCGCAGATGAGTGTTGCACCCGAGTTCAAGGGTACCGATGCCATCAGTGAATTCAGTTCGGTGGCAGGCTTGGCTCCGAATATCAATACCTGTGAATCATCAACACCAAAGACCTGCCTTGTATTCGACCATGCGAAGCTGTTGTCATTGACGAATGCAACCGACGTCGAAGTGGGCCAATCCACTCAAACGCTGATGTTCCGCGTCAAATCCAAGGTCAGCGGAACGCTGGAAAAGAGCGTCAGTGGCGGTGGTTGGGCAACGGTGAGTGCCAATGTCGACGACATTCAAGCTGTACCCGCCGGACAAACGGGCGAAAAGTGGCGCTGGACTCCGGATGTGGATTCCAACGGAATACTCACTGCGTTCACCATTGTGGCGCGCGACAGTGCAGGTGGCGAAAGTGTGGCCGAGTTGCCCGTCACTGTGCAGGTCAATTCGGTGAACAATCTGCCATACTTTGCAAATACGCTGCCGGTTCTTCCTCTTCCGGACAGTGGTACCGAAGACTCTGGATTGGTCATCACGCATGAAATGCTCAGAACTGCATTCCCTGGACTGGATTCAGTGAAGGAACCGGGTCTGTTGAGCTATGCGATTGTTGCGGCTCCCGGAACCCCCAATGTGCCTGAATTCGTCCCATCACCCAACAATTCTTCGTTCAAGAAGAACGGCGTGTCAGTCGACCCCGCGATTCTGCCCGCAAGCCCTGTGGTGATTCAGCCAGGTGAATCCGTGGTGTGGACTCCTGCGTTGAATCAGAATGGCTCCATCGCTGCGTTCGACATCAGGTTGCTCGATTCCGCGGGCGGTTTCAGTGTGGACAGCAAGCGCGTTGTGGTGAATGTGGTTGCGGTGAATGATTCTCCGGTGATCGTGGGTACAGCAAAATTGCGAGTTGAAATGTCAACATTTTCTCTGACTGGAACCATAACAACCAATTCAGACTTCATAACAAATATTTCCGATACGAAAGATATTGATTTGGGCATGAATGTGTCTGGAGACGGCATTCCATTCAACGCGACAGTGATTAGTAAGTCATCAGATAGGATTCAACTCTCGGCTCCGGCGAACAAGAGTGGTACACAAACCATCAAATACACAACGAGAACGGATGCAGCCCAAAATTCAGCATTCATCTTCAAATATTCGGATATTAAAGCAGCTGTCGCTGTTCAAGATGTAGAGACGACAAACCTTGATGACATTCAATACATCATCGAGAGCGTGAATTCGGGAAATCTGTATTTGGGCAACGACAAGGCGACAAGTCCGAACGCGGCAAGCCAAGCTAAACGTCCGCGGATTGTCTTCAGTGACACTGACACAGATGCGTCGACGACACAGATTTTGGCTTGGGATCCGCCCCGCAATGCGCTGGGCGAGTATAACGTGATGACCGTGCGTGCAGTGGATATTGGCAATCCAGAAGCATTCAGTGCGCAGGCTGTCGAAGTACGGGTGATGATCAACGGCAACAATCAAAAGCCGACGATCACAACGACCGTTTCAATGGGCAGCGGCACGTCCGGCAACGGATATACCAAGCAAAATATTCCGGCATATATTGATTATGCAACATTGCGCGCAGCCACCAATGCTGCAGACGCTGATGACCAGCCTGTGTATTTCCGATTCACTGAGATTCGTTCAGGTACACTCACAATTGGCAGCAACAGCTACACTCCCGGAAGCCCTCTTATTCCTATACCTGTGGTCGGCCCCGGTGAGCGCTTTGTCTGGAGACCAGTGGCTGAGGCTCATAGTTACAGCGGTGCCACAGAAGCTGCACTTGAAGCATTCAAATTGGTGGCGACTGACAATATTGTTGATGCCAACGCGACAACACCCGTTGCAGGACTCAGCACATCTGCAGAAGCAACGGTCAGTATTTGGGTCGACAAGGTCAACCAGGCTCCCAAGATCAATGCCAATGCGA
>JBMSQQ010000007.1:0-59505 GCA_049423385.1 Silvanigrellaceae bacterium | reverse complement strand
TCAAGATGGAGCGGAATCCAGCCAATTACGTGCTTCTTTTCGCCTTCATTCTTCCTCTCCTGACTGCTCTCTCCGGCTTGTACATTTACATGCGTCGGAGGTCTGCATGAAGAGTTGGGTCAAGCTCACGGCTGCAATTGCCGTGGGTGCCGCCATTTGGGGTGGTGTTGCGCTGGACGAGTATTATTCGGAAAAGGAGCAGGCGAGCAAAAAGCAGGAAGTCAAAGTTGTTGATTTCGAGACCAAGGATGTGGTCAAGCTCACTGTTCAAAACAAGTCCGGAAAATTTGTGTTTCAACGGGAGAACTCAACCTCCAACTGGAAGATGAGCGAACCTGTTGGACCTCAACCGGATCAGGACACGGTCAACAATCTGTTGTCTGCTGTGCAGTCCACGAATTACGAGCAAAATATCGAAGATGCCCAAAAGGTTGTGGACAGCATCAAGGCGGGCAATCTTGCGGCCGGAAAGGACTATGGATTTGAGCCACCTCGCAGCCAGGTTGAGATTGATGTTGCTGCCAACAAGGATGCAGGAACGAAGGCCAAAAATCTGAAGATTTGGCTCGGCGGTGATCTTAACATCGGTGCAGGCGCTGGCGCTGCATTCAACGCACTTTCTGTTTACGCCGTCTCGAGCGAGCGCAAGGGATTGCTTGTGGTTGGTTCGGCGATTGTCTCTTCGTTGTCGAAGGAGCTGAAAGACTTCAGATCCAAGATCATAGGCGATTTCTCGGTTACCGACGTCAAGGAATTTGAACTGACCCGGAATGAGGGTTCAGTTGTTGCCTTGGCCAAATCGCAGGAAAATGGACAAAGCAAATGGTCGATCACCAAGCCAAAGACATTGAAGGCCGACAACAATCAGGTTGGGCTTTACCTTGATTCATGGACTCGACTCAGATCCGATAAAATCACTGAGGCTGCAGCCATCAATGATCAGAACAAGGCGAGCCTGGGATTGGTTCAGCCAAATGCAACTCTGGTGCTGAAGGGCGACGGTGGGAAAGTTCTCCAGAAAATTGAGGTGGGTCTGACGACGGACGCGCTGCATGCGACCCTGAGTGATGGCGCAGTGGGGAGCTTTGAGCTGTCGAAGTTCCCCGATTTGGTGCCTCCGCTGAAATACTTTCGCGACCGCAGGGTATTTACCGGGGTTTCCTTTAATGATGTCAGTAAGTTGAAGACGTCATCAGGAAAAGTGTACCAAAAAGAGGAGAAAAATTGGTATCTTGTGGGAGCGGTTGCGGCTGCGGATCCCAAGAAACCCGAGAAAGTCGCAAATGAGGATGCTCGCAAGTTTGTCGAGGATTGGGAGTTCGCAACGGCCGAAGATGTTTTAGATGCCGAAGGAACAACAAAACTGACGGAATTTGGTCTCGACAAACCCATAGCCCGCTTCACTTTGGCCTCGGCCGACGAAAAAAAGTTTCAGAGCGAAATTCTGGTTGGAAATAGGGTTCCCAACAACGAAAAATCTGTGTATGTGAAGCGCGTCGATACACCGGATGTATTCGTGATGGAAACAAAATGGCTTGACGTTCTGACCCGTCTTGATCAAGGAGGGCAGAGTCCCCAAGCCAAGAAGTGAGGACTCAGCCCATGTCCGCAAAAACCGAGTTGGTTCTTGTTCCCGTTTCGACCCACACGGGCGAGTTGAGGGTGCTTGTGCGCCGCGACTCGACCACCGAGAAGCAAGTGCTTCCCCACCAGCTTCTCAAGACCGATGTTCTTCAGAAATCTGCGTTGGAATATATACTGCGTGACTTGTTTGCGCCGGTTGACGCAGATGAGTTGTCTTCATGGATTTCTTCACCGAAATGCAAGGACAGGGTCGTAGACGTTTACGATCGTGACTTGCTTTTTGAAGGTTCGCAAAGTGTTGCGATTGTTCGTGTTGTTGCCGTTCCTTCTGAACTGGCGCCTGATGCTCGTGGAATCTGGCTGACGCCTGAAGAGCTTTTTGCTGAGCACAGTCATTTGTCTCATGACTGCCGACTGTTCGTTCGCGATGCGCTGGCCTTGGTTCCGTTTTGGATTCGCCATTCATCACTGGCGTTCGAGCTGCTGCCCAAGGTCTTTTCGATTCAGGACCTGCGTTTGCTCGTGGGGCTCTTGTCGGGGCAGGAAATCGACCCTGGCAACTTCCATCGCCGCCTCAAGAGGCTCGATGTTTTGAATCCCTTGGTTGCTGGCCAGCGAGTCCATCGTTGGGAGTTTGCCTGGGTTAAGGGTGAAGTGTTGAAGGGCGAAGGGCTTATTCCGTAAGCCCTTTTTTTTTATCTTGGTCGCTTGACCTTCATACAGCGAGACCTTATAGAGAGTTCGCGTTCCCCAGTAGCTCAGTCGGTAGAGCAGCGGACTGTTAATCCGCGTGTCGTCGGTTCAAATCCGGCCTGGGGAGCCACTCTTTAAAAAAAAAGCCGCCCAATGGGCGGCTTTTTCGTTTGTGCCGATGTTTTTGGGCGTTTCGGGGCTCAAGCAGCCTCGTGCTCTGAACTGATTTGTCCTGAGACCTCGGCATCCTCTTGCTGACTTTCGAAAGGATAAACATGAATCTTGATGAGCTCGGAGTCATCCAATTCGTCCAAATCCATGTTTCTCGCGCCGATGTTGCACAACAGCAGATGGGATTGGGGGGTAAGGTTGACCCAGTGTGGAAGCGGATGAGATTCGCTTCCCAAGCCAATCGGGTCAACGAATGAAAAAAGGCTGATTTTCTTTTTGCCGCCCAGTTTCAGCACGGGTGAGGGGAACCCTGCATTCAGGAAGCAAAGTTTTTGTTTATCGATTTCGATGATCCCGGCGAACAAGGCAACGTGCGCGGAGCCCAACAACACTCCCTCGGTTGCTTGCGCACAAAGATCGTAAACCAAAGTCAGGAAACTCTCAGTATCGCGAGATGTGCACTCTCTTTGGATAATCACTTCAATGAAATGTCGAACTGAATAGGCTGCAGTCCCTGCTGCGATTCCTTCGCCCGAGGCGTCACCGATGGCAACAAGAATTCTGTTTTCATCGATACTCTGAATAATCCACCAGGAGCCTTTGTAGCGTGATGATGCCGAGACTTCCACGGTGGCACGACCATTGCCTGAAAGGGCAACATCACCAATGGGTCCAACATCGGTCAGAAGGTGACGACAAAATTCACGTTCCGAGTCGAGATCCGACAACAGTGTCGAAGTGAGCGTTTTGTGTTTGTCCTTGGAGTAAGGGTCAGACAAAAGCGCCTTTTGATTCTCAAGATCCTGCGCTGCGGGAAGCTCCTGAAGGTTCAAGCGCCAGAGGTTTTTGCTGTAACTTATCCACAGTCCTATGGCGGTCAGGGTCATCCAGATCAGTGAAAGCAACCAATCTGCAAGCAACGAGGGCGTTTCCCTGTTCCCTGTGGTGGGAATCTTTTCGTTCGCGAGGATTTTGATCAATGATGCGTCCAGATTTTTGGAGTATTTCCATCCGACCCAAACATTTTTCTTCGCGATGGCAAAACTCTGTTCGCTGAACCCCTTGTCGTTTGTGCTGTTTTTTTCCAACAGCCCTATCAACTCGCTCGCTTCGATTTTGTGCCTGCTGAATTCCCTTGAGGAGATCATTTTTTTGGTATTCGGGAAAAAGATGATCGAATCATGCTCGGGCGTGTATTCCAGAAGTTCAGGCAGGATTTTTTCCGAAAAAGTATGAACTACCCAGGAAGACCATCCTGGATTCGCCTTCTGTGACTTGAAAACGACCTGAACCCAGAAGTTTTCCTTGTCGATGCTTCTGATGAGCTGCATCACCAGGGGTTGATTTGCGGTTTTTCCGGCAACCAGTTGAGTGGCGGCGGATTGGGCCTCGTCGCTCCATGAGATTGGTGTGTCTTTGTCCTGAGGCAGCCATGCCCGCAATTTTTTCGAAGTGAGTGTCAGAGCGATTCCGGGTTCGAAGCCTTGCCGTTTTGTGATCACGTAGGTTGCCAACCACTCGGGGTGTGCGTCGTAGATGGAAGACCACGATTCATTCTGGAGTTTGAGGGAAGAGGGCGTCAGGTCTGCGACAAAGACCGATAAACGTTTTGCCTGAAAATCCCAGAATTTGAATCTTTCTTCGAAATTCACAACGGATTTGGAATTACTTTCAACAAAGTTTCGCACCAAATCCCGCTCTTCGATTTCGGTCCAGCGGTGTCGCATGATGGCAACGTAAAATCCAACCCAGAGACAGATGACCAGGACAAATTTGATTTCCCTGATCAATGCGGGTTTCAGGCGAAGCAAATTCGCCAATTGCGACGATGCGAGGTCTCTTATTTGTTGCGGACCAAACAAATCGGCATTCCTCCAACGAGTGTGTTCGGCAAAATTTTCCAATCGGTTAAAAAGCGCCGTCTGTTTTTTGACGTCCGAATTGCCGCTTTCACGAATGGAACCGAAGTGTCACGCTCCGTTAGACTGTTCTGTGATTTGTGCGCAATGAATTCTTGCCCGAGGTAACTCATGACCAACAGGTGTTTTTCTTTTGCATTGACGCTTGGACTGCTTGCCTCCGTATCACAGGTGGCTTGTAAAAAAAGGTCCTACAACTCTGGAGTATTTGAGGCACCTGGAACGGGTGACAAGCCGGAATTGCTCGGCCTTCCGCCAACCATGTCCTGGGCATCCCTGAAGGACATCAAGGGTGGAGAACGGACAGTTCCGTGGACAGACACCTACTGGCCACTTTTTCAGCGAGGCATGGCGATTCGTTGGGCCGTTCCGGAGAACGGGGCAGCAGGCCTGACGAAGCTTCCCGAGACACCATTCCAACAAGTTTCCCAAATGATGTCGGCCTGGGAGAAGAATGATCCTAACCAACTCAACTTGTTGTCGCCTGCCGAGAAATATGATCTGTTGAAGTTGGGTAAAAACGTGCCAAACGCCGAAGTGATGAAAGCTCTCAAAGAGAACGAGGACCTGTTTCAAAATTCACCCGATCTCAAGGCAGCACGCGCAAACCTCGACAGCATGCTCAGTCAACAGCAGAAATTTTCTGCGCAGGCGGAAATGTTGATGCGTGAAATCAACACACTCATTTCAAAAGTGCGGGACGACAACTCGGCGATCATCAATATCAAGTCTCTGGTCAAGGATCCCAGAACCCGCGACAGGCTTGGCGCGGAAGAAGCGGCGCAGAGGGTGGCTGCTTTGCAGAACTCGGTCCAGCTTTCGCTGAGCCAAATCAAGACTTCACAGGCCAAACTTGAAAAGCTTGAGTTTGACACCCGTGAATTTGTCAACAGAAGCAAGGAAGTCAAATCTGCATACGACAAGGCTCTCAAGGAATACCAGAAGAAAACCGTCGTTGTTGCGCAGAAGATGGCAAGCAATCTGAATATGCTTTCCACTGGCTGGGAAAATTTTCTGACCTACAGCAGCTCCTTTGAAGAGGACTGGGAATGGATGGGTCACTGTCACGGTTGGGCCCCGGCGGCATTGAACGAAGCGACACCCAAACATGGAGTGTTGGCACGTCGCGCCGGCAAGGAGATTTTTTTCACCGAGGGTGACGTACGCGGTCTGCTGACAAAGGTTTATTCTGATCAGGCTCCGCAAGCGAAGTTTGCGAGTCAGCGATGCAATTCCGACAAGTTGATTAAAGACAGACTTGGACGTGTGGCAGATGGAAAACTGTGCATTGGCGACAGCAATTCCCAATGTACCCAGTCCGACAAGGGCGAGATTGTTCACATTGCAGTCGGTCAGAGTCAACGGGGTTTGACCGTTCTTTCGAGCAAGGTGAATGACGACAATCCACGCGTTGCAGTGTGGACGGGTGGTTCTGGTGAAGACTCGGTTCAGGTTGCAGTGTATCCCGACATGGCAACATTCTCGAAGTACCTGCCGAACATCAGGGCGCGTGACTACACGGGCAGCCAAAGAGGCATTCTGAATATTTCGACAGCTTGCCGCGACACCAATCCCATGACTCTTCACATGGCTCTCAAGGGCCTCATCAATGACCAGAAAGTTGGTTTTGTCATGGACAGAACCAGAACAGCCCAGGTCTGGAATCAGCCCGTGCACAAATGGGCCATGACACCGGTGCCAATCAAGAAAAATGACAAGGACGGAACACTCGTCCCCGGTGGAGAGCCTGTTCCGCTTGCCGAAGTGGACGATCTTTTCAAGGACTATCGTGCCAAGGGAACCGCTTTCCTGGTTCAGATGAAGGTCAAACTTCACTATGGTGTTGAAAATGGACCAATGCTTTCGTATCGACCTGCCGATGAAGCTGTCGATGTGGACACCGTGTTTTACACTCTCGAATTGGATCAAAATCAGAACCTGATTGGCGGCGAATGGGGACTGATTCCAACCAGCGAAAACGCGCGCGAATCCTCATTGGCAGCGGGACGCAGTGGCACGGCACCCGACTTCCTTTGGCTCATCGATAAAAACCAAAAACCATCCAAGGGCAAACTTGATTTCAATTTGATCGACAAAATTCATCAATGTTCGCTGAGCACCACGGATATTCAAAAGTATCCTTGGTCGTTGAACGGCGCATCGCTCGATTACACGGTCTGCAATCTCGACTAGTTCCCGGTCCGGTTGTCAAATCGTGCGGAAGTGTGGCATAAGAGGCCTCCAGTGAATCAATCACGGAGGCCTCATATGTTTTTCGGACTGTCGCGCATGGCGATGATCGCCGTGGCATCTGTTTCTGTTTCTGCTCTGGGTTTTGATTTTGGTGCCGCTGATGCGTTGTTCGCGCAACGCGAGCAAGGCGCAGCGAAAATTGCCGAGGCCCGTTCAGCCTACGCAACGGGTCTCACCAACCTCAACGGAGCTGAAAAAATCTACGCGGTCGAGCAATTGGCGCGTCTCGATTATTATGAAGGCCTCATCCTCGGTGACCAAGGCAACAAGGACGTTCGCAAGGGCATCTACAATCGCTGCCTCGACACGGTTGAGTCGAATATTTCACCTGCAAAGGTTGGGCCGACTCCCCAATACTACTACTGGAAAGCTAGCTGCCTCGCGTTGTGGGGAAATGCCAACGGAGTTTCGGCTTCCCTGGGACGTATCCCAGAGCTGCTCCGCCTGATCAACGATGGTCTTACGACGGATGCTCGTTACGAAGGAGGCGGCCTGAACCGCTTGGCTTCGGCGGTCTACCTCAAGATTCCCGAGATCTTTGGCGGCGGTGTCGACAAGTCGTTTGAATTCAATACACGCGCATTGTCTTCGCAGGCATTTCCAGGCAGTCAGGATCCATCAACCGCAACCGGAGATTATTTCTTCAACGTCTATGAGCATCGTGCTTTGGCTTTGGCCAAGAAGGGCCGCAAGGCAGAGGCCATTGCCCTGTTGAATGAAGCGATTGAACGTGTTGATGGTGGCGATCTCCCTGTTGGTCGCGAGCCTGAAACGCGCCTCCACAAGCGTGACCTCGAAGCAGCCTTGGCTTCGCTTCAGTCGCTCTAATCTTCCGGAAGCGGGGCTGATTCAAGAATCAGCCCCTTTCGTTTCCCTTCGCATTCCAAGAATCAATCCATGTTGCGGGTGAGTCATGTTGCCTAAGGTCTCTTTGTTTGCTGTTTCCTGTTTGCTGTTCTCGAATCAGGCTTTTGCCGCTGAAGATGCAAAAGTCATGCCGCCCAAAATCCGTCGTGTCACTGTGCGCATGGTGGGCACGGATATCGCTGAAAAGACGGATGGAGGATTCAACGCATTTCCACTGAGCAAACCACTGAACAAGGCGCTTACGTTCAATGACGTTCTCAAGGGTGAAAAGGATCCGGTGAAGAATGCCCTGACGTCCGGGTTCCTGTTGGCAGAAGGTTTCAAGAATGGAGATGCGCTTGGGCAGTTTGCCGCCGATGTGAAAACCAGGGTTCAGGTCACAGCACCGATATTCACGCTGGGACTCACGTCTTCAACAACGATGGCTGTTGCGGTGCCCTACTACAGCATGCAGACGGCGGCCGAAGTTTCGTTCCAAGCCAACGAAATGGGTCAAAAGTTCATCAACACGCTGGCCTCAAGTTACAACAATCAAACGGCCTCGGCGCGTGAAGCCGCAGCCAAGTTGAATGATGCTGTTGGTCGGCTCAATACAAAGCTGATTGATAATGGCTACAAGCCTCTCCAGAATTGGAGCGGAAAGGGACTTGGCGACACCCAATTGGTGCTCAAGAACCGAAGCTTTGATGCAGACGGAGTTGCAGTAGCTACTCAGGCGATTGTGACCGCTCCAAGTGGCCGTATCGATGACCCCGACAATCTGCTCGACAAGGGCTTTGGAGACGGACAATGGGATGTTGCCGTGGGTGCGGCAGTTGAAGAATCGCTGGGACAGGTCTTGGATGGTCTGTCTGTCAGCCAATTTGTCCGATACACCGATCAATTGCCTGGGCGAAGAACATTGAGGTTGGTCACAGCCGCGGAAACCATCGAAGTCGCAAAAGACCGGGTTGTATTTGATTTGGGTAACCGCATCGAGACAGGTGCTGCTGCACTGTTGTCCACCTCCACAGGTTGGGGTGGAACGTTGGGATACAACTACAGCTACAAGGGGTCTGATCGCTACGAAACGCCGGCAGAGACTCGCGAGGTTCTTGAGCGCGACACCATTGAAACTCAGCATCAGGCTGAAGCCGAGCTGGTCTATTCCGGAGTTCCAGCCTTCAAGCGTGGTTCAATTCCGGTTCCGTTTGAGGTCAAGCTTGCATACAAGCGGCAACTTTCGAGCCGCAATTTGCCTGTCAGCCATCAGGTCCAAATTGATACTGGCATTTTCTTCTGAAATTCATCCAGCGTGAGGCAGTCCGCGATGCAATCCATGGTTAAAAATTTGAAATTCAGCGCATCTGTTCCTGCATTGATGTTGATGGCAATTTTCGTTGCTTCCTGTTCGGCAGTCAGTGCAAAAAAACCAACACCAAAAACTTTGCTGTTGCCATCGCAACCTTCGGGCACCGGATTTGGCCTTTCGGGTGAAACACCCTCGGGCTTGTATCGCGGTGGCCTTCTGATTTGGTCGCCCGAAGTCAAACCCCAGCAGATTGAATCGCTGCTGAAAGCGACCCGTGAAACCAACGAAAAATATGTAGCCCTGAACCGCTATTTCACGAGTTTTCAGGAAAAGGAAATTCAGCCGCTGAAAAGAACGATTCAGGAACGGCAAGTCCTTTTTTCTCGCGCCAAGGCAGAGTCCGATGACCGCTCGGCGACAATCCAGGCACAAAAAGCAGCAGTCTGGTTTGCTCAGGAGATGGATTCCGTCAAGCAACGCTTTCCTGCATTCGACGCTGCCCGCTCTGAAGGGATTTTTCAGGCCTACTGCGAAGCAAAGATCGTTGATCTCGCGACACGTTCGTTCCTGCCCGGCGTCAAGTTTCGCAGTCGTCCGACTCCTTCGGCAATCTGTGAAACATATTACCAGGGACGTTTTTTCACTGGCGATAGTTGTGCATCTTCTCCGGAAGGACGTTCCTACTATCAATGTCTGTGGGAAGAGGGCGTTTTGAAAACACGCTTTGCGGAACGCATGCAGATCAAGTCGGCCAGCACAGCGAGCGGCACCAAGATCAGCACGCCTGTCAGTTTGTCTGAATTTGCCAATCTGGAGAATGTCAAGAGGGCTCTTGCCCTGGAAGATGTTCCCTATTGCACGGTGTCCTTGCTGCGCAGCAAGTTTCTTTCCGGGGTCAAGTTCAAAATTCTCGCCAACGGAAATATCACGGGTGGTTTTGGCTGCGGTGAGAATACACGCTTTGAAATCAGTTACGGTGCCGGCGAATGGGACAAGGATCTGGCAAGCACAACCGCTGGATTCATGATCGATTCTGTTGAAAGCAAGTGGGGAGCAGGCACGATTCCCGCTCCGTTTCTGTGGGTCGCTCCTGAAGTTGCAGCTGCAACACCCGAATTGGCATCCGCAGTGCAGTCGAGTGTCTCGCGCATTGCGATGTTTCAGGCGTCAGTTGCGGGCTGCACAAGTGAATTCAATTCTCCAAACGATGTGTATTTCAATGATGCCAAACTGGCCGGAGGAGTTTCACTTCAGGGTCAATGCAAGAGCATGATGCCGCCGCTGGCGAATATTCCAAATGTTGTCGTTGTGGATGAGCAACTGGATTTGCAGAGACAGGAATTGAGTGGTCTCGAGCGCGATTTGGCAAACCTCAAGGGCAATGCCTGCCCCGTTGCACCATCCTGTGAGGGAGTTGCTGCGGGCCACGCCCGTTGTGACTTCCTGAATGCGCAGGTCAAGAAGGCTGCTGCTGCCGAGGCTCGCGGGGTTGCCGCCGTCCTGCTGACAGACTTTGCTCTGTCGTTCGAGAAGGCTTCGCCCTCTTCTTCCACGGTCATCGTCTGGATGAACAATGCTCCAGTAGGAGTGGGTTGTTTGGGTGAAGCGAAGTTGGGAGCCTGCAGCGGGACGAATCCTGGCCAGTCATTGTCTTCGGCAGCTCCGCTGCAGGCCGAAATTTCAGCCAACAATGAGTTGGTCCTGAAAATGCGAATCGATTCAAAACAGTTGTCGGCCGCAGGTGTGCCGGAAAGCGTGTCTCGCCAATTTATTAACTTCAATGACAATGTTCTTGAACTCAATGCGAGCATCAACAGCTTCGATGGTCTTGTTCCATATCTTTCGGGTAAGGCCTTTGTGCGCGAAGACGCAAATTCAAGCAAAGTCATGGCCGAGGGAAGCGTTTCGTATCTGATTGAAAATTCATTCGACCGGAAATTGGGTGAGTTTTGTTCGGCGCAATGACTCAGCAGCCTCCGTTTTTGATGGGAGTTGCGCTTTTTGCGGCGTCTTCTCCACCCACTTCGGGAAGCGGGGTGATACTCGCGCCACCTGATGTTGGTTCACCGTTCACGGTCGACAACAAACCGAACGGAAAACCACCAAACAATGACAACATGCTCCCGCTGTCACCCTTGATGAGTTCGAGTTTTTCAACCGTCGAGTCGAAGTTCACCAGCAGTTTGCGCACTTTGGTCTTGATCTCTGTCTGATAATTCGGGTTGTACAAGCTGGCTATTCGCGGCTTCATGCTGAGTGGATCGCCGGGGTTCGACATTTTGTTGTTGGCGAAGGTGAAGAGAGTCTCTTCATTGAAACCAAATCTCGATGAGTTTTTGATATTGAGCCCTGCGAGTTGTTCAAAGCCAAACTCCGACCAATACCCGAAGATTTTCTTTGCAATCTGGGCGACGACGTCTTCCGGGGTTTCCTCGATGGGCTTGTTCCATGTGAAGATGTCGACTTCCTGGCTTTTTGCATACTTTTCATAGAGCGCATTGAGCGTTTCAGGAGACGCTGCAGGTTGGTTGGCAACCGTGGTGAATTCATTTTTCAGGTAAGTCGGCAACTTCGAGTTTGTGATGTTGCCAAGGATCATTCCACGGTAGGGCGCCTCGCAAAATTTGTTGAAATCCCGCGGAATGCTGTCCGGCTGGGGACGCGTGGCCAAGGGGGCGGTGCAGAAGCCCGCATTCAGATAATAACCAAGCCTGCGGATCCAGTTTGCAAGCCGGACTTTATCCACATGTGCCTTGTAATAAAAGTCAAACAAATTTTTCCACTGTGCTGGCAAACTGTCGATGATCGCCCTGTTGCGCGCAGCGACTTCAGACAGGAGACGCTCCACTCTCGTCTGTATTTCGGGAGTTGTTGTGGCCTTGACGGTCAGTCCACGCATCTCGCCTTCCGTGAAACACAAAATGTCTTTTGCAGCTGATCCCAATTCTGACTTGAACTCGCTCGTCGACTGCTGACAGTCCGAGGCGGCATCTTCCGGGTACCAATTTCCGCCTGTGTACTGGGTGAGCACCGAAGCGGGAACGCCGGGAGCAATTTTCAGCAAGGTCTCGAAGTCTTGAATGAACTTGCCTGCCGACTGTTGATATTCGAGTTCAACTGGAACCTCAAAATAACCGCCATCCTGGTAGAGGCGGACCGAGTATACGGCAGTTTGAAACTCGGTCTTTCGCGGGTCAAATGCACAATGTCCAGCTGTCCACAAAATGAACTTGCTTTCGGCGTCGAAGGCCGGATGAATATTCACGGTGCAACGAATCGTCCGCGGGGTTCCTGATACCATCGTCGTGATGTCGAGAAATCCAATTCCAACACTCGCGCTTTCAAACTGGGAAGCGGAAGTTGTAAGACCCAGTGACGGGTCACTGGATGTGAGGTTCGATTGCTTGGAAGTACTGGCCTGGGTACAAAGTGTCGCAGCCGAGCTGCCGCTCTTTGTCGAGCATCCGAGGAGAAGCCCAGCTCCCAGCAGAAAAGTAAATAGATTTTTCATCATGTTTCTCTCCAGTCCATCGTATCGGAACTGGAGAGAGGTGAGTTGAGGGAATGACCCGGAAAGCTTCGGAAAATTCGAAGAAGGACTCTTGAGGGTCAAGGAAGTCCTTTAAAATCAGCCGATTCCAAGTTCTTTTTGGAGTTCGCCGCTGCGGTACATTTCAGTCACGATATCGCATCCACCGACAAACTCGCCGTTGATATAGATTTGCGGTGAGGTAGGCCAGTTGTTGATGGCTGCCAATGTTTTCCAAAGTTCAGGGTCCGAATCCATATCTTCGGTTTTGTAGGGAATGTTGAGCTCGTTGAAAACGCGCACAACCCGGGCCGAGAAACCACAGCGAGGTTGGTTGGGAGTTCCACGCATGTACACGACAACTTTGTTGTTTTTTGTGTCTTCGTCGATTTTTTGTTTCCATTCCTGGTTCATTTCATTCTCCTTTTGTTGTTTCAGCTGAACATCATTTGTTTGGGTTTTTCCACTTCCCATTCGTTTTTGGTGTGCAGTTTCATTGTCAGGGCATGGACTTCTCCACTGGAAATTTCTGTCTGGAAAAGGTCAAGCACCGCCCGATGTCTTGCCAACAGCTTCTTGCCCGCAAACAAGTCGGATACCACCAGGACTGCATAATGGTCGTTTCCGCCACTGAATTCATTGACAACGACCTCTGCCCCCGGAAATCCCTCGAGAATTCGTCCTTTGACTTCGTCTTTGTTCACGTCATCCCTCCTGCATTGTTCAAGAAGATCGCCTACCAACCCATGCGATCCCAGGCAAGTGATTCTGCCTGCAAGTCAAGATTCGCAAAACCTCTGCCGACCGGGACAAATGGAGGGGATGAATGGTTTATGGCCTTTCAAGAGCAAGGTTTTGCAGCAGATTTGGTTGTTTGAAAAGAGCTGGAATTTGGGCTGCAGTACTTTTTTTTCTAATCAACACCTTTGGTTGCAAGGTCAGACCGCACGAAATCGGCAGCTTGGGTTTCGAAACCGCTGGATTCGCCAATCCGGGACAATTCAATCAACTTCTTGTCCGCCGCGACCGGATTGGAAGTTGGGTTTTGCGCTGCGGTCGATCGGTTGCCAAGGAACGTTGTGATGTTGGTGAATCTGCACTGTTCAACGGATTGCTGTGCCTTTCCGGCGACGAACTCAGTTGTGAGGCGCTCAGGCGCTCGCAAGGTGCGGATGGTCGCGTCTGGAGAGCTGAATATCGCCTGCCTTCGGATGCGGTGAACAGCTTCTCGCGCGAGATGGCACTTGGAGTTTTGGCCTATCTGGTTGCAACCAAGGATGTCGAATTTGCCATCCGCTGGATGTCGTGGATTGAAAAAAATGAAGACAGGTTTTGTCGCGAGAGCACGGATGATCGTTGTGAATTCAATATGGGACTTTGGATGCTCTTTCATGACGTCTGGCAGTATTTGGGTCTGGCTCCCAATCAAAAAATGAAAAGCGCGGTTGTTGAGGATTCTGTTTTAACGCTCGTCCTCGCGCAGTTTTTGCCGACAGGAGTCGAAATGCATGTGGCGGGTGTGAACGCCCAGATCCGTCGTTCGATGGGCCAAAAAAGTTCAGCATTGGCTTCAATCAGTCGAACCTTGAATATGCGTCAGCCTAAAAACCCATTTTTTGCATATCTGTTCCTGGGAGCGCGCCCTGAAGTGATCGACAAAACGCTGGCCTGGTGTCCGGTGAGCAGACCTTCATCGCGCACCGAGTGGAGCTTTGAACGTCATCTGGAATACGCGCCATGGCAGCAATCCATGGGATGGGAGTGCATCATGCTGATGAATTTTTTGATTCGTGATCTCAGAGGAAGTGGTTCACCTTGATTTGAATCGTGGTTTGCTTTGCGTCGTTGATTGCAAAGCTGCACTCGGAAAAACTCGGCGCAGAAAAAAGAATCCGCGGATTGTTTGAGAATCCAAAGCCTTCGAGGGGAATGCCAAAACTCCCCGTGTTGAGTTGCTTGTCGGAGTTCTCATCATGAAACATGGCGAGTGCGTAATTTCCAGGTGGAAGCAAAGCAATTTCGACATCTTTCGATCCGGTAGTCTCGACGTTCGCAAGACATTTCGAATAAATCGCTTTGTTGCCTTCTGTCGGAAACCCGTTTTCATCTGAAAAAATGCTGATGCAGATCTGCCCAATCTGATTGCGCATGTTTGAAATCTGCAGCACCAGTTTGCTGGCTGAAGCATCTTCGTCCTGTTGCGCTGTGGCGGAGATTGAAATCGCCCCCGCCACCAGCACTGAAGTCGCTATTGAAAATGTTTTCATCGGTACTCCCGCAGAGCTTTACTTCGAAAAGCTGCGGCCGAACCTTTCGCGCATCATTTCGAGGGACAATTCCACAAGGTCCTCGGCACTGGGCTTGCAGTAGTAATCGCCATCGGATGCATAGGGCGATCGACTCGCAAGAGCTGTGAGGGTTCTTGGCGGTGCGTCAAGCCACTCGTATCCGCCTTGCCCCTCGAGGACTTGCTGGAGCATATACGCACTTGCTCCGCCTGGAACGTCTTCATCCAGAAAAATCACCATATTGGTTTTCTGTAGTGATTCCGTGATGATCTTTTGTGTGTCGAATGGAATCAAGGTTTGCACGTCGATAATCTCGAGGCTGACACCGTGTTCTGCAAGTTCTGCAGCAGCTTCCTGAGCCACGCGGACACATGCACCATAGGTCACGACCGTGATGTGGCTGCCTTCCTGGAGAACTTCCGGTCTTCCCAATGCAACCTTGAATTCCGTGAGATTGTCGGGAACTTTTTCCTTCAATCGATAGCCATTCAGCACCTCAATGACCAGAGCAGGATTGTCGCTGGCAAAGAGGGTGTTGTACATGCCGGCGGCCTGGGTCATGTTGCGAGGAACGCAAACATACATGCCGCGTATCGCACTCAGAATCATGCCAATGGGTGAACCTGTGTGCCAGATGCCCTCCAGCCTGTGTCCTTTGGTTCTGATGATGACTGGAGATTTTTGTCCACCCGCGGTGCGGAAATGGAGGGTTGCAAGGTCATCCGACATTACCTGGAGGGCATAAAGAAGGTAATCGAGATACTGGATATCAACCAATGGCCGCAATCCACGCAGGGCACAGCCAATGCCCTGGCCAAGAATGGTTGCTTCCCGGATGCCAGTGTCGGTGACTCGCAAATCGCCGTATTTTGCATTCAGTCCTTCAAACACCAGGTTCACGTCGCCCAATTTGCCAACGTCCTCACCGAGCGCAAAAAATTTCGGATTGGTCCGGAAAAAGTGATCAAAAAGTTTTAGCAGCACGACCCGCCCGTCAACAGACTCTGATGCATCGGAATAGGCTGCCGGCACCCCTTCCACGAGTTCAGGATTCTCTTTGGATTCACTGTAGAGATGAGACCCGTATCGTTGCCTGTTTGTTGCCATGTACGCGTTTGAAAACTGAACGAGCGCAAGTGCTTCGGGATGGTTTTCTCCACGCAGGGCAATTGCGGCCTTGCGCAGGCAACTGTGAATCGTTCTTCTGTTGAGGGAAACTCCGGAGCGAAGTTCTTCTGCGCAGCGGGATACCTTTGTTGAAGCAGGTAGACCTGTTTGCACAACGGCATCTAGTCTTGTCAGGGCCGCAGTGCGCTCCTCCCGCAAAGGGGCCTGATACAGATCCCAAGCCTCCTTGCGCGCATTTTCCACCAGCACCCGGTCTTCATTTTCCATCGCATCGAGTTCGGTTTCGGTTGTGAAGCGCTGTTCAATCATCCACCGCCGCATTCGCCGGAGGCAGTCGTGATCTTCTTCCCAGGCGAGGCGTTCCTTGGATTTGTAGCGCTCATGACTTCCGCTCGTCGAATGACCTTGTGGCTGGGTGAGTTCAACGATGTGGAAGAGTGATGGAGTGTGATCCCGGCGGGTCTTTTCGACTCCGTTGAAATAAGCTTCAACGAGCGCCGGATAGTCCCATCCCGCAACAACATGAAGGTCGAAGCCTTTTGCGGTTCCGCGTGATTGAAATCCGGCAAGAGCCTCGGAAATGGATCCCTTGGTCGTCTGGTGTTCTCGTGGAACGGAAATACCGTAGCCATCATCCCAAACCGACATGACCAGAGGGACCTGCAGAACACCAGCGGCATTCAGGGTTTCCCAGAAGATGCCTTCGCTGGTGCTGGCATCACCAATTGTTCCAAAGGCAACTTCATTGCCATTTCGGCTGAAACCACCACCGGCGTTGTTGAGTGCCGGCTCCTTTCGATAGAGCTTGGATGCATAGGCCAATCCCAACAAACGGGACATTTGACCAGCCGTGGGTGAAATATCCGAAGAGGATTGCTTGCGTTCAACAATTGGCAACCACTTTCCGTTGCTGTCGAGCATTCTGGTTCCAAAGTGGCAATTCATCTGCCGGCCAGCGGAGGAGGGTTCGTGGTCGACGTTGGTGTCGGCGTAGAGCTGAGAAAAGAACTCCCTCACGGAGAGAAGCCCTGCGGCCATCATGAACGTCTGGTCACGGTAATATCCACTTCGAATATCACCTTCGCGAAACGCCTTTGCCATTGCGAGCTGGGGGACTTCCTTGCCGTCCCCGAAGATTCCGAATTTTGCTTTTCCGGTGAGGACTTCCTTGCGGCCCGTCAGGCTTGCAAGGCGGCTGCGATAGCCGACCCGATAATCGGAAATGATTTCGTCGCCTGACAACGTCAGTTTGCCCTTGGCAAGCGAAAGCCCGTCGGATTTGACAGCGACCTTTTCCATGTCGTGCTCCAGAAAAGAAATGGTCCGGTGGTCTAGAAACCACCGGACCATATCAGAGCGGAGTGTGAATTCAACAACTCCGTAAGAGTCAGGGCTGTAATTCCAAGGGATTTGCCCCCGATTGCCTGGCTCCCGCTGCTTTGGGACGCAAAAATGCCTGTGCACCATGGCCCATGAACCTGCCCAGGTACTCCTGGACCAGCAGCAGGGGGTTCACCCTCTGACGGTCGTGGGATGCGATCCAGGTCACTGAATGGTCTGGATTGAGGATGGCGTCCACGTCGAAAGCGTCCACGCTCTGCTCTTGGTATGCATGAACCTGGACGATTCGGATGCGCAGCCGGAAACCATCGTTCTGCACCACCAGCTTTTCCTTGCCACGGAGAAGCATCAATCCGCTGCGCGGGACGCCCAGGCGAAAAATCCTGACTGAAAGTTCGGGTCTGTCGCACTGCATCACCAGGTCATTGAAATAGTTGACGTGGCCATGAAGGATGGCTGTGAGGTCCTCAAGAAAGAACGCAATGGCTTGATTGAGTATTTCAGTGGGTTGCTGATTGGCCGGAGATTGACCGCATGCGAGCCGAGCCATGTTCTGGATCCAGAGAAGCTCTGAGTGTTTCATTTTATTTGCCTCGTGGGTTTGTTCAAAGACTACCACGAAATCAGATCAGAGGAGAAATTCGCTACCGAAAAAATATCGGAACGACGACTCCCTCGCGGAGTCGATCAGGTCGCTGTAGCGTAGATTCGAATTTGGAGATTGGGTGAATGAGCTCGATTGGTTGGTGTACAACACGGTTCCGTAAATGTTCCAGTTGGTCGCGATTTTTTGGTTGAGACTGTTTCTCCATTCGATTTTTTGACTCGAGAAATCCGCCGACGCAGCCGGAGGTCTCCAATCGTTCTGTTGACGACCTCTGCGATTGAGTTCGGTAGCGAGTGAAGGAGCAATATACGATTGTTCACTGCCCGAAACACTCCTGAAATGGGATGCGAACGAAAGTCCTCCGGAGAGATTGATACGAGGCGTGAGATTTATTTCAAAAAATCGTCCTTCATTCTCCAGGGCTGTCACCAAAAGTGGAGAGCCGAGTGCCGAAGAGCGCCACACTTTCATGAGCGGGTACCCTTTGGGGTTTTGAAGTCGGATTGTTCGATTGATGACCCACTCCAAATCGATTGACCAAGCGCTGACATCTGCCGCAGGCAGAGCATCGAGGCTCAGGATCCGTTGCCAGGAAAAACCGGGGTTGATCGTTATTCCGCCTGTCTTGAATTCCAAATCGGGTTCAATCAAAAACCTTGAAAATGATTGCTTGAACAAATCAGCACCATTGAAAAAACCTGCTTTTGTGTGAAGCGACAAGCTGTTGAGCGGCAACCAGTTGAGATTCCACTCGCCACCCGCCAACCATCCGGAATTGCGTCCGCCCCGTCCCTGAAGGGGAAAAACAGGATCAAATGCCGGGCTGAAGAACTGGCCGCTGGAATTGCCTGCTCCCGCGGAGGCTTTCAGATCCAGCGAGCTTTGCCACTCAAGGTTGTTGGAATAGCCTTCGTATCCCAACACTGCTGTGCCGGTTGCGAATCCCTCGAGTCCATAGAGTTTTGATGTCTTTATCTTTTCGATCGCAGCTTTGCTCAGTCCGGATTTCGCTGACTCATCATCATATTCTTTTTGACTCGTCGAGTTGATTGGAATTTTCGAACCTGTGAGCAGACCTCCCTCGGCGGCAAACATTCCCCCCGAGCGGAACAGCCAGTCCATTGCAAATCCGGTTGTAAATGGCAGCGCCGTGCTTGCGAAAACAAAGGTTTTTATCAGGTTGATTTTTGTCATCAAGGCTCGCTTCCTCATTGCAAGGCCTCAAATTCCGACCAGGGGACCAGGCGGGCTTGCAAATTCAATTGCCACGCCCTGTTTTGTGCGCCTTTCTCCCAGACGCTGAAATGAATAGAGTGATCCAGGTTCGCTGGACTCTTCACATTGAAACTCCGCATGAGTCGCTCAAGGGTTGCATCCAGAACCTCGGCCGATTTCACTCCAAAACAAACCTGCTCTCCAGTCGCGATCTTCTCACGGATCACTTCGGGCAACGAATCCGGGTTGCTTGAAAGTTCATATATTTCATGAGTCCGGACTTCCCATGACCTCCACTGCCGTGCGTTTCTGAATTCGTCGAGAATTTTTTCCGAAGTTGAATTTTTTTTGGTCCAGAGGTGGAGTGAAGTGCGAGGAATCAGCCCGAGAGCTTCGAGCCGCGAGAGAGTCCATGCGAGTCCATTCAGGCGTTCGCCGTTATTTGCCATCTCCGGAACCGACCAGCTGCCGACCGCACTCGATTCGATCAGTGATCGCGCTGCTTGATCTGTTGCTGGTCCAACGCCGCAGGCGATTTGATGATTTTTCAGCAGGCTCGTTTTGATGTGCGGTTCAGCGAGCGACAGCTCGTGCTCGAAGAGTTTTGCTGCAGCGGTGCTTGCAAAAACATGGATTTTGCAGTCATCCGAGAGCGCGGCGATAAAGTCATCACGGGTGAAGGAGACGTTGCGGATCGCATTCAGCACTGGCCAAAAAAGACCGCGTTGATTCGTCAATTGCTCAAGCGATATTCCACAACGAACAGCCAGCATGACAAGCTCCAAATCAAGTCAATCTTGAAGGGTCCCGCAGAGGCATCAGGTGTTGAAATTCCCGGGAGATGAATTCGGCATGCATGCGTTCGGCAGTCGGGCTCTTCAGCAGGGCCTTGAAAAGATCCGTGTGGTTGAGCGAATTGGCCTTCAATTCGAGATTCCCGATTTCTTCGTGGGAAAAAGAAAAGTCGAGGTTTTTTTGCTCTGAGTCCTTTGCTGCCCAGGTTCTGAGAATGGTTCCATCAAAATACGCAGCAAGGGCTGTGTGGCAGTTGCCACCGGTGAGCCACAACGCGGTGCGTTCGCAGGCGGCTTGCAGGGATGCTCGGGCATTGCCGACTTTCGCAAGGCTTGCGTGGAGTTCGAGATCGTTTTCCCTGCACTCAATGGCGACGATTCCCTGTGCGGGTGCAGGAATTGAAAGAGTGGGTGGGAGAGTCATCATGAAGCCAGGCTGAAAGAGTTCCAATCTGTCGATTCCAGCACGGGCCAGCATGATGAATGAAAATTCATTGTTTGCCACCCTCGCCAGCCGTGTGTCGACGTTGCCGCGGAGAACAACGAGGGGCAGGGATGCAGGAGCAAAATGGGTTTTCAAAAAATGTTGGCGCCTTGCACTGGTGGTGCCGATGGAAGCTGCCGATTGCCAGGAGATCGAACGCAGTCCATCCAGGATTGCATCCACGTGCCCGTCAAGATTGCCGGACGTTTTTGTCCTGGCCTGAACGAGCGAAAGAAGCTGTGGAGAAAAAATGATGACGTCTGCTGGATTGGCTCGCGGCAGCACCGTTGCTATGCAGAGGCCATCGGTTGTTTCCACCGGCAGATCCTTCATGCTGTGCACGGCGAGATCCGCCCGCCCCGAAAGGATTTCTTCCTGCACTTCCTTGACGAAAAGACCCTTTCCCGTTTTCAGGTGTGCGGGAAGATTCGGATCGTCGAGTGAGACTTCTGCCAGCGCCCCGCGTTGCATCTTGTCGCCACTCGTGACCACCAGGTTCAATTCAACAGGATATCCTCGTTGTTCAAGCAAGGACTTCACGGTGTTGGCCTGCCAGAGTGCCAAGGGACTTCGTCTTGTCGCAATTGTTATTTTTCTTTTTTGAGTCACGAAAGACCTCTTGTCTTTTTATCAAGATTGAACAGGTATTGCATGATTTCTCCCACGGAGTCCTTGTCTGCTTCCAGTCTGGCATCCGTTCGTGCAAGGCTTGCGGGATGGGCCACGAGCTTCTTCGCAACAGCTTCGGCAGTGATCTGTATTTGTTCTTCGGTCATGCCCTGGCTCGTTTTCAGGCTCTTGATGATTTCCTTTTGGACAATTTCCTTGACCAAGACGTGAAATTGGCCAACGAAGGTCAGATTTTCCCGCTGCCTGCGATGGGAAATGAATTCGGACAATTCGGACAGAATGATGGATTCGGCTTCCTGTGCTGCCTGTTGACGAGCCTTGCGGCTGGACTCCATCACTTTGTCGAGGTCGTCCACATCAAAGACAAAGATGTTCTTGAGTTTGCCCAGTTCGGGATCGATGTTTCTTGGAACACTGATATCCACAAGTACACCTGGGGTGCCTGAGCGTCGCTTGTTGAGCTTGTCGGAATGAATCTCTTTCCTGACGATGTATTCCTGAGCTGAAGTTGCGGTGATGACGACATCAAATTCACCCAGTTTGTCCAGTCCTTCACTGAAGCTCATCGTCTTCGCATTGGCAATGCCAGCTGCCAACTGCTGGGCTTTCGCAAGAGTCCTGTTTGCGATCGTTATGCTGCCCGCACCGCAGGCATGAAGGTGCTGTGCAGTGATTTTAGCCATTTCGCCTGCGCCCAGTATCAGACAAGAGTGGTTGGCAAGCTTGTCGAAGACTCGGCGGACAATTTCAACGGCAGCGTGACCAATGCTGACTCCGCTTTTTCCAAGATCTGTTTCCGAGCGGACTCGTTTTGCAACCTGAAATGCCCGATTGAACGCAAGGGTTGCCTCCTGTTGGCATTGCCCACCAGACATTGCAAGCTGAAAAGCATCTTTCAACTGACCCAGAATATGTGGCTCGCCAAGTACAAGTGAGTCCAGGCTGGCACCCACCCGAAACAGATGATGAAGGGCTTGTTCATCAGCCAGAACCCGCAGCCATTTTTCGATGTCCTTCATCCAGCTTTGGTGTTTTGAAGTCGCTGACTGAAGTGCTGGAATACGTGAGATCGTCCATTGTGCGAACGAAACAAAAACCTGCATCACGGCTTCTTTTCGAACTTGGCCGAAAAGGCACAAGTCAAAGCGGTTGCAGGTCGAGATGACAACCATTTCAAATCCTGGATTGTTCATTGCCTCGGCAATTTTCTGTCGCAATGAAGCTGGACCATCAGGCAGTGCGTAACCTTGCGCCCAGATCTCGCGAATCTCGACCGGACACAGTGAATAATGGGCACCGCTGTATAACATGGTTCCCTTGAACAGGGATTGTTCGGAATGTGGTGAGAGAGGGCTTGTCGTCATCCTGGACCAGCCTCACCGCATTCCCCGCACAAGGGTGTTTCAAAAAATTCATGCCTTTGCGAAAAGGGAATCTTCCGACCGAGCATGATCATCAATTTCAGGCTCAGGCATTCGAGTCCCATGTTGTGGCCCGACATGGCTCCTCGTTGAGCAAATGCCCGACCATTTTCATAGCTCTGCAAATCGATGCTTCCAGTTTGACATTGCGATGCAATGACCAGAGGGATTTCGTTCGCCGTTGCCGATTCTGCGAGATCAAGCCAGCAGCGATTGTCGAGTGGGAGATTGCCGACGCCAAACCCCCGCACGATGATTCCCTTGTGATTTTCAACAAGGGTTTGAATCATTTGTGGTGGCAGACTCGTGCCCGGGATGACATCGAGGACGCAGATGGATGGATTGACGCGCAAATCCAAAGACGGCTTGTGACGCTGGGCTCTGGCGACTGCAGGTTTCATGAGACTTTTGTTGACGTTGAAGTGAACGCCGAAATGGCCCAATGGTGACGAGTGCTGTGCAGCAAAGGCATGCAAATGTTCGCTGCTGCGTTTGGTTACCCGTGAACCCCGATAAACCACGCTGTCGAAACAAACCATGATTTCCGGATGACCTGTTGTTGCCAACTCGACGGCATCGACAATGTTGGCACGCGCGTCGGTGCGCAGTTCGGCCAGAGGGCGTTGCGAGCCTGTCAGAACAACCGGTTTGGTGAGGCCGGCGAGCATGAATGAAAGTGCGCTGGCTGTATATGCCATTGTGTCGGTTCCATGGACAATAACGCAGCCGTCGAAACGGTCCCAATGATCGTGAATTGCAGTTGCGAGTTTTTTCCAGAGTTCTGAATCAACATCTGAGGAGTCGATGTTGCTGACAATTTCCATCTCGATATCGGCAAGCTGTTGAATTTCGGGGACACGGCTCAAGAGTGAATCGAGGAAAGAAGTTTCTTGTCTTGATGCCTGCAACTTCGGATCGAGCGTCATGGCAAACGTTCCGCCGGTATGCAGTATGAGAACTTTGGATAATTTCTTATTCATGTGTTCGCACCTGTCAGCGTCCTTGGCCGGAAATATTCCAGATGGTTCCAAACAGAGTCAGTCCCAACAGCAGGGTTCCCCAAATCGAAAGATGTGCACCTCGTCGACCAGTCCATCCCCAGTAACTCCGGCCAACGAGCGCAAGGAGGTACCATCCCCAGACCGCAAAAGCCCAAATCACCTTGAGGGTCGACAGATGGTTTCTCAGGCGAATATCGACAATCAACATCACGCCTGTCGCCAGGCTTGTGCTGATGAGCAGAAATCCCACCAGGGAGCTCCGGCCAACAATCTTGTCGAGACTCTCCAGGCTGGGCATGAAAGGCCTGCGCTCCAGGAGACGGGATTTGAGCCTGCTGTAGTCCCACAAGTAAAGCAAAGAGCTTGAAAACGCGACCATGCACAGGGCCTCACCCGAAATTGCGGTTGCAATGTGCAGCAAAGACAGGCCAGGGAGCGAATGCAATGGGGCAGAAGATGTTTCGTTGAAGAAGGGAGATGCCACCGTGAGCGCCCAGATGATCGAACCCATCAAGAATTTGAGGGGTCTGAGTTCGTGTTTGTCGCGTTCAAGCAGCAAGGCGATGATGGCAATAAAGCTGGCAAGACCAGAGAGGATAATGGTCAAGATTCGGCTGCTCGGTGAGATCAACAAGAGCGTGAAATGTCCTGCGCTCAAAAACACGGCAAACAAAAAGAAACCTCTGGCGGCTCGTCTGGCGACGTCCGTCCAACGACTTTCCTTGTCACGCCAATAAATTGCCGCAGCGTCAAGAATCATTGCCAGGCCAAAGAAAAGTACGAGGCAAATTCTCAAAATCGTTTCGGAATAACTGATGAATTCGAGGACCAGCAAAGCTTGCTGAGAGTCGTTTTCCATGCAGCTGTCCTCACTTCGGGTTTTGATTGTTTTTTAAATCAAATTCCATTTCATCCTTCAAGGTCAAATTATAATAGAGGCTTGCATGTGAATTATGAAGGCCTGCGTCAAACCATGGTGAAGATTTTTCTCAGTTCCTGAAAACACCCGCCGATAACCCCGGTGTGAGTACGGAAGGGGTTCCTGCTCGCGAAAATGGCTTCATTAGAGGAAGAATTGCCATGAAACAGACCCTAGATTCATTTCGCCGCGTATTTCCGGTGGTCACTCTGGCGGGTGTGCTGGCTGTCGCCTGTGGTGCATCTGTCAGTCAGATTGTGAAAAATTTCAGCTTCAATCTTGAAGAGCGCAAGGCCAGCTTGTTGACCGAGTTCAACACCGAAATCGCGCTCAACATGGAAGTTGCAATTCCAATCAAGAACATGGGTTGGGTGCGCCTGATTCCTGCAAATTCCCAGCATGGATTCCAGATTGCAACCGACATCGACTTTTCAGCCTTCCTGGACAAGGAACTTTCGGTTGGTCGGACTACAAGCCTTCCAAACGGCGTGACTTTGCCGTCGTTCATCAGCACTGACATGTATTCGGTCATGCTCAAACGCGACAGCAAGCTCAACACCAAGCTCTACCTCGGCACCACGGCAGCCAAACGATACGTCGGTGTTGCTCTTGAATTGAACTTTGTTGACAGCCGTTTCCCCGAAGGTCTTGCCATTTCGCAAACTCTTCAGGACAAAAGCAAGAAGAACATTGGTGTGGTTTCGTTCTTTGGTCCAAAGATGAACAATGGACAAATGGTTGCACCCGGTGGCATTTTCGTTGCAACAGACCTGAACACACTCAGCGGTTCCGGCTCGGCCAACGGCTTCACCGTCAACACCGCAGGCGTTCAAATGCAGCCTGTCAGCCTGTTGCCTTACGATGGCTTTGATGTCGTGGGCAAGGATGCACGGACCTACAAGCGTCCAGAAAATCAGCTCAACCTGTTCACCCGTTTCAAGAGTGCTGGACGCCAGGCTGGCTTAGTGGATTAAGCCTGACGTTTTGCTCTCGCCTTGCATGGCCTTCATCCAGGGAGTACGACTTTGGGTGGAGGCTGTTTTTATGGTCGTCGAGACATCGAACCTGTCTGGAGACACCCCGGACGCACGCATGGCAATTGCCAACTGTTTGAAGGCAATCACGGCTTTGAATTCGGCCGCGTTGGCCGACCCTGAAAATCGTGTTGCGTTGGCGGCGATTGCCGAGACCATCAAATCATTGCTGGCCCGTAGTGTTCCCATTCCTGAAAATGAAGTCTCCGACTCCAGCCAAAAGCGACATGAGGCCGAAGCCGAAGGTCAAAACTATTGGCGTGCACGAGTCAAATCCAATTCCGAAAAACAGGAAAAGAAAGCGCGTCTCGAGCAGCGAGAAGCCATTCTGAGGGATTTGCGTTCGCGCATCACCAGGGCCAAAGGAGAGCGTTCTGATTTTGAGGTGGAAGATGAACAAACCTCAACACCGCATGCAGAGCTTCCGGATTTTGAGTCGCGACGACAGAGGGCGTCCTATTGGACTGAGGGAAGCGTCGAATGGGCGCGCCAGCTTTTGGGAATTGAGCTCGGAATGACGACTTCAGAAAAACGACAAAAGTACCTTGAAATGGTGAAAGTCTGTCATCCGGATCACAACAGAAGCATCGCTCGGGATGCCATCCAGCTGGTCAACGCTGCCTGGGAAATTGTTCGCCAATAAAAATGAGGTCGATCTTCATGAATTCTTCGCACCGTCATGGTCCTGCGTGTGGCTGCAAAAATGAAAAGGGTGAACCGCTGTACGTGGTTGCACCAAGCGATGAAACCCAGAAAGCCTTGGACTACTGCGAAAAAAACATGTCCCAATGGCTGTCGGAATTGGAAACCCTGGTCAAGATTCCAAGCGTCAGCCTGGATGGTTTTGATCCCACTCAACTTAAGCTGAGTGGCGAGGCCACCGCCGAAGCCTTGCGCCGTGCAGGCCTTGAAAAGGTTGAACTGCTCTCTTTTGGTGATGTGCACCCTTATGTTTACGCGGAATGGGTTCATAAAAAGGATGCCCCGACATTGCTCCTTTACGCTCACCATGATGTTCAGCCGCCGGGGCGCGATGAAAAGTGGAAATCCCAGCCGTTTGCGCCCACGGTTTCTCAGGGTCGATTGTACGGTCGTGGAACAGCCGACGACAAAGCCGGCATTCTTGCTCATATCGCGGCTATTGCGTCGTTTCTGAAAACCAGTGGTGAACTTCCGGTCAACGTGAAAGTTTTGATTGAAGGTGAAGAAGAAACAGGAAGTCAGCACCTCGCTGAATTTGTGCGCCGTTATCGTCACGCGTTGAGTGCGGATGCGATGATCCTCACCGACTGTGCGAATATTGATTCGGGTATTCCAAGTGTGACCACAGCTTTGCGCGGACTTGTTGCGCTTGATGTTGAACTTGAATCACTGACTCATCCGGTCCACTCGGGGCTTTGGGGAGGAATTCTTCCTGATCCCGTTCTGGCTTTGAGCAAATTGTTGGGCACTTTGACCGACGGCGAAGGGCGAATGGCGGTTGATGGCATCTACGAAGATGTTCGTCCGCTTTCTAATTCGGAGCGTCTTGGCTTCGAGTCGTTGCGCATGGAAAATCTCGCCCGGCGAGCAACTGGTCTGTTGAATGGTTTGCCGTTTGTTGTTCCCGAAACTTCTTTTGCCGAGGCGTTGTGGCGCACTCCTTCACTGAGTGTGAACGCAATTCAGAGCGGAAGCAGAAAGCTTGTGAGCAATGTGATTCAGGATGGTGCCTGGGCTCGTGTCTCGATTCGAATCGTTCCCGATATGAAGCCGGAAAAAGTTCTCGCTGCGCTCGAGTCGCATTTTCGCAAACACGCTCCGACGGGTTTCAATTTGAAGTTGGTTCCCCAGTCGGCAAGCAATTGGTGGTGTGTGAATGATTTGAACGAACCTGCCTACCAGATTGCTGCTCGATCATTGGAAAAGGGATACGGTCGCAGCACACAATTTATCGGCTGCGGTGCAAGCATTCCGTTTGTTCAGCCCTTGTCGGAGGAGCTTGGCGGTATTCCTGCCATTCTGGTGGGAGTCGAGGACCCTTACACAAACGCTCATTCGGAAAATGAAAGTCTGGATTTGCAGGACTTCCGCCGAACACTTTTGGGACAAGTCCATATGTTGGCAGACTTCAGCAAGTACAAGCGCACTTGAATCAGGAGTGATTCAACATTTCATGGCCAAATGTCTTTTTTTTTTCCCGATTCAGGGGGTTGTGTCGGTGACTGCGACGGATTGGACCATGGCATAGCCAAATTTACCTTCGCGCCACACTTTGACCTTGTGCATTTTTCCAGCCTGGCCAGCGACTTTGCGGGTGACTTTTTCCTTTGGGAATTTCCGCTGAGAGCGCTCGGAGAGCTTCACGATAAACAATGTGGCGGGATCTGCACCCAATTTGGATAGGGTGGAGTTGTTGTTGGAGTCTTTGTTCATTTGAATGCTGACTGCTGGTTCTCCATCCCACGAGAAGAATCGGCCTTCACTTGGCTTGTACTCCGCAAGAACTTGCGCCGGCAGCTTTGAGACAAAAAAGTCCTTGTCTGAAAAAAGTTCGTAAACGATGTCCTGCATTGCTTTGGAGTCGCCCTCCAGATCAAAGTCTGGAGGATACATCTTGGGACCTTGCAACTGAGCCAACTCCGCGATGGGGTCAGGCTGTTCATCTGCGGAGTTTTTAACCACCATGAGCGTGATGGACGCAGCCAAAACAGCGCTTACAGCAGAGCTCATCAGGGTGGTTGTCCATTTACTGCTTTGATGACTTGTTGTTATGCTTGTTTGGAGAGCGGTCTCAACAACGGGCGTTTCGAGAATCATTGATTTGAACGATTCGCGGGTTGCTGAAGGTAGTTTTTTTTCTGTAAAATAACCAAGAACTTGGGCCTGCCAAGGCTGTTTTTGAATTTGGTTTTTATCGTTCTTGGTCATGGGAAGCTCCATTGTCCACTACATAGAGTACGGAGCAAGCCATCCGTTTATTCCATCAGAATCAATTGTCTGCTTATTTTTTCAGCTTCACTATGGCGCGACTGAGGGTGCTCATGACGGTGCCTATCGGAATTTCCAGTAACTGTGCGATTTCTTTGTAACTATAATCTTCCGCCGCAAGGAAGAGAATTGTTCGTTGCCTAGGGTTGAGTTCCTCGAATCGGGATTTCCAATCATCATCCAGAGCCTGCTCAAAAAACAATTTTTCCGAGGCTGCCAAGCTGGAAGGCGCGGAGTCGGTGTTGTTTTCAGGGGAAGCATGAGCTGTCCGATGTTCGTCTGCATTTTCTTCACCCCAGTCTTCGAGGGAAGTGTGTGTGTATCGTCGGCTGGCACGACTCCGTTCATCGAGGAATGTGTTCTTGCAAATTTTCAACATCCAATGCAGCAGGTGGGTCTGCAGTTCTTTTTCGCCTTGGCGACCTGCAACTGCGAAGGCTTCTGCCTCCGATTTTGCTGAATAATTCACAAGAAAAAAGGAAGGCAGCGACTGAAGCGCCTTGAGCAATGTTTGTTGGGTCAGGTCTTCGGCTTCGGAATCGTTTTTACAAAGACTGAGTGAAAACCGATAGAGGGAATCCCAAGAGGCTTCGGAGTAGAGCAGAAATATTTTATTCCACGTCGTGGGCAGCGCTTCAGTCAAACGTCATTCCTCAAACCCAACTCCACAGGGTTCTCGATTCCCTGCAAGCCACGATAAAACTGCGAATTTCGATATGCGTCAAGCAGGTGAAGCAGCGCCACCCTGCCGAAAGCCGCCAGTGGGATGGCGAGTATGACCCCATAAACTCCAAACCAGTCGCCAAAACACAGAACGGCGACGATGATGATAAAGGGATGGAGACCTGAAAATTGGCCCATGATTTTTGGAGTCAGAAACAGCGCGTCGAGGAGTTGAATCACTGCAAAGCATGCCAACACGCCAAACACCACCGCGGCGGGAGAATCGTTGGCGATAATAATCAAAAAAGAGAGCAAGCTGCCAACGACGATGTCCAAATAGGGAATGATTCTTGCGACTCCCGTAAGAACTCCAACAGCAACGCCTCCGGGCAAACCGGCAAGTGCAAAAGCGGTTGCATAGAGGGTTGACAACAATGACACGACCAACAACTGGCCTCGGACGACTGCACGCAGCGTGCGGTCAACCTGCAATGTGAAAATCCGGGCGCTATGACGCAGGTCGGGAGGGATCAGGTAGACCGATTTTTGAACAAGCCTGCGGAAATCACGCATCAGAAAGAATGCAAATACCGGCGACAGAATCAACGCCAATGCCCACCCTGCGAGGATTCTTGTGTTGTCGATGATACGCGAAAAGGAAAGGGTTTGAATGATGAGGTCTGGCGAGAGCTCGTAATTGGCCATCAGGGTTTGCAAATTGTCCAATTGCTTTGAAGGACCAATATAGACAGACAAGACTTTTTTCAGATTCGGCAACAGGTTCAATTCAAGGTGTTTTTGAGCCCTGGGCAGGGTCTTTATCACCTGTTCGAGTTGGTGCATCACAAGAGGCAAAATGTACCAAACTGCGATGGAAATCATTGTGATGATCAGAGAAAGCACGAAGCAGACAACAAAAGTGCGCCTCGCTCCATGTTTCTCAAGGCGTTCGATTGTTGGATTGAAAAGCCATGCCAAGACAAGTGCGAGCAGGAAGGGGCCGATGACAATGCGTAAAAACAACAAACAGAATGAGATCACCAGGACCAACATCAAACCGAAATAAATGGGTCGTCGGCTTGGATTGGAAATCATGGGGCGGAATCAAGCTTGTTGAGTTGTTCGTCAATTTCTCGAATCTCCGCGATAATCTCGCCAAGCTCGGTTTCGCCGATCACGTTCCGCAGGGCTTCGGGCAAGCTGTCTTCGTGCCACTCAAAAAACGAGCGACCAAGTTCTGCGCAAAGGTCTTTGCGTCGGCTGAGTTGCTGCATTCTCGACAGCTGTCGTTTGGCAACCTCGACTCCCCGGATGACCTCTTGCTGGCCGATCCGGGCCACATCGGTCAACGACTCTTGAATTTTTTTGAGCTCATCGGGCAGGCTTTTCATTTCGACTCCTTGGTGTTCCGCAAATTTACCACCGATGAAAGGAACACTGCAAACGCCAGCAAGGAAACAAACGCCATCCATTGTGAACCAGTGAATGCAAAGAGGATGCAAGCCAGGAGAGTTGCCACGCTCCAATGGACAAAAAGCTTCTCAAATTGGCTCAGAAGTGCGGGATTTGCAGCAGCCATAAGTAGATCGCTCATCTCGCCACGACCTCCTGAAATGGTTTCTGCGTGCAAGCGTTGCTGCGACCAAAGACAAACGCAAAAAATGGTTGCGGTGAGTCCGTAGAGCAGTCCTGTTGGACTTGGGCAGAGAAAATAAAACGAGCAGACAAAGATGAATGGTGAAATGAGCGTCAAATTGGGATGCCATTCGGGGCGATGGCGCATTGCCCGCAGGACACCACCGCCAAAGCCCGCTGCAATGGCACTCGACAAAAGCACTCCTTTTGACGAGAAATAAAAATGAAGTCCCAAGAGGTGAAATGGAATCGCGAACGCAAGAAACCAGAGGAACAAGAGCATGCGACGCTGGATGGTGATGTCGACTTTCTTCATGGTTTCCCCTGCATTTGGACAATCGTCTCGTGGTGAGTATAGAGGATCATTCAGGCCTGGTCATAATATTACGGTGGCGGCCGGAGTGCAGCAATCACGTTGGTCGCTCAATCTCAAAGCGCTTGATAAACCATTGACCACGGAACGGTTCAATTTTCTGACGTCACTTTCGTATGGCTATCACTTCCAGTTCTTTCAGTGGACAGGGCTCACTCTAGGAACCGCCACGCATTTCATCCTGGATCGCACTTCTCGTGATGGATTTGAACCAAAGTTTGCCACGATTCTTCCGTCGCTGCTGGGTGGAATTGTGCAAAATCTGGGATCAGATGCGCGTCTGCTGTTGTTGGGTGAGTTTGGTGCAGCCTGGTATCCGTTTTTCAACTGGAAGGTTTCGCAAAATCAGGCCGAGTACTCGGGAGCAGTGCCGGATCAGCTGTCTTTGAGCGCGCAGTTTGATTTGGGTTTGCAGAGGAGGAATGTACTTTCCGCGATTTTAGGCTGGCGCCTGGGAACGGACAACATCATCGGTTCATCCAGCACAGCTGTCACAGACAGCAGCACGTTCCCGACGATTCGACACGAAGGTTGGTTTTTGGCTTTTGGCGTTACCCGCCAGGTGACGGAAGAATTGATTGGCCAGGGAGCAGATTGAACCTCCAGCTCTGCCATGTGAATCAGACGCGGGCCGCTTCTTCCACGAAAATTTTCATGATTTCATATTCTTTTTCGCCCCGCGGCAAATTGACGGTGACAATCTCGCCAACTTTTTTATTGATGAGCGAGGCAGCGAGAGGACTCGAAATTGAAATTGCGTTGTTTTTCAGGTCGGCCTCGAGGTCTCCGACGATCTTGTAGGTCTTTTCCTCTGGTTTTGCATCTTCCGTAACGTCGCGCAGTCGAACGCAGGCACCAAATACAACTTTTTCGATGGTTCCAGGATCGATTTCGATAACCTGAAGGCGAGTCAGCTTTTCCTCGAGTTCCATGATGCGGCCTTCGATGAAGCTCTGACGTTCTCGCGCAGAATGGTATTCTGCGTTTTCCGAGAGATCTCCCAGGGCACGGGCATCTGCAATTTCAGCGATGATTGCTGGACGGTCCACTGTTTTGAGACGCTTGAGCTCATCCTTGATTTTTTCAAGGCCCGCAGGAGTGATTGGAATGGGAGTCGGCGACGTCATTGTGATGCCCTTCAGCTCAATTCAGCAAAAAAGAATCGACCAGCTTTGAGAAGCGGCCGACCCTCATAACGATTCATGTGGCCGACGTTATCACGACTTTTTCTGCCCTTCAATGTACTTGAGCCGCAGGTCGTAAAGCAGTCCCTCAAGCAAATGCTGTTCTTCAGGGCTGAGATTTCCCTTGGTTTTCTGCTGAAGCATGGCCAGAAGTTCAATATTGTGTGCAGCGAGAGCAAGATCTTGATTGGTGTTGCCCGATTCAGGTTCAGGCATCAGGCCCAAACCAACAAGTGCAGCATTTCCGAGCGAAAGCGTAAGGAGTCCGAAAAGAGATGTGACCTGTTCCACGCGAAGTGCTCCTTTGGATGTCTATTTTTCAACCAAACTTCATCGATTGCTTAAAAACATGACGCAGTGCCGGGTGCAGAGATTCGTGGTTTTCATCATAATCAAGCGGGAACATGATTCAAGTGAACTCATCCGGTTGCAGCAAATTGAGGATGAATTATGCCATTTGCGCTTCAGTTCATGGATGGTCAAAAGGCGGGAGAGATTCTGCCGCTCGTGAACAATTCAGTAACAATTGGCCGTTCCATCGGAGAATTGTTGTTCGAAGATACCGAGGTATCGAGCAAGCATTGCTCTATACAAGTCATCGCCGGCGAACTTATTCTTGTCGATCACGCGAGTCGCAATGGAACATTCCTGAATGGTCAGCGTACAGATCGGAGTCGGCTGCGGGCGGGAGATGTTGTCAGGATTGGCCAGGTGAATTTCCGCATCATCGAATGGCCCATGGTGGCGCAATTTCAGGATCCACTTCTGATGGTCAAGAATTGGTGCAACAAGGTTTCTCAGGCTGAGAGTGGTCAGTTTTCGAATCCGATTTCCACGCTGGTGGAAAAGGAATTGGAGCTCTGTCTTGCAGATGTGCAGCTGAGGCTGACCATCGAATCGAAAGATGGAAGAATTGCAAGTCACGTTGTTCCTGTGGGGGAAATTGTTCTTGGCAGGGCAGGAGCCGTGCCGCTGGTTGCCGAAGATGAAGAGGCTTCACGAAAGCATGCCAGAATTTATGTTGCCGACGATGGTGTTCTTTACGTTGAGGACCTCGGCTCCGCGAACGGAACTTTCTTCAATGAGGAGCGGCTTTCCGGACGAAAGGCGTTGTTGCACGGAGATATTGTAAGACTGGGGCGAACGCGCATTCAGGCAGGCCTGACGGTTTCCGAATTCAACCTTCCAATTCAGATTTGAGGATCTTGAATCTCTCGGCAGCGGGTGCTTTGCGGTTTTCATTCGCAACCCGGGCGATTGTTTCAAGGTCTGCAAGCTTCTGCAAAATGATGAGGTTTCTGACGTCCGGGTGGTTTTGTGCAATCACACTGACGCCTGATCCACCCACGATTACGGGAGAATGAGGCGAAACAAGCACGCTCAATTTTTGGAACGAGTGCAGCATGTTTGTGATGTTGAGCGATGTCGCGCAGCTGACGACAACCAGGGTCGGTTGTTTGCGGGAGCAATATTCCTCGAGGTCAACGATGGGTGTGTTGGCCCCCAGGTATGTGACCCGATATCCCCATTTTTTCAAATAGAGTGCCACCCGCAACAAACCCAGCTCATGCAGTTCATGAGGCAGGGTGGCGCAAACGGCCATGGGTTGTTCGCTTTCGTCAACACCTGGGTTGTTGAGATAGAACAAACCCAGGAGCATGTGTTTGAGGCGCGCCGTGAGGGCGTGTTCAGCAGCAACCGTGATTTCACCCCTGTGCCAACACTCGCCAACCTTGACCATGAGGTCGAGCGCATTGTCTGCGAACGTGATTGCACTTTTCGACAGGGCGTAGACCCTCTCCAGGGAGCGAATCGCCTCTTCCATGTCATCCCGCCGAAGTGCCGACAGGATGGCTTCAAAAGGCGCTGGAAGACCTTCCAGGCTGGAGGCTGCATTGCCATTTTCCTTTGGTGCCGAAATTTCAAAAAACGACTGCGCTTGCTTCAGCAGGTCTTCCCTGCCGGTGATCGAAATATCCTTGAGATCTTGACCTTGTCCGCGGAGGTGCATGACGTACCAGAACAACTTGAGGTCTTCCTGGGTGTAGAGTCGATGTCCGCCGGGGGTTCGTTCGGGTGAAAAAATGGAATAACGGCGTTCCCAGGCACGCAGTGCCGAAGTGGATACACCTACGATGCCAGCGAGTTCCTGGATTGTGAGAAACCTTTTTTCTTCGTTCATAAGCTTCCGTGATTCGTTTCTTCGTTCCAAGTCTATCATCGACGTTACAAATCTGAAGATAAAGCCCAAATTAATCTTGGCTTTTTTACCGAGATTAATCGGAAAGTTCAGCATTCGGGTTGGGTGTGATTGATCAGTGTGCAGATGTCGAAGGGATTGACACGGATTCGCGCAAGGTGTTGGGATTTTCGACAGATGAATCCTTGTTTTTAAATAAATGCCGGTTGTTTTGGTGTGTTGGTTATTGGCCTGGGAATTGCTGTTCTCGGCAGAGGCCTCCAATGTGGAGGCGTGACTCGTTCCGGGGAGACGGCAATGAACTTCAAACGCGCAATCTTAATATTGGCGGCGCTGGTTGTTTCAGCCCCGGCCTGTGTGTCCAACCGCCAGGCCGAGGAGAGTGAGGCCAGTTCCTATCCCATCAGCAACCAGACGTATGGAATTCTGGATCGCGAAGACGAGGTTTACCCTTGGTTGTCTCCGAAGTATGACAAGGGGATCTATTCCTCAGCGGCCGAAACGTCACCTTTCCGGGACAATTCCCTGACCACAGAGAACCTCAGAAAGCGAATTCAGAAGACTTCCAAAAAGTCGAAGTGACGAGATTTGACAATCATCAGGCGCTCAGCAGGTTGGCTTTGTCGACTTGCTCTTCCAGCGCGTTGATGCATTCAAAAATCCTGAAATCCCAACGAACCTGTTCACCACTCATCGTCAGGCGCATGTGATCGAGAAGTTCGATTTGAGCTGTTGCATCTGCAATGAGCTGGTTTTTTTTCCATACCGCCGAGATAGATACTCCATCACTGTTGGCGTCGAAATTGAAATTGACCTGTGTGTCGCAGGATGAGGAAAGATCGATGCACGCATCCAGGAAATTCAGCACGTAGGTGCTCAGTTCGATATCTGGCCGCATTGATGAAAACAGCGGAAAAGGAAGGTTTGTGCGATCAGTAGTCAATCGTGGACGTGGCCTGAGTTCTGCCTTGCGCAGCCTGGTCTCGATTTTCTTCAGGAGTGGCAAGATCAATTTTTCGGTGTCCTGAGCTGACCTCGAAACACACATTTTTGCGTCGACTTGTGATGTTGCAAGTTGAACAGACCGTTTGCCCACAATTTGAAATGAAAATGCCGAAATGAAGCAGTGATCAACATGCTGCCCGAGTTGCCCGAGAGATTGTCGCCAGTAGAGTGGTTGTCGGTCGTCCCACTCATACCCATTGTTCTGAGAGTCGGTCGGGCTCGAGAAAAAATCCTTTGAGCGCGGTCTTCTGCGTTTCGTGATGACGGAAGACACATAAAGGTAAAGGCCAACTGATGCGACGAGTGTCACGATCATTGCCATTTCCTGTGTAACAGTCATGCTTGAGACGATGAAGCTCACGACACCAACCCTTTCCTGCCTTTCCAGTGTGCGCCAAGGGTTGTCATTGGCACACTCCCCAAGTCGGCTCGGGTCGTCTGATTTTTGTCGAGCTGCAGATTCTTTCCCACTGGGTTAACCTGTTCTCCAGGGGGACACTGCATTGCCTGCATCATTGGATACTTTGCCTCCACCGGCAGTTGAATGGCGTCGGGAGAGCGATGAAGAGCGAAAAAAAAGACTGGAGGGAGCTGGAATTTTGGAAACAAAGCCAGTTCCGGTCGAATCTTTGCGTGACTCAAATTCCAAAAGCACTGCAGGAGCCGGACTTGTTGAGCAATTGAAAAGCCAGGTTGCGAAGAACAAGGAAAAATCAAAAAAATCATATTTGTTTTGGTGGAGTGCCGACCTTGCCCGTTGGAAAGCATTGCGGTCGCCGCGCGACACCTCAACTTTGGCAGATGGTTCTTATTCAGTGTCAGCGGAATTGACTCATCCGGATTGGACATTTTCGGGCTTCAGGTTGTCATTCGGACCAAAGGCATATTTTTTCAACGGTGGTCAGTATGCCAAGCTTGCCGATCGATTCTTCACCGGTAACGGCTATGCTGATTTCAACTCAAGCGAAGTTGGTATGATGGCGTCGCTCGTGCGTTTTTCAGATTTTGGATCCTCGGACTTGAATTGGCTTTGGTCATTGACTGCTTCATATGCTCCCGTGCGTTGGGTGAAAGCTTTCTCGGCATCTTCTGCAAACATGATTCCGCGATCCGACACGTGGTCGCGAACCGGTTTGAACCTGCCTGGTGTGGGTTTCCAGTCGGGTGTCGGTTTTGAATGGAATGCTCTGCTCCGAGCTGAATTGTTTGCAGGTGTTCAAGGCGCTTGGCCGTGGCAGGTTCGGCTGAGGACGGGTGTTCAGCTGTCGATGGGGCTGCCAGTTGAAGAGGTTCCCCTTGCGTCGCGTTGAACGACTTTTTGCAAATCTGGGTATGATTTTTGTTCTGCTCTCTGGCGGAAGCGTCTGGTCGGCCTGCAAGTCGGTGAGCTCGGGAGAAAAAAAGAGGGTTTTTGAAAAAATTCTCGGTGTCGATGAGCTCGAAGTGGAAGGCTCCGAGCAGTTGGGAGAAAGTCCTGTTGCTGTAGCAACGCCTGCGCCAACGCCATCATCATCTCCGGTGGTTGCAGCAACGCCTGCGCCAACGCCATCATCATCTCCGGTGGTTGCAGCAACGCCTGCACCGACGAATTTACGGGCGGCTCCACGTTTGCCATTTCCGCGTGGCGTCAATCACTCCGATCTTTTGCAGTTCATCAATGCGCACGCAGATGTTGCTCAAGTTTATCAACCACTCTTCAAGGAATGGACGATTTATTCGCGATTTTTTTCCGAAAGTGCCAACGCGACAGACGTTGAGCTCGCCGGATTGAAGGTGCGCGTCAAGGAAGATTTTGCGCGCGCCCATTGGCTGTTTTCCTGGGGAATGTTGCAAACCTCTTTTGGTTTGTTGGGCAAAGGTGTTGAAAGTGGATTCTTGATTGACAGACAGGAAGATTTTCTGGAAAAAATGTCTGTTCTTCTGTTTTTGGCAACCGAGTTGCAATCAGCCAGTGGACGTCCCGAATACCGCGAGACCTTGAAAAAATTCTACAAGAACGTGAACGCAAAATTCTTCAAGCGGCCGTTGACGGATCGGCCGCCTAAGCCTGAGGGTGTTCTGAGGCCTGGGTCTTCGCCTCAACTTCCACGGCTCCCAGTGGATGAGGACTGATGTAATCCGAGAGTGGGTTGATCTCGCGCCAGGCATTTTTTTTCAGATCGAGCAGGACGACGTCGTTTTCTTCGCGTCCAAGAACATGGTTCGGCGACAAGGGGATTTTTCCGCTGGGAGTATCGAGCACGTATTGTGGTATCGCAAATCCGGTGGTGTTTCCCCGTAGGCTGCGCATCAAGTCGAGCCCTTTTTCGATCGGAACACGCAAGTGTGCTGTCCCCTCAACGGTCTGGGCCTGGTAAAGATAATATGGCCTGACGCGCATCTTGACCAAACCTTCGAGCAATTTTTTAAGTCGTTCGGAAGTGTCGTTGATGCCGGCGAGCAGCACGCTCTGATTTCCAATGGGAATACCGCGGCTGAGAAGTGTGTCCACAGCTGCCGCGGCTTCAGGGGTCAGTTCCTCGGGACAATTGAAATGGGTGTTGATCCACAAAGGATGAAACTGTGCGAGCATGTCCGCCAGCTCTTCAGTGATTCGATAGGGAAGGGTCACGGGGACTCGCGTTCCAATTCTCAAGATTTCCACATGGGGTATGGCGCGGAGTCTGCGCAGCAGGGATTCCAGTGTGCCATCCTGGGCAACCAGAGGGTCGCCACCGGTGATGAGCACGTCACGAATCGAAGGATTGCTGGCGATGTATTCGATTCCCTGGTCAACAATTTTGGGATTGAAATGCAGTCCTACTTCATCGTCCCGACGTTTACGGAAACAATACCGGCAATACACCGGACACAGCTGGGCGACACAAAACGCAACCCTGTCTGGATAAACATGGACAACTTCCTTGACCGGTGAATTTCCAACTTCCTGAAGCGGGTCAGCCACGCCAATGCGGTCGTGAATTTCGTCAAGCCTTGGCAAGGCTTGAAGGCGAACCGGATCGAATTCATTCTCTAGTTCCATCAACGCCAAATAGTACGGTGTGATTCCGGCCTGAAACAATTCCTTCAAGGCTTGAAATGCTTCCCGTTCGTTCGCAGACAAATTCAGGATTTTGCCTGCGTCTTCTGCAGAGCCCACCTGGTTTTTCATTTGCCATCGCCAATTTGCGAACTGTTCCACGCTCACCCCAAACATGCGTGCGCCCCGCGAGGTGATGTCCTCACGGCGGGTTGCCGATTTCAGATGAAGGTCGGTGATCGGGCGGAAAGGCATTTGCTCATCCTCTTGAAGATTCAGATACGAAGGGTCTATAACCTGTGGGTCATGCTTTCGGAAGGGAGTGCCCCAAGGTTCCAGGGCGCGCCAGGTCGGATTCTCGATTGACCCTGAAGGAGTGAAAAATGGTCTCCACTCAGAAAATTCACCCAGGAAACCAGCGGGTGGCGGTCGTTTTGGCCGGCTGTGGTGCAAAAGATGGCAGTGAAATCACCGAAGCTGTGGGCCTCCTCATTGCCCTGAGTCAAAAGGGTTTGAGCTTCGATTGCTTTGCGCCGGACCGTAAGACGCATGATGTTGTCGATCATTTGACCTCCAAAGCATCTGCCCATGAAAGTCGCAATCAGTTGCACGAGGCTGCCCGAATTGCTCGCGGGCGGATTCAGCCCATTTCAGAATTGAAAGCTGTCAACTATGCCGCCGTGGCATTGGCCGGTGGTTTTGGAGCTGCTAAAAATCTATGCAACTATGCGTTTGCCGGTGTCGACGCGCGGCTCGAAGAGGATGTCAAAGCAGCGTTGCTTCCTTTTATTCAAAACAAAAAACCCATGGCTGCACTTTGCATAGCACCGGTTGTGCTTGCACTGATCTGCCGCGAGGCCCACGTCAATGGCGCCCAGCTCACCCTTGGGGATGGTTCCGCCCAGGATGCTGTCAAGGCGATTGAAGGCTGGGGGGCCAAGCACATGCCAACCCGACCAGGTGAAGCGTGTGTCGACCATGCCAGCATGATGGTCAGTGCGCCTGCCTACATGTTTGATGACGCCACTCCCGCCGATGTCTTCGCTTCAGCCGTTGCACTGGTCGACGGTTTGAAGTCTTTGCTTTCGAGTTGAATCCGTGGAAGTTGATGCGGCTCATTCCAAAAGTAAAATTGCCATCCTTTTCCTGTTGAAAAGGTATTTGCTTTCGTCCTGGGGAGGACGCCGCCGCAAATCCCAATCTGCGCTTGGCGTTGTCTTGCCGGTGACGGGAATTGCAGTCGGCGTTTGCGCATTCACCATCATTTTGAGTGTGATGGGTGGTTTCGTCCAAAATCTAAAAAAGCGACTTCTCGTCGTTGAACCCCATCTTGAAGTTGTTGTTAAGGAAGGCTTTGGCCGGATTGCAGCAAATCCGGAACTGCTCAAAAAAATCGAGGGGCTGTCTGATCAGATTGTATCGGTTTCTCCCTTCATCAAAAGCGATGTTATTGTTCAATCACGGCGCAAACCCATTACGGCGCTTTTATGGGGAGTGGATGCGGAGCGCGCCGATCGCACAATGGGATTCAACACCTACCTTTCGCCCCCGGATTCCCGATTGTCGGATCTTTCGGAGGATATTCTCGCCGATGGCGACTCTGGAAAATTTCCATCCTTGATTGCGGGAGAGTCGCTTCTCGAGGTGATTGATGCCGAGCCTGGTGAGCGGCTGACGTTGGTCTCCACCCAACCCGACGAAGGACTGGGCGGATTTGCGCCAACCCAACAACCCGTGGTCGTGCATTCGTCTTTTCAAACAGGCTCTGTGAGTCATGATTCAAAGGTGGTGCTCACCCGGCTGTCGGTTGCGCAAAGGTTTATCGATGCAATGGACGAATGGTCTGGTGTGCAGATTGCACTCAAGGAGCCGCTCGAAGCTGATGCCGTTGCAAAAAAATTGAATTCCGCTCTTGCAGGCGAACAGCTGCGTGCCAAGCCTTGGACCGAGTCCAACAAAGCGTTGTTGAAGGCTCTCAAGCTCGAGCGCTGGGGAATGTCATTTGTTTTGTACATGGTGATCCTTGTTGGCTGCTTCAGCATTACCATCACGCTCGTTCTTGCAGTGCGGAGAAAAGCCAGGGAGATGGCGATATTGCGTGCGATAGGATTGAGGCGGCGCGACCTTGGACTGCTCTATATTTTCAAGGGCGGAAGCATTGGAGTCATGGGTGTTGCACTCGGTTTGACTCTTGGATTGCTCGCTTTGCAGTTCGTTCAGAAAATTCCGTTGCCGATTCTACAGGATGCGTATTCCGGCAGAGGGCTGCCCGTTCTCGTATCCTGGATGGACCTGCTGGTGGTCAGCATTGGCAGTGTTTTGTTGTCGATCGTTGCTTCCGTGTGGCCAGCGCTGGAAGTCATGAAAATCGATCCGGTGGAAACACTGTCGGATCGCGCGGCTTGAAATGGTGGAGCGAAGTCATGTCTGAGCTTGCAATCGAAGTCCGGGATTTGCGAAAAGTCTATGCCATGGGTGAACTGCAGCTTGAAGCGCTTTCGGGTGTGAGCTTCGCGGTTCGGACAGGAGAAAGTGTTGCAGTTGTGGGCGAAAGTGGCTCCGGCAAGAGCACCCTTTTGCACATTGTTGGAGCGCTGGATTCTCCAACCGCTGGCATGGTCAGAGTGGGTGGATTGGATCCTTTCCGGGGGTCGGACCGCGAAGTCAGTCACTTCAGGAATCGTCACGTGGGTTTCGTTTTTCAGCACAACAATTTGTTGCCGGAATTCAGTGCCCTTGAAAATGTCGTGATGCCGGGGCTCATTGCCGGTGGCAAGGCGGATCCAACCTACAAGCGTGCGCAGGAATTGCTCGAACGGGTTGGTCTCGGAAAGAGGCTGGGACATTATCCGGGTCAATTGAGTGGTGGCGAACAGCAGCGGGTTGCGATTGCCCGTGCGCTCATTAATCAACCTGTTCTTTTGCTCGCAGATGAGCCATCCGGTAACTTGGACAGTCGAAACGCGGCGAATATTCACGCCCTGTTTGCTGAAATAAACCGCGAATTAAAAACAACTCTGCTGGTCGTCACGCACAATCAGGAATTTTCCCATTCTTTGCCACGTCGCATTGAAATGCGGGATGGACGCGTTGTTGCCGACTCTGGACTTTAATCCGCAATCTTCGGTGCCTGCAAACATTTGCAAAATTTCCCTCAATGATAAATAGTCGCCCGGCTTGCCATCACAGAAGGGTATTCGTTTTATGACCTTAAGCGTCAGGCGCTTCCGGATTGCCGTGTTGTTGAAATGTGTCCTTGTGACAGGTGTTTTTCTGGCGTTGCAACACTCGGCTGCTCTCGGTTCGCAATCGGCCACGGCGAACAAGATTGTCGAAATCATTGTCCGTGGCAGCAAGGCCGTTCAACCGGATGCCATCATTGGCTTGATGGACACCAAGGTTGGTGACGTGCTCAACCCGCGCGACATCAGCGACGACGTGCGTAGCATTTTCAATAGCGGATATTTCAAGGACGTCCGCATTGATGCGACAACCAAGCCCAATGGCATCAGCCTTGTGGTTGTGGTCGACGAGAAACCCAGTGTGCGCGAGATCAAGTTTGTCGGGTTTGAGGCAATTTCCTCTTCCACCATGAGCGAAAAACTGCAGGTCAAGAAGTTCACAATTCTTGATGAACGGAAAATTAGCGCAGACCTGCGCATGATTGAACAAATGTACGTCGAGAAGGGGTATTACCTTGCCCGTGCGGTTCATAGTGTCGAGGCAACCGACACTGCCGAAGTGAACCTGGTTTACACGATTGTCGAGAACAACCCTGTTTGGGTTTCTCATGTCAATCTTCTTGGCAACGCGCATTTCTCGGATTCAGAATTGAAGGGAAATCTTGCGACGCGTGAAAAGCGCTGGTCCTCGTGGCTCACGAGTGCGGGTGCATTCAAGGATGAATTCGTAAACCGCGACAAGGAATTTCTCTCTTATATCTACCGCGACAATGGATTCGCAGAGGCCAATATTTCCACGCCCCAGTCGCGTCTCGATATCGGTCGCCAGACAGTGGACATTAGTTTCAACATCGAGGAAGGCGAGCGTTTTCAGGTGGGAAGTGTCAAGGTGAGCGGCGATCTTCTCCTGGGCACAAACGAAAAGGCAATATATTCGGAGCAGGATCTGCTTGAAAAATTCCAGTTGAAAACCGGCAAGTGGTTCAGGATTTCCCAATTCCAGAATGACATGCGGATGCTCACAGACCTCTATGGCGACCACGGCTATGCCTATGCAGACATTTTGCCAAAGACAGCAGCCAATCGGGAAAACAAGAAAATCGATATTGAATATGCAATCACCAAAGGTGAAAAAGTCTATTTCAGGAATATTTTCATCGAAGGAAACGCAAAGACCCGCGACAACGTGATTCGGCGCAACATCAAGGTTGCAGAAGGCGAGCTTTTTCATGCGACCCGCCTCGAAAAAAGCAAAGCTTCAATCGAGCGGCTGGGTTATTTCCAGGAAGTGCAAATTGCCCGTGAGCCGGATGTTCGCAACAACCGCATGGATCTGCGCATCAAGGTCAAAGAAAAGTCCACAGGCACCCTATCAGCCTCGTTGGGAGCTTCGCCTTCTGCAGACACCCGCAAGATCAACTTCTTTGCCCAAGGTTCATATTCCGAAGCAAACTTGCTCGGAAAGGGTTGGAATGCAGGACTGTCTGCGAATTTTACCCCCACAGGCAGCTACAGCCTCAACATCAACCTGACGGAACCCAGCTTCAACGATGGTCCGTGGAGTGTGACGGGCTTTGGTGCGTACGATTACGAACTTTCGCAGCCGATTCCTCTTGAGCCTGAAAAATTCTCCAAGGTTTTGAGGCTGGGTTTGAGCCTGGGAAGAGAGATCGTCGAAGACCTGCGGGTGAGCGGTGGTTATTCGGTTGAGCGCGTGACTCGCAATGACGTGACGCCGATTGGAAGACTTTTCACCAAGCAAGGGATTACCGAGAAGCTCACACAGTCGGTCAGCTACGACAAAACCGACAATTATCTCATGCCGACTTCTGGATTTTCAATTTCAGCGACGAACGCCCTGGCGCTCAAGATGTTGGCCGGTGACAACCAGTTCGGATTGGCTGAGATGTCTCTCAATTATTATCTGCCGTTGTTCATTGGCGAAGAATTCAAGACGAACTTTCGTTTTGTGCTTGAGCCAACCATGGTTTACCCGGTCAACGGAAAGCCAATTCCCTACTGGGAACGTCTCACGCTCGGGACTCTCTACAACATGAAGGCCTACTATCAGGATGAAAATGTGATTGGTCCGCGCATCGAAGTGCTCAATGGACCATTTGCCCAGGGAGTGAGCCGCATCCTTGCGGGGGGAAATCGCCGAATTTACGGAGCTGCAGAATATTTTGTACCACTGATTCCTGAGGCAAATCTGCGACTTGTCTCGTTTGCTGAAACCGGGACGGTGCTGGACGAAGGCGAGACACTCAAGCTGGACAACTTCAAACATGATGTTGGATTTGGACTCCGCTGGCAGACCCCTATTGCTCCATTCCGTTTCGAATGGGCATGGCCGCTGCAGAAGGGCGGACGTTTGGGGACCATGGAGTTCATCTTTTCCGTTGGAAATGATAACGTTTCGAGCCTGACCCGATAAAACGAGACTTATGTAAGCTCATTTGGAGGATTCCATGCCTAATTTCGCTGGTTTTTTGAACTCGACTCGCGTTGGCTCAATTGTGTCGGCGGCGTTGCTTGCTTGTGCTGCCGCCTCGGCTTTTGCGGCTCCTGCGACTGGCGCCTCCAAATCCGGTATCATTGCGAACCGTGTTGCACTCATCGACTTCCAGGTGGCCATCCTCCAGACGGAAGAAGGAAAGCAGGCAAAAGCAAAAATTGAAAAAGAAGTGGATTCACGCAAAAAAGAACTTCTGACTCAGCAACAGGAACTCAAAAAGCTTGAGGATGATTTCGAGGCCAAGCGTTCAGTGTTGTCGGAAGACGAAAAGGCCTCCAGAACTCGCGATCTGCAGGCAAAGTTCATGGCCTTCCAACGTTCGCAGGTCACACTCGATCAGGAAGTGCGGCAAAAGGAAATGCAGGAAACCCAGAAGATTTTCCAAAAGCTCTCGACGCTGGTGAGCGAGTACGCCAAAAAGCACAACTATGACCTTGTCTTTGAACGTGGCGCTGGTGCTGTCGTTTATCCTGCCCAGGATCCAAATTCCGATATCACCAACGAAATCGTTTCTCTTTACAACCAGCGTTACAAGGTCAAAAAGTAATGAGCCTCAATCTCGCGGATATCTGCGAGAAGTTTGGCTGTGTTGTTTTGGAGTCGGGCGCGCGCCCGAATTCCGGTCCGTTTGATGGCATCTCGGTCCTGTCGGCTGCAACACAAAACCAGCTCTCGTTTCTTTCCAATGAGCGATACCTGGAAGATGCTCGGGCAAGTCGCGCTGGAGCAATTCTATGCAGCGAGGAGCATGGAAAGTTGCTGCTGGGACAAACCAGTGCAACGCTTTTGATTTGCCGCGATCCCTATTTGGCGTTTGCGCGTTTGTCGCAACATTTTTTCAAGCCTTCGCATGGTTTCGCCGGTGTTTCGCCGCAAGCATTTGTGGATGCTTCCGCAAAGCTGGACGCCGGTGCAACCGTTTTTCCATTTGTCTACATTGGCCCCGGTGCCATTGTCGGCAAGGGTACCGTCCTCTATCCCGGCGCGTTCGTGGGCGGTGGGGCGAGTGTTGGAGCTGATTGTATTCTTTATCCCAACGCAGTGGTGCGTGAAGGATGTCGTTTGGGTGATCGCTGTATCCTGAATCCCGGGGCAGTGGTGGGCGGCGATGGCTTTGGTTTTGCTCCATCGGGTATGGAGAACATCAAGATTCCGCAAGTCGGAGCGGTCGAGATTGGCCACGATGTTGAACTGGGCAGCAATGCTTCAGTCGATCGCGGTGCATTGTTGGACACGGTCATTGGTACCCAGACAAAACTCGATTCTCTTGTTCAGGTTGGTCACAATGCCAAAATCGGCAAAGCATGCTTCCTGGCTGCTCAGAGCGCAGTCGCTGGTTCCACGGAACTTGGTGATCGGGTGACACTGGCCGGGCAGGCAGGTGTCGCTGGACATTTGAAGATTACCAATCACGTGACTGTTTTGGCCCAAGGTGGCGTGACTCAAAGCCTCACGGAATCCGGTGCCTATGTGGGCTTTCCGGCCAGGCCTAATCGAGATTTTCTCAAGCGCGAGGCGATTATCTCGCAAATCGTCAAGGAAAAGTTGGAGAGCCGCAAGCAGCGCACTTCCAAGTCTGAAGGCTGAACACCGCGGCAGAGTTATTGAAGTTGAGAATGAAATTGCAGGAGGGTTGATTCAAAAATGGAAACGCAAAAACCGCTGATGGATTACTTGAAGGTGTGCGAGTTGCTCCCCCACCGACCCCCACTGCTTTTGGTGGATCGGGTCGAGACCATCGATTTTGAGACTCTCGAGATTCATGCGATCAAGTGTGTGACTGGTGGAGAAAGCTATTTGGCCGGACACTTCCCCGGGCAGCCCATCGTGCCGGGTGTTTATCTTGTCGAAGGATTGGCTCAAACAGCGGCGGCGATGTGTTTTGCCAACTTTGAACGTCAGGGTGCAACGGTCGAAAAGAAATGCATGCTGACAGGTCTCGATGAAGTCAAATTCCGCAAGCCGGTCGTGCCGGGTGACGTTATTCACTACTTTGCAAAATATGACCGTCATCGTGGACCATTCGTTTGGTTCACTGGCGTTGCGAAGATCGACGGTGAAGTGGCGGTTGAAGCCAAGTTTTCCGCGATTCTCGCCAGAGCACCAAAGGTTTGAATTTTAAAAGAAGCGTCGTCTGAAAGATTTTGAGGGAAGACATCCATGAGCCAGAACGTGACAATCCACCCGACCGCTATTGTTCATCCGGGCGCAGAATTGGATTCGGATGTCGTTGTTGGCCCGTTTTGCACCGTGGGTGCAAACGTCAAGGTTGGACGCGGAACCAAGCTCGTTTCGCACGTTGTGCTCGATGGTCACACGACGATCGGCGCTGGCAATGAAATTTTTCCTTTTGCGAGTGTTGGAGCGGTACCGCAGGATTTGAAGTACAAGGGCGAACCTACACTGCTGATAATTGGTGATCGCAACAAGATTCGCGAGTGTGCAACCCTGCAGCCAGGCACAGTTCAGGGCGGAGGCAAGACGGTGGTTGGCGACAACAACCTGTTCATGGCCTACACGCATGTGGCGCATGACTGCATCATCGGCAATGACAATATTTTTGCCAATTCGGTTCAACTTTCCGGACATGTTGAAATTCACAATGGCGTTGTTGTAGGTGGCATTTCTGGAATTCACCAGTTCTGCCGGATTGGTGATATGGCCATGATTGCCGCGGGTTCCATTGTCGTTCAAGATGTACCCTGTTTTTGTGTTGCGCAGGGCGACCGGGCAAGCTTGCGCGGCATGAATGTAATCGGCATGAAGCGGCGTGGACTCACGGCGTCTGATTTGAACATTCTTAAATCCGTTTACAAACAATTCTTCTTTTCACCCTTGCCGACTGTGGCAGAAACCATGGATGCTTGCCGACAGAAGGGCCTGTTGGACAACCCGCACGCGATGCGATTGGCCGCTTTCATAGAATCGGCACGTCGTGGAGTTGTGCGTCCTGCCGGAGGAAGCAACCATGATGATGTTTCGGCAACCATCTGAAAAGTCCGAATTGTCCGTTTGCCTGCTGGCGGGTGAAGCCAGTGGAGATGCTCAAGCTGCATTGTTGGCGAACGCTCTGCGAGCCGAATTCGAGCGCTCGGGTTTTGCATTGAAACTTTGGGGAAGTGCCGGGAAATTGATGAAGGCGGCGGGTGTTGAACCTGTCGTGAACATCGATGAATTGAGCGCCATGGGCTTTGGAGAAGTGGTCGCTGTCTATCCGCGATTGTCATCGGCAGCACACAGGTTGCAGTCGGCAATTCGTCTGCGCCAGCCCGACATCACAATCCTGATCGATTATCCCGGGCTCAACATGCGACTCATGGAAGACGCCTTTCATCAGGGGTCTTGTGTTGTTTACCATATTCCACCGAAAGTTTGGGCGCATGGAGTGGGACGGGTTGCCCGCTTGCGCGATTGCACCTATCTGGTGACTTGTATCCTGCCATTTGAAGAAAAACTTTTGCGCGCTGCGGGCGTCAATGCAAAGTTTGTAGGAAATCCATTGAGCGACGAAGTTTCGGATTTTCTTGCGAGCAAAAAAGAGCTTGAGAACCGGCATCCGCATCGCTCCGATCATTCCACAAAATCGCTTCCGTGCGTGGGTCTTGTTCCCGGAAGTCGAACTGGAGAGATAGAAAGAGTCTTCCCTGACATGGTTCGTGCCTTTGTCAGAACGAGGGCTGCACTCGACGGAAAATTGAAAGCGGTTGTGCCGGTGGCTCCCACAGTTTCTCAAGCCCGGCTGGAGCAGATTTTAAGTGCAACCCTGGACACCGAGGCTGCCGCAGCTGTTCGGGTGGATATCGAATTGATCGCCAGGCAGCCATTGATTCAGGTCTTGCAGGATTGTCGCTATGCGTGGGTTTGCTCTGGCACGGCCGCTCTTGAAACGGCACTGTTGGGAGTGCCGCACTCGGTTGTCTACAAAATGCATTGGCTCACCTACGCCATTGCCAAAAGAATTGTCCGCTTGCCGTGGGTCAGTCTTGAAAATCTTTGCAGCGAACGAATGCTTGTGCCTGAATTCATTCAAGACGCTGTCAGTGTGCGCTCGCTCAGTGAACACGCATTGATGATTCTTCAATCCGCGGAAAAGGAAGAGCAGGCGCGTCGTGAATTGTTCACTCTTGCAAAGCTGTTTCCCAAAGACAGCGCACGTCACGCTGCCAAGGCAATACTGGAGTGTTTCAAGTCGCTGCCAACCGCCTCGGCACAGCGATTCCATTCCAAAGCCGTGCGCGATCTTCTTGCTGAAGACAAGGCGTGGGGACTGGACAAGTGAAAAATGCGGTCGAACAAGCACCTGGTACGTCTGGGAAAAAGTTCTGGAGGCATCCTCTTTTTGCGCTGATCTGGAAATCCTCAAAGGTCGACATTGTCGCGGGATTGATTTTGAGCCCGTTGCACGCAGTCACTGAGGTAGCCCTGGGTTTTGCGTCAGGTGCACTTTTGCAGCTTGTCTTTACACCTGCAACGGAAAATGCACTCCCGCGTGTGTTGCCTGATGCATTCGAGCGCCTGCTCAGTGGAATGGGTTCGCTGAGCCGCGATCAGTTGGCCACCATTGTTCCGCTCATGCTTATCGTGATTGGTTTTCTTCGATTGCTCACCAGTTTTGGCAGCAACTATCTTCTGGAAAGAGCAGGGCACAGGGTTGCCCATGCATTGCGCGCAACATTCCTGGATTCATACTTGCGCGCATCTGGTCAGGTGTTGGACACCAGAAATCCCGACGAACTGACGAGCAAAATCCTTCTCGACACAACCCTGATGCAAGGTCTGGTGAGCAAGGGGACAATCGGTGCGCTCCGTGATGGTCTTGTTGTGCTCGGCGCAACGATTTCCATGTTGGTTGTCGCATCGCGGTTTTTTCTGTTTGTAGCTTTTGCACTGATTCCGTTTTTTATTGTGTTGCGGGCCATTTCGCGGAGACTCGAATTCTATACACGTGAAAGTGCACGGAGGCAGGTTGAACTTGCCACCCGTGGATTGCAGATGCGCAACGGTTTGCTCGCCATATTTGGAATGGGTGCGCAGCATCGTGAAAAGAGCGATCTGGCGTTCTTGAGTGACGACTTTTACAGGTTCATGCGCAAGACTTTGCTGCTTCGCACGATTTTTCGACCTGGCATGGAGGTTGTCGCCATTCTTGTCCTGACCATTGCGGTACAGTGGCGATTGAATCTCAATAACGATGTTGATGTTGCCGGTTATACCTCTATTTTTGTTCTTGCGGCGCTTTCTTTTCGCCCGCTCAAGAATGTTTCATCATTTGTTTCTCAATTTGCCGAATTGAAGGCCGTTTGGCTGAGGTTGGTTCACGAATGGGACATGACCCATTCGCTACAGTCCAACATTTCTCCTGTCGTAAAAGTTCCTTTTGAAACTCCGCGGGCGGGAGTGGCCCTGGATGCCCGTGATCTTGGCTACACAGCATTGGCTGGTCAACGGATTTTGCAACCGTGCAGGATTTCGATCAGGGAACGCTCCAGGGTTGCACTGGTTGGCGAAAGTGGTGCTGGAAAGTCGACGTTGTTGCGCTTGTTCGCTGGATTGTTGCCTCCAAGCGAGGGTCGGATTCTTGGTGTTCAAAACACGGTGCTGGCAACCCAGGTTCCCTATGTTTTTCAAGGAAGCGTTTTTGAGAACATTGTTTATCCGACTCTGCCCGCCAGGAATCCGGAACTTCAACGTGCACGCGACAAAGCCATTGCCCTGGTGTTGAATCTCCTTTTGGCTCATACGCATGCGGGAGCCGAGTTGTTTCTCAACAAGAAAGTCGGATTCATGGGAGAAGGCTTGTCGGGTGGAGAAAAGGCGCGGGTGGCTTTGGCGCGTTTGCTTTATGCCGAGCGCAGCGTATTGCTTCTTGATGAACCCACCGCAAATCTGGATGCCGATTCAGCTGCGGCATTTTGGCAAGCCGTGTGGAAATGGCAGCAGGCAGCCGGTGAAAACAGAACAGTTGTTGCGGTGACTCATCATCTCAATGACCTTGACCAATTTGAAGAGTGCCATTTGTTTTCCCAGGGGCAACTTGTGTGCAGTGGAAGCGTGGAAAAGGTTAAAGCTGAGCAGCGGCGCTTGCGCGGACCCGATGATTCCGGCGCAGCAGTTTTTCCGGAGCCACTGCCGTCATGAGCCTCTCCTGGAGCGAAAATCTGCGCGGACAATTGGATTTGCCATTGGGCAAAAGACAGCCATTGTTTATGATTTTCAGCATCCTGATTGGAATTCCCTTGAGCATGCTGTGGGCATTCGCGTCTTCGCTTCGGATGCGCAAACGCATGAAACAGAATTCAGCACATTCCCGGACGGAGCCTTGGATGGTGTCCATCGGAAACGTGTCGGTGGGCGGCACGGGAAAATCTCCGGTGGTGCGTGCCTTGGCAAGAAAGGCTCTCGAAGATGGATTCGATGTTGCGGTGTTGTCGCGAGGTCATGGCGCGAGCACAAGCTCTTGCAGCTTGATTCAATTGTCTGGTCAGGACGATGCCTTTTTGTTTGCACCCCCGGCGGGGCTGTGGACGTCCGGCTTTTCGGATGAGTGTCTGGAACACGCGCTCGTGCTTGGGACCACCCTCAAGCGCAACCAAACGGTTTGGGTCGCCCAGGCAAGCAACCGTGCCGAGGCAATGAGCAAACTTCTTGAAGCGAGACAAAACACGTCAAATGGAAAATCCGAGGCGCCGCGTCTGGTGGTCCTCCTGGATGATGGCCTGTCGCAAACAAGCGTTCCGGTTCATCGGGATATCGTTGTATGGGACCCCGCAACTGTCATCTCTGCTCCGCGCGCAGCGATGCCTTTTGGCCCGTACCGCATGGGCTGGCCAGGGACAATGTGGTCTTCCTCTCTTCCAACTGCCGATCTTGTCGTGTGGTCGCGAATTGTGGACGACCGACGTGCCGCCGAATTTCAGGAACTTTGCCAAGCAGCACGAAAAGTTCTTGGCATGGCTACCTCCACACGCTCCAGTCTGTCTGAAGGCGGAATGCTAACCGGCACACAAACACCAGAGTTTTTTGCAGTTGAGCAACCCCGTCTGGCGCGGGTCAATGACAATTCTCCTGCTCATGGTTTCGTATTGGAGACCGTGGATGCCCGGGCTCTGATGGGCTCTTATTCCGTGCTGACAGGATTGGCTCGGCCACACAGATTCATCGCGACGATCATGAATCTTCAGCGCAGCCAGGACAATCTGAGCATGGAGTTGTCAAACGTCGAGAGCACGCAGCACTTGTCAGATCATGGTTCGCTGACGCCGGAGGCGATTGCCTTGCTTGAAAAGCCGGGGGTTGTTGTGACGTCATTGAAAGACCTGTGCCGTTGGTGGGGTCACGACGCGGTGCGCCGGAAAATGAAGAAAAACCTGTTGTACGTTCTTTGTCTGGAAGTGGAATTGAGGCCGGGTTTCATGGAAAATTCGCTTGAGGCGGTTTCAGCGATTCTCCGCCCCGAAACAAATGTCAGGAGCGCAGATGGCAAACGATGAAACCAGTTCTTTTCGTCCAAACGTTGCCGCTTTGGTCAGGGTTGGCAACAAATACCTCAGGTGTCTGCGCAGCAAGCCTGTGGGAGTTTGGCAAACGGTGCAGGGTGGAATCGAGTCGACCGATGCCTCGGTTCGGCATGCGCTTCTGCGCGAGCTGAACGAAGAATTGGGGGTTGATCCTTCACTCGTGACGATCGTCAGCCAGTCGCGGGCCTGGCGAAGGTATGTTTTTCCGCCGGAAGTGAGGAACAGCCATCCTGAACGCCATAATCTTGGGCAGGAGCAGCTCTGGTTCCTGGTCGAACTGCCATCGCTCGAATCCATCGACCTTGGTAAATCTGCCGGTGAGTTCATCAAAACCGAGTTGGTTGAGCTCGAGACCCTGGTGGAACAGTTCGTCGCCTGGAAATTGCCGGTCGTGAAAGATTTCTGCTATGAGATGGGACTCATGAATCCCTTTCAAGGCTGATGTCCCAACGAGGTTCGAATGTCGAAATCATTGTCGCCCGATGGCCCAAGCGACGGCAGGCCGGTCAACCATTTCCAAAACTCATCAAATGCCATCCATCCTTCCGGAACGATGGCTCTCAATCAAATGCATGGATACCCAAACAGCTCCGATGAGATCGACCTTGTGGAGCTGCTGGGGTTTTTCTGGAAGATAAAACTCGAGATCATTCTGGGTGTCGTGGTTGGCGTGATTGGCGGCGCTTTTGTTGCGCTCAAGGTTCTTCCGATTAACTATAAAACCCAGATTCCGCTGTCGCTCGAAAAGTCCGAGCCGGCGTTGGTCGATCCGAAAAAGTTTGTCGAGGCGTTCAATGCCAGCTTGAATTCAGCTGAAACCGCCCGTTCGGTCTGGCGTTCGGTGTTGAACCAGTCTCCGGAGCTGGGCCGAGTCCTGCGCGATGCCAACATCACTGATGAATCGTTGGCCGCCACTCAGGCTCTGAGCGCAAATCCCGAAAAATCTCCGTTGCGCTTGCGTGAATCTGCCAGCCCCAGGGATTTCATTCTGGACGTCAATCTGCCGATCCAGGGCCTGACTTCGCGCTCGGGCGATCTTTTTGCCGCAGCCATACAGCACGTCATGTCCGGCAATGCGGCAGCGGAAAGCGAAAAAGGTTCAGCGAACGGCAAGGCACCGGCGACTTCAGCAAATGCTGCGGCAAGCGCGGGTGCAGCGGGTGCCGCAGGTGGAAGTCCAATTGAACCCATCGATGAATTCCGTGATCAATTACTGCGGGCAAAACAGGATTATTTGAAAATTGAATTTTTGTTGAACAAGCTTTCGCGCACGTTGCCGGAGTATGCGAGTTTCATGGCAGCCGCCGATGGCGACATGAAGTCGCTGAATTTGAATCTTGCCGCAAGCGAAGGTGGAGTTGCCGAAGTTCAGGAGCAGTTTGTGGTGCAGGCGCAATACGAGCGCATGCAGCGCCTGGTCGCATTGCTTCTGGCCGAAGGAAGAATGAAGGCGGATGAGGCCAGGGATACCGTTCAACGTGCGCAACAAATCCGGGACGAAATTTTCCAACTTTTGCCCTTGGCACGACGTGAAGCACAAAAGGCCAATGCTGTTCCGGGTCATCGTCGTCTTGGAAGCAAGGATTCGGCACGTGGAAATTCATCGTTGGCAATGATGCCGACTCTCGTTTCAGCAAGCCTCAATGGCGCTGCTTTGACTCTTGAAGAGCCCATCAGCAAACGCAAGATAGCGCTTGTCCTGGGAGCCTTCCTGGGAGCCTTCGCCGGATTTGCCATTGGTGGACTTCGAGTGTTCGTGAAAAAGAATGGCAACCGATTGCGCGAGGTGATGGCGCAATGAGCTCAAAACAAAAATCAAAACTTTTTGAGACTGCTCTTGAAGCAATTGCCGATATTCAGGATGGCGCAACGCTGATGGTGGGCGGATTCGGCCTGTGTGGAATTCCCGAACACCTCATCGAAGCTTTGCGGGTGAAGGGTGTGAAAGACCTCACGTGCATTTCAAACAACGCCGGAGTGGATGATTTTGGTTTGGGTAAATTATTGCAGACCGGACAAATTCGCAAAATGATTTCGAGCTATGTTGGCGAAAACAAAATCTTCGAGCAGCAGTTCTTGTCCGGAAAATTGCAGGTTGATCTTGTTCCTCAAGGAACATTGGCAGAGCGTATTCGTGCGGGTGGGGCTGGAATTCCAGCATTCTACACTCCAACAGGAGTTGGAACACTCGTTGCCGAGGGCAAGGAAACAAAAATTTTCGACGGTCGTGAATACGTGCTCGAAATGGCACTCAAGGCTGATTTCGCACTTATCAAGGGATGGCGTGCCGACCCATTTGGAAATCTGCAGTACAACATGACGGCAATGAACTTCAATCCGATGATGGCAACCGCAGCAAAAGTGACGATTGCTGAAGTTGAGGAATTGGTCGGCGAGGGAGAGCTGAATCCTCTGGCGATTCACACGCCCGGCGTCTACGTCAAGCGATTGCTGCTGGGTCGTGGCTACGAAAAACGCATTGAACAGCGCACCGTTCAACCTCGCGCCTGAACAACGGAGAAAAGAAGAACATGACACTCAAACTTTTGTCCCGCGAGCAATTGGCCCGACGCGCTGCCGCCGAGTTGCGACCTGGCATGTACGTGAACCTTGGGATCGGAATTCCCACCTTGGTTGCCAATGAGATCAAACCCGAAATGAACATCACCCTGCAATCCGAAAACGGAATTTTGGGCATGGGCCCATTTCCTGAGGCTGGATTTGAACGTGCCGACCTCATCAATGCCGGCAAGCAGACGGTGACACTGACACCGGGAGCTGCGATTTTTTCGTCCGCTGATTCCTTTGCGATGATCCGTGGCGGGCACATCGACTTGACCGTTCTTGGTGCGATGGAAGTTTCCGAGCAGGGCGATATCGCCAACTGGATGATTCCAGGCAAGATGGTCAAGGGCATGGGTGGTGCCATGGATCTTGTTGCAGGTTCGCCGAATGTTGTGGTTGTCATGCAGCACTGTGCTCCTGATGGAAGTCCGAAAATTCTCAAGCAGTGCAAATTGCCGCTCACGGGCAAGCGCTGTGTGAAAAAAATCATTTCAGACAGAGCCGCGATGGTGGTCACGCCCGAAGGGTTGGTGGTCACGGAAATCATCCCTGGCCTCAGCTTTGAAGAACTGCAAGCCTGCACAGAAGCGAGTCTCATAAAGTCTCCAGACGGCATCAAGGTTCTCAATCCCTGAAGCATTTGCACTTGCATTTCGAGCAAGATTGAGGAGGGTTTGTGAAAATGGACACACGCTCAAACTTGCACGAAGTGCGCTCGCTTTTTGAGGCACAGTTACCCGAGCAGCTGAAGCAAGGTTTGCGGGTTGCTGGTTGTACTCAAAAGAAATGGCGTGTTTCGATTCCGGGTTCCAAGAGCGTGACCAATCGTGCAGTTGTTCTGGCCATGCTGTCGGGCAAGCCATTGACCCTCGAGGCTCCACTCCTCGCCGACGACACCTGGTGGGGATTCCTGGCTCTCAATCAGCTGGGATTTGAGTTGGATTTGCTTGAAATGCCGCGGTCCATTGGAATCCGTCCTCCTCAGCCCGCTCGAAAAAAATCCCCACACGACGCACAATCCGTGCTGGTTCATGTGGGGCAGGCAGGCACTTTGGGGCGTTTTCTGCCGGCGGCTTTGCTCAATTGGCAAAGGGTTTATCCCGATTCGAATTTGCGATCCTTTGTCGTGACGGCTGATGAGCAACTGGCGCGCAGACCACTGTCTCCGCTGATTTCGGCGTTGCGTGAATTGGGAGGCAGCTTCGAAGTTTCCGATGGAAAAGCATTTCCATTGTCGGTCTCGGTGTCGTCGTTGCGTGGTCATTGCAGGGTCGACAGTTCCACTTCAGGCCAGTTTTTGAGTGGTGTTTTGCTTGCTGCTGCGGGATCTCGATACCATTGCCAAATCAGTCGTTCTGAAAAATTGGTTCAACCCGACTACGTGCGCATGACACTGCAGATGCTCGCCGACTTTGGAGCCAGGGTTGATGTTGATACCGGGTTTGAAAAATTCACGGTTCACAATGCCGAATGGAATCCGCCGTCTTTGTATCGGGTTGAAGCAGATGCGTCGACAGCTTGCTATTACGCAGCATTGGCGTGTGTGTTGGGTGTGGATGTCGAGGTCGAGAATCTGGGCAGCAGCACGGTGCAACCAGACTTCGAATTCATCTCCATTCTGCGCCAGTTTGGTTTCGATGTTGAAGTTCAACATCATGCTTTTCGGGTGACGGGTTCCCGCGGACGGGTAAAGTCGACGTCAGCGTTGAAATTGGATTTGTCGCGTTGCAGCGATCAGGCTCTCACGGTCGGTGTCATGGGAATTATCACTGGCGTGCCGGTGGAAGTTCATGGGGTGGCGCACATTCGTCATCACGAGTCCGACCGCATCGGCTCGTTCTGCAGCAATTGTCGGTCACTCGGTATCGAAGTGGATGAACTGCCGGATGGATTCAGAGTGCGTTCGTCTGTGTCGGCAAATCTGTTGACGGGAGATTGGCCAACCCACAACGATCACCGCTTTGCATTGAGTGGCATTGTGCTTTCGGCATGGGCTTCAAAAGTCCGGGTTTTGCATCCGGCCTGCATGCAGAAGACTGCACCGGCATTTGTGGCGCAGTTGCAGTCGTTGGGCGTTTTGTTTGGTTCATGATAACTCAGCCGATGGTTCGGATGATTAAAAACTCACACCGCATTCGTACCAGCAGGACGTGTGGATTCCCCACCTGGTGGCATCTTCAAATGTGAACTGTTCTCCCATTTTCGACCGGTGAAAGATTTTTTTGCCGAACAGGTCTGGAAGTCCTGTCACCGAGCCGGCAGAGGCAACGTTGCAGGTGGGGCAATTTCCGCTTTTCACGTCGTCGTCAGATTTCAAAACTGCGAAGTTGTTGTTGACCAACTCGCAATGATCTTGGCCGTGACCACCTGTGTCGCCGATTTTATAGAACGGACCGTTTTGACTTTCGCTCATGAGGATGTCGTAGCGCGTGGGCGAACACATCACCACCTTCATCCACTTGTTGTAAGTGCTGTTGAGAAAAACTTTCTCCGCGCCCGAGCATGGGTTTGTGCATGAGCCATAGGGTGGAACTTTGGGTGTGGCTGTTGCCTCGGGAGACTTTGCCGGTGACGCCACGGGTTGAGGAGAGCTGGTGGCGACAACATTTTCCGATTGTGCGTTTGCGGTTTTGGTCGGCTGCTGGTTCTTGTTTTCTGTTGTGTAGGACGAGCCTGGGCTGCAGGCCGAAAGTGGGAGGAGTGTGAGTGAGGAGGTGGTGGCAATTTTGATTTGAAAAATGATGTTTCGCATGTTGATATTCCTTCAAGGGATTGCCTGGCCAATGCAACGGGTTGAAGTTGTCTCATTCAGCATGTCGAGTGTGTCTAACGCACCACCTGCGCCGGCTGCGTTTTTAAAAATCCAAGCTTGCGTTAAATTTGCAGAGTCAGCTGATGACGTCCAGAAGTTTGCCGTGATGTTGGGCAGGACGAAACGGATTCCGTTTTCCTCGGCCTCCATCCAATCGTAACGAGTTGGCAGCCACCAACGGACTTTCTGATTGGCTGATCCCAGAAGCATGTTGCCCTTGGCGACGTTGTATGTGTTTGAGGTGTTCCGGGTTCCATCCTCTGCGCACAGGCTTTCAGGTGGAGATGGTTGATTGGTTGTGTTTGAACAAACAGTTCCTAAGTTTGCGCCACTTGCCTTGCACCAGTTTTGATCCGTTGCAAGGCGATCCGACCACAACAAACCTGTGCGATCGTCGCGCCAGATTTCTTTGCACGTGACACACGCTGTTCCATCGGTGCTTGCGCCATCACTGGCCATCACCAACGTCCAGTTTCCGTGTCCCGAGTTGCCGTTGGAGCCGAGCCAATTTGACGTTGTGTTTTGTGCAGAGCAATCTGCGATTTTTAATGCCAATGTGTTTTTGCTTACATCGGTGCCACAGACTTTCAAACCCGTACGGTCGAATTTTGTAACGTTGGTTCCGCTTTCGCCGTCGTCGTCTTTCACTTTCGGCACCAGACGGCCATTTGGTGCTGCTGTAGAAAAGTTTTCATTCAGATTCGAAGGTGTGCCGCTTTTGTCGAGATGATTGAGTGAGATCCGAGCCGCGCAAGTTCCTTCGCCCACTCGTCCCAAGAGATACTGATTCGAGCAGATTTTAGTGTAATCAATGGTGGGTGAGGGAGTATTGAAAATCTTGGGTGCTGATGATGAAATTGAAGGTAAAGAATCTACGGTAGTGAGATCTGTTGGTGTAGGAACTGTTCCAGACCCATCGTCCTGACCGACACAGGATTTCGTTCCGACCAAGCCAAAAATTGTTTGCTGCTTGCAAACGCCATTTGCATCAAGCGCCCTTGCTTTGGAGAGAAGTACCAAGGTTCCCACCACAGCCACAAAAATTCCAACTTGCGTAGTAATTTTGATCGTCGTTTTTGAGTTTGGTTTGTGTTTCATCATGGCGACCCCACACATCTGACTTTTTTGCTGTCGGTGCGTGCCGCCGAGGCAAGTTTTCCGCCTGTGCTGCCATCAAATATCCATGCCTTTGTCGAGTCGGCACTGTTGACTGTCGCAGTCCAAAATTCACTTGCCATGTTTGGCAAAACAAAACGCAAGCCATTGCGCTCAGCCCGTAGCCATTCGCTCCGTGTGGGAAGCCACCATCGAATCTTTGGACTGCTTGTGAGATCCAGTTCACCGTGCGAGAGTTTTTGACGCGAGTCGAGAGTCTTGAATGCTGCGTCGTCGGTGCAGAGGCTCGTTGGCATGTTTGCACCTGTGTCATCCTGGCCCTGATGTGTGGCGTCTGCGCAACGCACTGAGACCCCAGAATCCTGATCATCTTCTTTACTTGGTGGGTTGCTTAGGGCATTGCTGTTGCCTGAGGCCTTGCACCAATTCCAGGTTTCAATGGGAGTAACACTGCTGTCGACGATGACGTCACTCCAGAGTAATCCTGTGCGTTCGTCGCGCCAGACTTCGGTGCAACCTGAGGCGCAGTCTGAACCGCTGACAGGCTTGACCGTGACCAGTCGCCAAAGTGCTTGCCCTGCATTTCCTTTCACAGAGCCATCCCAGTAAGACAAGCTTCCATTGGCATTTGCGCAAGCAGCAATGCGCGCTTCCAACGCACCCGAGGTGCCGCAGACATTTGCCGGGCGTGTCCCCAATTTGGTGACCCCTGAAGAGCCCACCGTCTGTGCGTCGTGGTCTTTGGCAGGGTCCGGAAACAGACGGTAATCGCTACCTGGAGTCGTTGAGCTGTTCAAAGCCAGTGTGCCAACGGTTCGATGCAGATTCAGCGGATCCTTGCCTGCTCCGCAATAGGCCATGCCTTGGTATCCAAAGAGTTTGAGACCGGTGCAGTATTTGCGCGGGTCGGGCAGCTGGCTGTTGTTGATGCTGCTGAAGAATTTGCTCGAATCGAGTGCCGCTGTTGCGTCCCATCCGGTTGCCACATAATCCTTGCATTGTGCAATTCCCTGAATTGGATCAGAAACTTCATCTGGACGAATGGAAATGCTCTGTGTTGTGCCAGCACACAGGTGAATGGCCTTGTTGGCGCCATCCAATGCGAGCACTGTTGCTCGGAACGATGTTTCGTCTGTTTCGTTGAGTTTGAGCGCTGTGGATCCTATCTTCAATTGGATGTCCGAGTCACCTGATGAGCCGTTGGCCGAGACAAGATTGAATGAACATGATTGTGCTGCACCTGCGATTGTTGGAACAGGAAACAAAGCCGGGTTTGAGGAGGTTGCAGTGACATCAACGGCACAGGTCACCGCGGTGTCGCTGTCAGCAATTGTAAATTCTATTGGAAATGTTTTTGAGCCCTGAGCAGCGCCAGTCAACTTCAATGGAGGTGTGTTCGAATCGATGGTCAATGATGAAACTGTCGTGGGATCGTTTGTTGCGATGACTGCGATGGAAACAGTTTTGGTCTCGGAACAAATGTTGGAATAAGTCGTTTGGCAGACTTGATAGGAAATCTGGTCTGAAAATCCGGTATGGACATCAGGTCTCAGCGTATATGTGAGTTGATTTCCGGAATT
>JBMSQQ010000006.1:0-65511 GCA_049423385.1 Silvanigrellaceae bacterium | reverse complement strand
TGGGTGTGCGCGGTTAGCTCAGCTGGATAGAGCACCAGACTACGAATCTGGCGGTCAGGCGTTCGAATCGCTTACCGCGCGCCATTTTTTTTTAAGTCGGTTTTTCGGTAAGCTATTTCGAGTCGCGCTGGAGCGATGGGTGAGTGGCTGAAACCACGTCCTTGCTAAGGACGCGTAGGGGTAACTCTACCGAGGGTTCGAATCCCTCTCGCTCCGCCACTATTGCGGGGTTCTCGTGAGAGGGCTCCGCAATTTTTTTTCTTTTTTCAACTTCGAGATTCACCACAACACGATGACGAATCAACATCATCAGGATGACGAGTATTGGATGGATATGGCGTTGGCAGCTGCTGAGCAGGCACAACGCGAAGGCGATGTGCCGGTTGGTTGCATTATTGTTCATCCCGAACATGGAATAGTCGCCAGCGAATATAACAAGCGTGAAGTTTTGCAGGATCCAACTGCGCACGCCGAGGTGTTGGCATTGCGCACCGCTGCTGCAAAACTGGGTCGTTGGCGATTGTCCGACTGTACCGTTTACGTGACGCTCGAACCTTGTTTCATGTGTGCCGGAGCATTGGTCAATGCGCGGATTGCAAAGGTTATATATGCCGCGGTCGATGCCAAAGCGGGAGCCTGCGAGAGTCTTGCCACTGTTTTGAATGACGAGCGATTGAATCATCGCTGTGATGTCAGTCGGGGAATCTTGCAGGACCGGGCGCGTTTGCAATTGCAGGATTTTTTCCGCGCCCGGCGAAAAAAAAACAATCAGGAATAAACCACTCCGCGGTGAGCGGGTGAACAGTTCAACACCTCGCCACCCGCAGCGCGGAGCGCATTTTCCACACCCACTTTTTGAGCCGGGTCGTCGACCATCATCACCAGAACTCCACCACCACCTGCGCCACAGACTTTTCCGCCTGAAGCACCCGCGCGCAAAGCCGACGCGTAAAGCGATTCAAGCATCGGAGTGACGATGCCGGGTGCCAAGTTGCGCCGGATGTCCCATTCGGTGCTCAGCAGTCGGGCAACGGCCTTCCAGTTTTTCTTTTGCAACTCGGATTTCATGTCGGGCACAATTTTGGCGATTCCCGCGCAGCGTTCGAGCACAGCAACGTCTCCGGTGAGGACTTTTTCGAGAACGAGCCAGTTGTTGAATGCGCTGAAATGTTGTTGCCCGCTGTGCGCAAGCACGAGATGACTCGAGAGTGTATCGAGATCGCTGTCGATTTGGCTTGTGGAACTGCCAAATGCCGTGTGTTTGACGCACTGCAGTCCGCCAAAGAAGGCAGCGAAATGGTCTTGATTTCCAGCGAGGTTGCCAAGGATTCCTGCTTCCAGTGTCTGTGCCGTTCTGCAAAGCTCGATGCCTTCGACGTTGCGGCCGAGCAGTTTCTCGAATGCTGCAAGCAAGGCAATCACAAGTGAGCTTGAGCCACCGAGGCCGGATCCACGAGGAGCTTGCGCATTGGTCTCGATTGTGACATCGGCCATTCCCCTTTCCGTCAAAGCGGATTTGTAGAGGCGCGTCACAGCACGATGCAGGACAAAGTCAGCAGCTTCGTTTTGCTGAAGACTTGAGCCCTCTGCGCTGCGGCCCAGCGATTTGTCGTTGAAGTGCCAGCGTAATTCGCGGGAGGGTTTGAAGGTGACTTTGGCCTCGGCATGCAGGCTGATGGCAAGATTCACTGTTTCAACCGGAGCGTTCCACAGTTCAAATTTTTCTTGTAGAATTGCTGCTAAAGGCCAAATATCCAAAGTCCCGCCGGCGAGATCGATGCGCGTTGGGGCGTGGACTGTGCAGGTTGTTTCAGTTTGTGGTGAGGACGTGCCCGCCATGGTGTGTCCTTTCAAAATTGGAAGAACGGAAAGATCGTCGAGTTTTTTTATTATACAGAGGTTATGAGTGTCAGAGAAGCATGTGAAAAAGCAAGATGTGGTGGGAATTATTTTGGCCGCTGGCCAAGGCAAGCGCATGAAGACCACCCGACCCAAGGTCGCGCACACGCTTTTGGGCAAGCCCCTGATCGAATGGTCGATGAGTCATTTTGTTGAGGCTGGTGTTGCAGATCTCAGTGTGGTCGTTTCTCCCAGCCAGCCTGAAGTTCATGCCATCGTGGAAAAGTTTGCTCAAAAAGTAGCCAGCCGTTGTCGGGTCCGTCATGTTTTTCAGGACGTCGCCATGGGCACAGGTCACGCCGCGTTGTGTGGGGTAAAAGCATTGCAGGCGCAGGGTGTGAGCGATGGAACCGCACTGATTGGCCTGGGTGATGTTCCGGGTGTTGAGCCACTGATTTTGAACGGTCTTTTGGATCGCTTGCGACTCGACAAAAGTTCGCTCACGGTCCTGGCATTTGATGCAGCAGATCCGACGGGCTACGGCCGGGTCCTGAAGACGATGGATGGACAGGTTTACCGCATCCAGGAAGAGAAGGATTGCAATCCTGAACAACGCAATATCCGCTCATGCAACAGCGGTTTTTTTGCTGCCGACTTTCGCGTTTTGAGCGAATTTTTGCCGCAAATCAAACCTGAAAATGCCGCGAATGAGTTTTATCTGACGGATTTGCCCGTGTTGCTCACGAGCAATGGCAGACGAGCAACCGCATACGAAGGTGTTCCTGAGGAATCTGTGCTTGGTGTGAATTCGCAGGCACAACTCGCCGATGTGGCCCGTCGATTGCAAAAGCGGATTGTTCAAGCACTGATGGCATCAGGAACGCAAATCCTCAATCCGGATCAGGTCTACATTGAGGACTCTGTCGTTTTCGGGCAGAACGTTGTTGTGGAACCGTTCGTCCACCTTTCGGGTGATGTCCGGATTCCGGATGAATCCAGAGTGCCATCTTTTTCCCGCTGGACACAGCAGTCCGAAGTCTTCAAGTGAAGGATGAATTATGTGCGGAGTCATTGGTTATGTCGGGCCCGGGGCGAATCCTTCTTTTTTTCTCAACGCACTGAGGCGTCTGGAATACCGCGGTTATGACTCTGCCGGGATCGCAATGCTGACTCCCGAGGGAATTTCCATTGAACGTGCCGAAGGCAAATTGTCTCAACTCGAGCGCAAGCTCGATCGCCTTCCTCCCAGCGCAAAAGTTGGGATTGGACACACGCGTTGGGCAACACATGGCAAACCGACAGAGAACAACGCTCACCCCCACAGGTCTGGCCCGATTGTGTTGCTGCACAACGGCATCATCGAAAATTATCGTCAGCTCAAGGATGAGTTGGTGACCAGGGGTTACAAGTTTTTGAGCGAGACCGACACTGAAGTCGCTGCGCATCTTCTTCACGACGAATACATCAAGCAGAAATCCGGAAATGCAGAAGAGCGGATGCGCAATGCCTTGCGGTCCCTGGTGGGTCGCCTCAAGGGAGCGTTCGCGTTTGGAATTCTTTGTCTGGATACTCCCGAGGTTCTTTACTCAGCGAAGCTTGGAAGTCCTTTGGTGATTGGTCAATCCGACGGAGAGTGCTACCTGGCCTCGGGCATCACTGCTCTCGTGGAGCACACCCGTCAGTTTCTGGTTGTGGAGGATTCCGAAATTGTCGTTTTGAAGCCTTCGGGAATCGAGATTGAGAATTTCGATGGCAAGCCTGTGACACGGGCCTTCAGCAAAGTTGAATGGTCTGTGTCCATGATGGAAAAAGGTGGATACCGGCATTTCATGCTCAAGGAGATCCATGAGCATCCACAGGCCATCGCCCAGACTCTCAACGGACGGATTGAGCGTGAAGCTGGTCGCATCAATCTGGTTGATTTGGGCGTAGGAAATTTGCCGCTTCGGAATTTTCAGCGTTTGCAAATCATTGCCTGCGGCACAAGTTATTACGCGGCACTTTTGAGTAAATATTTCATCGAGTCGCAATCTCGCATTCCTGTTGAAGTCGACCTCGCGAGTGAATATCGCTACCGTACCTCAACAGTCGATCAAAACACTCTCGTGGTTGCTGTGTCGCAGAGTGGCGAGACGGCAGACACCTTGCAGGCGATCAAGTCTGCACGCGCCAATGGTGCGTTTACATTGGCAGTTGTCAATGTCCCGGGAAGCACAATTGCGCATGCATGCCATGCCGAGTCGCTTACAAAGGCAGGCCCGGAAATTGGTGTTGCCAGCACGAAGGCGTTCGCTGCACAGGTGACAGCGCTTCATCTTTTGGGATTGGCACTTGGGCAGGAGAGAGCATCGTTGGGTGAGGCGGATTTGCGTGCCAAGATCGACGACCTCGTCAAGATTCCCAGCCTTGTCGAAAAGTCTTTGGGGCTTTCGGAATCCATTGAGCGGCTTGCCAACAAATTCCAGCAGACGACAAATCTCCTTTTCATTGGTCGTGGTCCTCAGTGGCCCGTGGCGCTTGAGGGATCATTGAAGCTCAAAGAGCTCTCCTACATACATGCCGAGGCTTATGCAGCCGGTGAACTCAAGCACGGTCCGATTGCCCTGATTGACGAGAACATGTGCGTCGTATGTTTGGCGCCCCGCGATGCATACTACGAGAAAACCATCTCCAACATAGAGGAAATCAAGGCGCGGGGTGGGCGCATTCTCGCTGTCGGTCAGGAAGATGATGCAACGTTAAAGTCTATCGCCGATGATTTTATTGGAATTCCCGATTGTTCAGAAACCATCCTGCCTTTCATAACCACAATTCCGATGCACTTGCTTGCCTACTGGATTGCGGTTCGCAAGGGAACGGATGTTGATCAACCACGTAACCTCGCGAAAAGCGTGACCGTGGAGTAGAACTCAACTTGGATTGATTCGGGTAAGAGTTGCCCATCCAACCCGCTGCATTGTCACTTGTCAAAGCACAACTTCTGCTAATTTTGCTGGAGGAGATGTTGTGTGATTGCAGCTTGGTTTTCACAAATCAAGGCCAGATTGAGCAAACCCACCAGGCCATTGTTCTGGTTATTGGGTTTGACCGTTGGTTTTTATCCATCGTCCTCGGATCGCCTGGGTTCAATCTGGTTTCCAACCTTTGGACTGAGTCACGATTTTTCCGCTGGCCATGCCGTCGTTCCCCTGGAAGAAATTTTCCCCGGATTGTCTTTTGATACCGAAGCAGAAGTGATTCGCCATGCGCTGCGCATAGTTGAACAGCATTATGTGCAGCGTGAGCGACTTGATGCGGTGCGCATGCTTTCGAGTGGAATCAGGGCGCTTGGGCGGGAGCACGGTGCCGACATTGAGCTTGGTTTCGTGAAACGGGGTGGGCAGTCCGGTGGAATGCAATTGTCGGGCTATCGGACTCTTCAATTGTGTCCTTCGATGACCCGGCAAAGCGCAGATATCTGTCCAGAGTCGGGTATTGAATCGTCACTGTTGCCATCCCAGGAGAATTTTGAAGTTCAGGCTGTCTTGCGGGTGGGTTTGCGCGTTTTTGGCGTGCCATTGTCGGTTGAACCAGGCTTGCGCAGCCTGGATTTGGTCGGTCGATATGTTGTTCCGGAATATGCGCGCCTGAGGGGAATTCCTGTCTCGCAGGCGGTGCATACCTACCTGAATGGAATCCTTGATGAACTTGATCCACACAGCTCCTATATGTCGCTCGATGAGTACAAGGAATTGCGCAGTGGCACGCGGGGTCAATTTGGCGGTGTGGGTCTTGTGATCGACGAAGCACAAGAATTGCCGGTCATTCGTGAAGTTGTTCCCAACAGTCCAGCACACATGGCCGGAATCCGCTCTGGCGACGTTTTGCTGAGGGTTGGGAATAACGTCTCAGCCTTTCGTCCGCTTGAGAGCGTTTTGCGCGATATTCGTGAACTTGCAGTCGACACCGCTGCGCCCGTTTGGTTTTTCAGGCCCTCGAGTCGACGAGTTTTCAGATCGTTTCTGGCGCGTGAGGAAATTCCAACCCGGAGCGCGGAGTTGAGAATTGTTGAAGGTCATCCTGAGGTTTTGCATATCCGCGTGACAGGTTTTGCGAATCATACAGCAGATGATGTCTACGCGCTTTTTGAACATGCGCAGCAGGCGGCACGCGGCAAACTGAAGATGATGCTTCTGGATCTGCGCGGAAATCCCGGCGGGCTGTTGGATCAGGCCATTCAGGTGTCCGATTTGTTTTTGAGACATGGCAAAATCGTTTCAACCCGCTCGCGTTTTGAAGAACAAATTGAGCAGGCGACACGTGGAACAAAGATCGATTTGCCGGTGGTGACTTTGGTGAATTCATCATCTGCGAGTGCGAGTGAAATCGTGGCAGGAGCATTGAAGGATCAAGGCAGATCATTGATTGTTGGCGAGCGCACTTTTGGCAAGGGAAGTGTGCAGAGTTTGTTTGAGCTTTCGACCGGCACGGCATTGAAGCTGACGGTTGCCCATTATTTTACGCCAGCAGGTCAGAGCCTGCAGGGTGTTGGAGTGGAGCCGCATGTGGGTATCAAGCTCGTTCAACCCAGGGAAGATCATCTTTGGATGTCGGGCAGCAGCGAGATCGATCGGGAAGAACACCTGGCTTCTCATTTGCTCAACCCCACCAAGTCGAGAACAGGCTCCGGAGCGCATCAGTTGTCATTGAACCTGTGGGCACTTTCGCGTCCGGAAGTTCAGGTTCTAGGAGGTTTGAGGCCTCTGAATTTTGCCTATCCGATAGGTGACAACACACGTTCGATTACAAAATTGGACGAAGATCCCATTGCCCGTGTGGGAGTGCAAATGGGTTTGATACTTTATTCAGGTCGCACGCAATGGCAACCACTCACCGAACGGCAAATCCGCGATGCACACAGGAAAGTTTTGGCCGAAGAAGCCACTCTTTTGAGGTCGACCTTGGAACAGGAGCCATACCGACAGATTGGATTGTGGAAGACGTTGCCAAAATCATTTTTTGAATTTGCGTCTGATGAGCGTCCGCCCGCTGTTTCATCTTCATATTCCAAAGCATCGGCTCCATTGACCCCCACCCAGCCACCCGGTGGGAAGGGTGGAAATCGAACGGTGGGAGGCACATTTCGGGATTTCATGACCCTTTTTGGGATTTTGGGCAAGACGGGCGATTCCCCACTCGGACCTTCGCGTTCATTGTCACGGGTCTCGTTGTCCTCAAATGCGTTGATAGCATGGCAGGGCTCGTCGCAAGTTTTGCTTTCGATTGCAGCGAGCGAGGTACGTGCGCAAGCCCAGCGCAATGGCACGTTGGCGGGTCTATTGGGCCTGCGCCTGGATGATTCGCATGATGGGCCTGTGGTTTGGTTGCCTGTGCAATTCAGCAGGACTGCAGACAAGCAATGGATGTCGACGGTTCGCTTGCCCAGAACCATCCGAACCTATCTTTCGACCGTTCCATCTGCTCTCGAAAGGGCCAGTGTTGTGGGGCAGGTCAAGTGGAAGTTGGGTGATGAACCGACAGTGCTGGGTCCACTTCAGATGTCTCCGTTGGCCAGAAGGCACGGGCGCCTTGTGGGTCAGTTGAGCGAAAGGGATGGCCACAAGATTCTGCATTTGCAATTCACCCGTCTGGCCGATGTGGGTTCCCGACCTGAGTCTGCTGTTCAGTTGTCGGCTCGCAGTGCCGTTCTTCCGTCGACTGAATTTCCCGAAATGGAGGTCCTGATTGCTTCGCTTTCGGACGACCGTGTGATGGTGGAAACGGAGGTTGTGCCGTTGCAACGGGTCGGCGAAGGTGACTATCGAGGCGAAACCGAATTGAAGATGTCACCCGTGATCAACCACGGGCTTGGATTCAGCGGAATAGTGGGAGGAATCGTCAGAAGCTCAGCTGGGGACATTCTTCAGACGACTCCTCTGCTTTGGATTGGCGACGAGGGAGTGTTTCCGCTGGATGAATCCAATTCACTCAGATCGACGACGCCTGTTGAATGGTGAAATTTTCTTCGCGTTGATTTTGAAGACGGCGACTTGATTTGCATCATATGCAGGAACAAAGATTTCAGGCTGACCATCGCCATCCACATCTCCAACGACTGATTGCCCGACCGTTGATTTCGCATCCCAGATTTCAAATTGATCGTACGACCAATTGAGTGGGTCGGTGTCGCTTTGTGGGACAAGCAAATGTGCTCTTTGCGAGCCATCACCCGAAACAAGAATCCAGGATTTCAGGTTGGCCTGTTTGGGATTGGTTGACGTCCTGAAAGCCAACACGGTTCCTGGTGATGCTTGCTTGATGCCCTTCTGGCGTGTTTCGATTCCAGTCAGGAGAGTGTGTCTCTTGATGATTTTTAGGGTTTGGATATCGAATTCGTATGCAAAGACGGAAGCCTTAGCGTCTGGTTCATGATTGGTCACCAACAATTCTGGCGCGCCATCTGAATTGAGGTCCTCAATCTGGATGTCGAAAGCGGCTCCGAGGGTGTCATCGAGTCGGTGAAAATCAAAAGCTCCCGCAGCATTTTGCTGATAAACAGACAACTTTCTTGCAGAGAATTCGGTAGTCACGATGGTCAGCGGAAGCATTGCGGCTTGTTTTGAGGGCGCCTTGTTCAGAATGCGAAAGTGTACGTCGGGTCCGCGTGCAATGAAGTGTTCCTTCCATGGCTCGTTGCTGTTGCTGTTTCCTGGATTTTCGAGCCAAATCAATTCACCGTCGGGTTTGCCCATCATTGGGATTGTGCCGCGTGCAGTGACCAGATCCAGCAGGCCATCGCCATTGACGTCGTATTCTTCCGTTCGGTGATAATACCAACCCTTTTTGGGTGTGGTGATGGTGCGGTGGCTCTGTGGCTGTGACCAGGGGACAAAGCTGATCGCTCCAGTCGACTTTCCAGGTACAAGAAATCCCCCCGAAACGATCAAACCCTCTTGACCAAACAGCTGATTGTCGGCCATGCGTGCTTCGTTTGGCCAGGTGATTTGGTTGTTGAGGTTGGCTGTGTCGAGGAGTTCCGGCTCTGCAAGTCCCTTGTCCCAGTTGGCGATTGAATAAAGGTTGTCTTTTCCGAAGGCCTGGAAGGTTGAAACCAGGAGGTGCGGTGCTCTGGTTGAGGGATCGGTGACGAGGCTGAGATACCCCGGCTTGTTGATGCTGATGGTTGCTTTTTTTTCGATTGTGAAATGCGGATTGTTGGCAATTTGTGAAGCTGATGAAACGACTGGGATCAACGACAGCAATGAGGGCAGAACTGCCCTGCACGGGTTCCGGTTCATAAAGCGTTCTCCAGGTTATTTTCCTTTTAAATACCCTGAGAACGCAAAAAGACCAAGCTCTCCCAAGTGCTATTCCACGAATAGCCGAATCGCGAATCCAAATTCTTGAAAGTTTCTTCACAAGTTTTGAGGAGTTCGCCGGGCTGTTTTTGATAGTCTTCAGTTCCGTATGTCAGCATTGAAGCCTTGACCCGCTCAATCAAGTCTTTTTTGCTCTCATAAATGCGGTGTTCCACAGTTTGCAGTTCCGATTTGAAGACCTTGCCGATGTCGAGCTCGGCCCCCGGATTCTCAACCCGCCACGAGGCAATCTTCGCTACCAGCGATTCGCGAAGTTCTCTTTTCTCGCCATTCAGTCCGAGAAGTTGCTCCATCTCGTCCATGATTGTTTCGCTTGCGGGCTCGAGTTTTTGAGTGATTTCGTTGACCACGTTTTCCTTCTTGAGGAAGGCGACGATGTTCTTCAGATATTTTTCGAACGCACGATGATATTGGGTTTCATCAAACAGATTCATCGAGATCATGAACTCGCGATGAAAGTTTTGTGCGTATGTGAAACGAATAAATTTATGGAACTCGCGAAAGTCATGATAGCCATTGCGCGGCTCAAATTGAAGATAATCATAGACGGAACGGTCCCGCATGAGATTCTCGATTTCATCGAAAATGGCTAGCGCACTGACCTGGTCACGGGTTGGGTGTTGTGATGCGAAATAGAGGAGCATCTTCATTTCGCGGGGTGAAGCACCAAAGCGACCCTCATAAAAGTGCGATGCCTGCGATTCGCGTTTGATTTCTCCCACGAGTTTTTTCAACTGGCCTTTTTCAGCATCCGAGAAGTGCATTGACGGCTCCAGCCCATCGTAGAGCGCGAGTTTTTCAAATGGATCGAGTCTGGCGATAAGGTTTCGGACATTGAATTCAAAGAATTCCGGGTCGGGTGGGCGAAGCCGGGTAAGGACTGCCCATTTTGCCAGGAGATCGAGTGCGTGAGGTCCTATTTTTTTGTTTCGCGAGATGGTGCGCACGTCTTCTTCGTAAATCCTGCTTTCAAGTTGCGAGGAGAGCAAATAGGGCACCCGAACAAGTTCAAATCGACCCTTGAACGACGGCCAATCGGGCGATGCCTTGAATGCATCGAGATGTTTTTCATTTGCGCTGCCCATCATCACAAGGTCGAGATCCGCGAATCCGGAAGTCAAATTGATGCTCATTTTTTCCACTGTTGTGAGCAGGTACTTGAAAGCCTCCACGGGGCGTTTGAGCAGATCTGCAAATTCAATGAATCCACGGCTGGCGTCGACGAGGTCACCTGATGGCTCGTAGAAGCGAATGTTCTGCAGGACGGGGGGAATGTTTTGTAGATTCCTCTCCATGGTGATTTGCTTGTCTTGTGCGTCGATTGTCATTTGCGGTTCAACGGTTGCAATGCCGGTTCTGTAGCGTGAGCTGAAGAAGAAGCGCTCGACCTGCACGTGACGGAACAGTTTTTCGAGATCACCATGATAGGCAATAAGAAGTGCTTCGAATATCTTTTTGTTTTTTGCACTCAGGTCGCTGTCGACGAGGAATGCGGGAATCTCTTCTGTTTCCCCTTTGTTCATGCATGTACGGATGAAGGAGGTTCGCTTGCTTGCAGGCAAAAGAAAGATGGGGTTTTCCTTCAACTCGCTGACAATTTTGCAAAGCAATTCGTCGTCTGGCAAATGAGCAAAGGAAGCCCCGTTGTTCCATTGCGGAGCCGAGTCACCGAATCCGATTTTCTTTCCCGCTTCATTTGTGGAAAGGCCTTCGTGTCCAAGTTTTTCGTTCGGGAAAACCCAATTGAATCGATAGATCGCCCCTTCATCGGTTTTTGAATATTCTTCGAGTGCTTGGGCAAGGGCCTCTGCCGTGGATGACTTTGATGATCCATTGGGTCCATGCAGGAGTATGAGCTTGTCGACTCGTCCCTGGCGGACAAATTGCTCAAGGATTTTGTAGATGTGTTCATGCGCTTCATGTTGTCCAACAATCGGAGGACGATTTCGGCCTCTGGGTCGTTCAAACACCTTGAAGTGCTGGCTGGCACCTTCGTGTCCAAGGGTGACCTTTTCGACTCCAAAGGAGTCGATCATGTCTTTCATGTACTGGGCCGAAGAACGCAGGAGAATTTGCGGTTTGCGAGCCACCAGGTCGAGATATTCGTCAAATGACAACAGATAGTTCTTTTCCTTGAAATCTCGTTTCGATTCGCTGTTGATCGATTCGATAATTTCGCGTGTCGTTGAAGATTTCGTCATGGGTTGGCCCCGATTGTGAAAGTCTTAAGGCGCTCTCTTGTTCTCCCGAGATGATAGTTTAATATCTTTTGCAAGGTAAGCGCAGTGTGCCAAACGACCAGATACGAGGTGTCGGAATTTGAAAAAGAAATTTGTCCTGGATACCAACGTGCTGTTGTCCAATCCGAATGCTATTTTTTCATTCGAAGACAACGATGTGTACATACCCATATCCGTGATTGAGGAAATAGATACTTTCAAAAAGGGATTGAGTGAGACTGGACGAAACGCCCGTCATCTTTCGAGAATCATGGATGATCTCAGGTCTCGCGGATCATTGAGCACCGGTATCCCGCTTTTTCCAGACCGCTCGGATAGCGGGCATGTTTTCGTGACACTCGATTCAGATATGGCTCTTCTCCCGTCGTATTTTGAGCGAAAGGCCGACAATTTGATTTTGTCGGTCGCTTTGATGCTCAAGTCTAAGTCTTCTCTGCCGGTGGTTCTCATCACCAAGGACTCCAACCTGCGAATCAAAGCCGATGCGCTGGGTGTGGCGGTCGAGGATTTTGAAGCTGACAAAGTCAACATAGACGAGCTTTATACAGGCATTGCCGAGTTTGAGGTGGATGGTCGTCTTCTGCGTGATTTTCTGTCGAGTGGTTCCGTGTCTCTTGAGGGTTACGAACTGATGCCGAACCAGTACGTGATTCTTCGGGATGCTGAGCAGGCTTCACAGTTTGTTTATGGCAAGTTCGACCATGTGACAGGCTCGCTCAAGCCACTCAATTTCGGTGGCAAGGATTATGTTTGGGGAATCTATCCCCGCAATCTTGAGCAGAGTTTTGCTCTCGATTTGCTTCTCGATGACGATATCAAAATGGTCACACTGGTGGGTACTGCGGGTACCGGTAAAACGCTGCTTGCCATTGCGGCGGGTCTTGAAAAGACGACCGATGAGGCTCGTTATCAGAAGTTGCTTGTGAGCCGGCCAATTTTTCCTCTGGGGCGTGACGTGGGCTATCTTCCGGGCAGCCTGGAAGAGAAGTTGAATCCTTGGATGCAGCCGATTTTCGACAATCTTGAATTGTTGTTGGGGGGGCATTCGCAGGGCCGTGGCAAGCGTCTTTCGCAGAGTTATCATGAGCTCATCTCCCAAGGGATTCTTGAAGTTGAGCCGTTGACCTACATTCGTGGTCGTTCGATTCCCAATCAGTTTTTCATTGTCGATGAGGCTCAAAACCTGACTCCGCACGAAATAAAAACAATTCTGACCCGAGCGGGCGACAACACCAAGGTGATTCTCACCGGAGACCCGTATCAGATTGACAATCCCTACGTGGATGCTGCTTCAAATGGTTTGACCTACGTGGTTGAGAGGTTCCGCAGAGAGGCCATTGGTGGGCATGTGACTCTCGTGAAGGGCGAACGTTCTGCTCTGGCGACAATCGCTGCAAACCTCCTCTGAATTGGCCGCGCATTGAATGGATTTTTTACATGAGATTGATCGATTCGATTTGTCTTTCGATTGTTGAAGGCGTGACAGAGTTCCTTCCGGTGAGTTCAACCGGTCATATGATTATCGCGCGTCAATTGTTGGGGCTTGAGAAGAGCGATTCCCTGGATGCCTTTCTTGTCATCGTTCAGGCTGGGGCCATATTGGCTGTTGTGACCGTGTTTTGGCCGACGTTGTTGGGTTGGTTGCATGCTTGGCTCGCTTTTGTGCTGCGAAGGTCAAACGCGAGCGCGTCAATGATTGGTGCACGACAACAGTCGATTTATTTTGCGTTGTCGGTAATACCGTTTGCGCTTTTTGGGTACGTTTTCAAAAACCAGATCAAGGCATTGTTCGATGTGCGTGTTGTTGCATACGCGCTGCTTGTTGGCGGTGTTTTGATTCTGTTGGATGAGCACGTGTTTGCAAAGAAGCGAAGAGGGCGTGAGCGTTCTCTTGAAAATTTTGGTCTGGTGGATGCGTTTCTTGTTGGCTTGGGGCAATGCTGTGCGTTGTGGCCGGGATTCAGTCGTTCGGCGGCGACAATTATTACTGGCCGTTGGCTTGGTTTTTCAAGGACATCTGCTGCCGAAATTAGTTTTCTCGTCGGGCTTCCAACACTCTGTGGCACGGCGTTGTACGAAGCCAAGAGCTCATGGCAATTGATTGATAGCGAATTGCGAGGTCAATTGCTGCTTGGCATCGGGGTCGCCTGGATCGTGGCTTATTTGTTTGTGAAGTTGTTCTTGGCGTTCTTGAAGCGTTTTCCGCTCACGGTTTTTGCCTGGTATCGCATTGCGGTCGCAATCGCGATTCTCTACTTCATAAATTAGGCTGGTTGACGCTCGTGTTGGTGTTGCTGACCAGTGTCAATTCCGGCTTTTCATGCTGAACTGTGATGTGTCCAATGATTTGGGCACCTTCGTGAGTGATCATTTTGGGTGAGGTGATGGAGCCTTCAACAATGCCCGTTGAAAGAATTTCAGTGTAGTGTTTTGTGGAAACGTCACCCACCACGCGACCCCCGAGGATTGCAACACCGACACGGATGTTTCCCTGAACAAGGGCGGTTTCGCCTATAATCAAAGTGTCGTCTGAATCGATATCACCGAAGAATCGACCGTTCAGACGGACTACTCCATTGAAATTCAACTTGCCCTCGAACTCACAGCCTTCTTCGAGAAATGCTCGTATTTCTCGGTCGTTATAGGCGGCATCGGTCTTTTTAAGCACCATTTTCGAAAGCTCCACGGTGTGTCATTTGCTGTCCCGGAATGTTCAAGCCATGGGCCTTCTGGGGTTCAGGCCAGGCGACAACATCAGCTCTGCAATCCGTTCCAGATCCTCAAACGTATAGTAACTGATCTCAATCTTTCCGCGGTCTGCTGTACCACTGATCCGAACTTTGGTTCCCAAATGTCCCTTGAATTGGTCGCACAAATGGCGAAGGTCGGGTGACAATTGAGGAACGGTGTTAGGCTCTTTTGCGTCTCGGTCTTTCTTGAGTTCCTTTACTATGTCTTCAGTTTGCCGGACCGAGAGTTTCTTTGAAACGACCATGTCGCGAACTTTGAGCTGCATTTTTTTCTCATCGAGTGAGCACAGCGCACGTGCATGACCGGCGGTTAAAACTTTGGCTTGCAAGTCATTCAGAATTTCGACTGGAAGGCTGAGGAGACGCATGCTGTTCGCGATGGTGGCTCTGTCTTTTCCAACTTTGGAAGCCAGCGTGTCTTGTGTGTAGGAGTGCTCGTCAATCAGTCTTGAGAAAGCGCGCGCCTCGTCCAGGGGGCTCAGTTCTTCACGTTGAATGTTCTCGATGAGCGCGAGTTCGAGTGAGCTGTGCTCGGTTGGCTTGCGGACAACACAAGGCACCTTTTCGAGGCCCGCGAGTTGTGCTGCTCGCCAACGTCTTTCGCCTGCGATGATTGTGAAGTGTCCGGGGGTTGAGGTCGGTGCCACCACGAGCGGTTGGAGAATGCCATAGCTTTTGATGCTGACAGCGAGTTCATCGAGTGTTGAGCTGTAGAATTCGGTACGTGGCTGGTCCACCAGGGGAGTCAGCTGCGTGGGTGCGAGTTCGAGAACTGCCTGCGGATTTGGTTTGGTGGTTTCCGCAATGGTCTGTTGCTCAACGAGGTCGGCTGTTTTGAGGTCCTGCAAAGTTGGTTTTTGTGTTGGAGGCGTTGGAATCTCCAGGCTGGCGCGGCCCGTTTTGGGCAGTACGGCCTTAACTTGTTCTTGTTCTTTTAGAGTCGATTCGTTTGAGTTCTGGGTCAGTGGTTCTTGTATGTGTGCTGGAATCTTTCCAACCAGACTGTTTGTGGGTGCTTTTGCCAAGTCTGGATTGAGAAGTGCTCCAAGGCCGCGTCCGAGTCCGTTCGGTTTCTTTTGCATACATGACCTCCTTGGTTATGGATGTTCGATTTGTTGGTTTTTGGTGTTGGCCGACCGATTGCTGGCTGGCTTGGTTCTCTTGAGCTGGGTTCGGGCAAGGAGCTCCTGGGCAGCTTCCATGTAGGCGAGGGCGCCAGGGCTCGAAATGTCATAGAGTATAATTGGTTTGCCGTGAGAGGGCGCCTCACCGAGTTTAACGTTTCTTGGAATTTTCGTGCTGAGGACAAGCTCTTTGAAATGTTCGCGGACGTCGACTTCAACTTGGTGCGAAAGGTTGTTGCGGCGGTCGAACATGGTCAGCAAAATTCCCTCCAATTCCAGGTTTGTATTGAGGAATTTTTTGACCAGCTCAACAGTTTTCATCAATTGCGAGAGTCCCTCGAGGGCAAAATACTCGCATTGTAGGGGGACTAGAATTCCATGTGCCGCCACCAACGCATTGACTGTCAGGAGACCCAGGGCTGGCGGGCAGTCGATCAGAATGAAGTCATAGTTGTGTTTTACAAGAGAGAGGGCGTCTTTGAGTCTATGCTCGCGTCCAAGTGCTGATACGAGCTCAATCTCAGCTCCAATCAATTCTTGATTAGCTGGGATTAGGTCCAGACAGCTCAGCTCAGTCTTGACTATGCAGTCCGATGGCTCAGCTTCTTGGATGAGCATTTCATAGCTGCTGGGTTTCATGTTGCGGGCTTCGACGCCGAGAGCACTTGATGCGTTGCCTTGTGGGTCGAAGTCAACCAAAAGTACCCTGTATTCTGCAGCTGCCAGTGATGCAGCGATATTGACAGCCGATGTCGTTTTTCCGACTCCGCCTTTTTGATTGGAAAGCGCGATAATTCTTGCATCTGCCATGTGGTTGCCTCCGTGTCGCCCGACTTGGCATTCGGCTCATGAATTGATTAGAACATGTTGCTCGTGGCGTAGTTCTTACATCGGGGACGAGCGGGCCCGCAAGTTTTAGGGTGGTTTAAATTATTTTTGTCAGTGTTTTCTGATGGGACAAAAGCTTGACGATGTTCCACGTGAAACGCTCATCAGTTGTGCAAAACTTTGTTCCACGTGAAACACTCGAAAAATGTCCTAATCGCAAGCAAATCTTCGTCGTGTTCCTGGATCGAAATGTCCATCGCAAAACGCGAGGCTCGAGGCATACTTGGCTCAGAAAATAGAAGGGAGCCCAATATGCATGAACAAATAAATCAACATCTCGTCAGCATCCTCGAACGCCGCCTTGAGACGGAAAGTCAACGATGGCTGGCGGCTGCAAAATCAGGATTCACCGTTGCCGTTATCTGTCACGACAAAGAAGTTCACATGGTCATTGAAGGGTTCATCTCTCGGAGGCCGCAATTGTCAGAGTTGAGAAGCCCCTCCACAACCCCTGGGGACGAATCCACACTCGTGCGGAGCGAGACGGTCGAGCCCCGCGCAGCGACGCGTCTTACCATTCACTACGGACATCCCAAACCGGGTCTCGGAGCGATCTGTTTTGAAATTCCACCACTCCCTGAACTCCTGCCACCCGCTTCAACCATGGTTGTTCAAATCCTGGAAAACACTCAGTTGGAAAAGTACATTGATGCTTTTGATGGTAAGAAAATGAGTCTTCTCAAAAAGATCCTTGAGAGCAGCGGCCCCGAGCGATTTTTCGATGCGGTTGTGCAAGTCGCCTACCTTGCGGGCTACCGGGGAGAGGATGTTCAGGCCTACCAAACACTCGAAAAGACATACGTTCAGATTGAAAATTCGAAAAAAAATGGATACTTAACCAAATCTGCAAACTCCGAAAATGGCAATCCCTCAGCCATGGAGCTCGTCTTCGACAAGATCATAGCACTGCCCGATCCTCACGATGTTCTAAAGGCATCGCTCGCTTATTACGTCTTCCATGGTCGCAACCTGACCCAATCCGAGGCGAGCCGAATCCTCAAGGTGTCTCGTTCAACCCTGCAGTCACATCTCCAGCTCGCAGAACACCTCAATGTTGCTGAGTATTTTCTTCCAGAAAAGAATCATGCCTAAGGATTGGCGGAATGGCCAAAAATTCGGGCCAAATCCAGCAAAAACGATTGTTCAAACTGCGTCTTCTGAGCACTTGCGCGTGAATAAACTAAACAGTAAGAAACCGGCCATTGGCCCCTGTGCCGCCGATCCACCATGGTTTGATCCCAACAACAAGGGAATTGAAATGTCGGAATTGAAACTAAAACCTGAGCTTATTCCAATGGTTGTGCAAGGTGGTTTCTACCTTGCGGCTTTGGTCAGCACCCATGCCCTGCTTGTAAAGCCGCTTTTGGCCCTCACGGCTGAGCGTCGACGCAGAACCCAAGGTGCCGAGGAATCAGCAAAAGATTTGCAGGCGAAGCTCGAGCGCCTCGAAAAATCGTATACCAATGCTCAACAAGGCGCCCTGACTGAAGCTCGGGATATGTTGAATAATCAGGTACTTGCGGGGCAGGCAGAAGCATCGGGCATTCTCCAGGAAGCGCACGAAACCGCCAAATCCAGGCTTCACGCTGCCAAGGAAAAAATAGCGCTGCAAATATCCCAGGAGCGCAGCAAGATTCCTTCGATTGTAGCTGAATTGTCTGACGCGGTATTGAATCGACTCGTTAAGAATTCGATCGTCATTGGAGTTGCATCTGTTGCAATGTCGTCGGTGGCTTTTGCGGGTGGCACGGCTGTGGATCCCTACTACGGAATTCTCTGGCCTTATTTTCAGTTCATTGTATTCGCGGCAGCGCTGACTTTCCTCGCTAAAAAGGGAATCAGCAAATTGCTTGATGACCGCCGTGACGCACTCCGCACAAAGCTTTCTGAAGCACGCGAGGCGATGACAATTGCACAACGCAAAAGTGATGAATACGAAGCAAAAATCAGGAATCTCCAGTCTGAAATTGATGCCATCAGAAAAGAATATGCCGATGATGGCGTGCGTCAGCGCGACAAACTCATCAGCGAAGCGAAACAAGTAGCCGACCAGCTTTTGCGTGATGCCGAACGTGTTGGACAACAGTTAATCGCTGCTGGAAAAGAACAACTGCGCCAAGAGATTTTCGATCAGGTTGTTGCCACGCTTGATTCAAAATTGAACGGCGACGTTTTGAATAAAATTGATTCGACACTGCGGCAGTCTGCGCTGAAGGGATTGCAAAGTGCCGCTCGGGTTTCGGATTCTCACTAAGCCAGGAATGGAGAGAAAAGAATGAAGGTCAGCACGGGACAATTGGCGCGCAGGTATGCGACCGCATTGTACGAGAGTGCAGTGGAAGCGAAACAAATTGACACCCTGGTTGGTGAAGCGACAGCTCTGTTGGGTGTTCTCAACGCCCAACTCGAGGCTTTTTTTGCAAGTCCTGCGCGGAGCGCGACGGAGAAGCAGAGTCTTGTTGATACACTTGTCGAGAAGATGAAATTGAGCCCGATGACATCAAGAACTCTGAACTTGATGACCGAGAACAACAGATTGCCACACATCAAATTGGTGATGCAAAAAGTTCTCGAAAAAATTGATGCGCACAAAAATATAGTTCGGGGTCAAATCCGATCCGCGACTGCGATGTCTGCACAGGAGATTGCAGACCTTGAAAAAACCATGTCACAGGCACAGGGCAGAACGGTAGTTTTCGAATGCGAGACAGATCCGGAACTGCGTGCTGGCATGGTTGTTAAGATTGGTACAAGCCAAATTGATGCGAGCCTTAAAACGCGCCTTTCAAACCTTAAAGAATCTTTGAGTCAGGGAGTCTAACGAATGGAACAGATCCGCATTGATGAGATCAGCCAGTTGCTTAAACAGAAGATCCAGGCACTCGGCCATGGCGCCGAAGTTGCTGAAACTGGCACAGTCGTGTCCGTCGCAGATGGTATCGCCCGCGTTTACGGCTTGGACAAGGCCATGACCTCGGAGACCGTTGCCTTTGAAAATGGAACCAAGGGACTGGTGTTGAACCTCGAAGAGGACAATGTCGGTGTCGCGATCTTCGGAGAAGCAGACAAGATTCGCGAAGGCATGACAGTGAAGCGCACTGCTGAGATCAACCGCGTTCCTGTGGGACGTGGGTTGCTTGGTCGCGTTGTGAACGCCATGGGCGAGCCAATGGACGGATTAGGGCCAATCAAGACCGAGGCGACGTCTGTCGTTGAAGTCAAGGCTCCAGGCATCATGGCACGCAAGAGCGTTCATGAGCCTCTGCAAACGGGTTTGAAATCAATCGACGCGATGATTCCGATTGGTCGCGGTCAGCGCGAGTTGATCATCGGTGACCGTCAGACCGGCAAGACTGCCGTTGCACTCGACACAATCATCAATCAAAAGGGCAAGGGCGTCGTCTGTATTTACGTCGCAATTGGTCAGAAGGCATCCACGGTTGCCCAGGTGGTTGAAAAGCTGCGCAGAGCCGGCGCGCTGGAATACACCATCATCGTAGTTGCTGGAGCATCGGATCCGGCTCCACTTCAGTTCCTTGCGCCTTACTCGGGCTGCACGATGGGCGAGTACTTCCGCGACAACGGTCAACATGCGGTTATTTTCTATGATGACTTGACCAAGCACGCCCAGGCTTATCGCGAATTGTCACTTCTGTTGCGCCGCCCTCCAGGACGTGAAGCGTATCCCGGCGACGTTTTCTATCTGCACAGCCGCCTGCTCGAGCGTGCTTGCAAATTGAATGATGAGCTTGGAGCTGGCAGCTTGACGGCATTCCCAATCATCGAAACCCAAGCGGGCGACGTGTCCGCATACATTCCGACCAACGTGATTTCGATTACAGATGGCCAGATCTACCTTGAAGCCGATCTCTTCAACTCTGGTTTGCGTCCAGCCGTGAACGCCGGTTTGTCGGTGTCCCGCGTGGGTGGTTCTGCGCAAATCGGTGCAATGAAGCAGGTTGCCGGCAGCTTGCGCCTTGAGCTTGCGCAGTATCGTGAATTGGCGGCATTTGCCCAGTTCGGATCCGATTTGGACGCCGTAACCAAACGTCAGCTGAATCGTGGTCAGCGTTTGATGGAGCTGCTCAAGCAGGCTCAATACAACCCGATGGCTGTTGAAAAACAAATTCTTGTTATCTTTGCTGCCACCAACGGCTTCATGGATGAAGTTGACGTGCGCAATGTCGGCAAGTTCGAAGCGCAGATGCTTGAGTACTTCGATCGCAACCATCGCGCCGAGCTCGACGAGATCGCAAACGGCAAGAAGATGAGCAACGAGCTTCAGGCCAAGGTCAAGTCTGGCATTGAGGCATTTGCCAAGAGGTTCGACGCTAATGCCGGCTAACCTCAAAGATCTTCGTACGCGCATCAAAAGCGTCAAGAACACGCAGCAAATCACCAAGGCGATGAAGCTGGTGTCTGCCGCCAAGTTCGGTCGTGCGCAAAACAATGTGCTGCAGGCTCGTCCCTACGCCCGTGCACTTGAAAAGCTTGTCATCAAGCTTGTTGCGGGCGGACGCGATGCGGACTCTGCAAACAATCTTTTGAAGCAAAATGACAATCAGCGTGTCCTGCTGGTCGTGGTATCTTCCGAGCGTGGATTGTGTGGTGGATACAACACCAACACAGTCAAGGCGACCCTTCGGGTTCTCGAGGAACTTGCAGCCGCAGGCAAAAAGCCCGTTGTGATGTGCCTTGGCAAGAAAGCATTTCAAGTGCTGACGCGCCGCGCACTTCCCGGCGGAGTCAAGGGCAACAAGAACGTCCCTCTGCAGAAGTTCGTGGATTCACCCTCCACGATCATTGAAGAGAACGAAAGCGGCGTTTTTCAGTTGGGTGTGACGTTTGACAAACCGAGTTTCGATTTTGCGCAAACATTGGCGTCTGCAATTGAGATGGGTTTTGGAGCCGGTGCCGTTGGCGAAGTCCACATCGTTTACAATCAATTCCAATCAGCAATGACACAGATTCCTGTCTGCGAGAAGGTTTTGCCCTTGTCCTCGAAGGAATCTGCAGGTGTCACTGCCGGAGAGAGCATTCTCGAACCATCGTGGAACGAATTGGCGGACGCAGTTTTGCCTCGCTATCTTGCGACTCGTTTGTATCAGGTGATGCTTGAAGCAATTGCCAGCGAACACGGTGCACGCATGACCGCAATGGACAATGCGACACGCAATGCCAAAGACATGGAGCGACGCCTGCAAATCACGTATCAACGTGCTCGCCAGGCAGCAATTACACGCGAACTTATTGAGATTATCAGCGGCGCAGAAGCTCTTTGATGAGCAGCCGTAAAGGGAGTGCACAGGTATGAAAATGGGACGCATTGTTCAGGTTATGGGACCGGTGGTTGACGTTGAATTCGAGAAGGGACACCTTCCTGCAATTTACAACGCACTCAAGACGACCAACACGCAAATCAGCAAAGACAAGAACAACCTGGTGCTTGAAGTGGCTCAGCATCTGGGTGAAAACGTGGTTCGTGCCATCGCCATGGATTCGACCGACGGCCTCGCTCGTGGAGAAGCTGTTGCGGACACCGGTGAGCAAATCACCGTGCCAGTCGGAAATGATGTGTTGGGGCGCATTTTGAACGTCACTGGCGATCCGGTCGACGGACAGGCCGCAGTGAAGAGCGACAAGCGTTATCCAATTCACAAGAAGGCGCCAGAGTTTACTCGTCAGAGCACCAAGGTTGAAATGCTCGAAACAGGCATCAAGGTCGTTGACCTTCTCGCTCCTTACCAGAAGGGCGGAAAGATTGGTCTGTTCGGTGGAGCAGGTGTGGGCAAGACAGTTTTGATTATGGAGCTCATCAACAACATCGCCAAAAAGCACGGTGGTTATTCCGTTTTTGCAGGCGTGGGTGAACGTACGCGTGAAGGTAACGACCTTTATCACGAAATGAAGGATTCGGGCGTTATCAACAAGGTGGCACTTGTCTATGGACAGATGAACGAGCCACCAGGTGCCCGTTCCCGCGTGGCTCTCACGGGCCTTTCTGTCGCCGAGTATTTCCGTGACGAACAAAACCAGGACGTGTTGTTCTTCGTTGACAACATTTTCCGCTTTACTCAGGCAGGCGCGGAAGTGTCGGCTCTTTTGGGCCGTATTCCATCCGCCGTGGGTTACCAGCCCAACCTCGCAACGGAAATGGGCGAGCTCCAAGAGCGCATTACATCGACGAACACAGGTTCGATTACGTCTGTTCAGGCTGTGTATGTTCCTGCCGATGACTATACTGACCCGGCTCCCGCAACAGCGTTTGCGCACCTTGACGCGACAACGAATCTTGACCGCTCGATTTCGGAAAAGGGAATTTATCCCGCAGTGCATCCGCTCAACTCGACGAGCCGTATTTTGGATCCACTGATCGTTGGTCAGGAGCATTACGGAATTGCCCGCCGCGTTCAGCAGATTCTTCAGCGCTATCGCGAATTGCAGGATATCATCGCGATTCTCGGCATGGATGAGTTGAGCGAGGAAGACAAGTTGACGGTTGCTCGCGCACGCCGCATCGAGCGTTTCCTTTCTCAGCCGTTCCACGTTGCTGAGCAGTTCACCGGCAACCCTGGTCGCTATGTTCCAATTGAAGAAACGATTCGTGGCTTCAAGGAAATCTGTGAAGGCAAGTGGGATCACCTGCCAGAGTCCTCGTTCCATATGGTCGGAACCATTGAAGAGGCTGTTGAGAAAGCGAAGCGACTGGCGGCAGCGCAGTAAGTCGCTTTTCACCGAGAGGAATGATTCATGCAATCGACTCAACAATATCCGATTCAACTCACGGTTTTGACGCCCACGCGTCGAATCGTTGAAGGAGTGGGGTGCACGGCCGTTCACTTTCCAAGCACACAAGGTGTGCTTGGAATTTTGCCAGAGCACGCCGATTTGGTTTGTGCGTTGGGAACTGGCCTTGTTTACTTTGAAACAAACAACGTCACGTCTTTTCTGACGGTGTCTGGCGGCATTGCCAAGGTCGACGGAAAAACTGTCACATTGCTTGCCGACGTGGCAGAGGATGCCGCCTCCATTGATGTTGGTCGGGCCCAACGTGCGTTGGAACGTGCCCGGACACGTCTTGTGACCGGCGAAGGCAATGGAACGCCAGAAGAAGTTCACGAGGCCATGGCTGCTCAGGACAGGGCGATGGCGCGTATCGAAGCTGCAACATTGCATTCGACCGGACGATGAACTGACATTGGCATTATTTTTTCGCTCGGCATGCTACACTTGGGGGGATCTGATGGTCCCCCCTTTTTTGTTCTGGAGTTTCAGCATGGCGAGCACTGAGGTTCGTCCTTTTTGGTTGGTTATGGACATCCGCGCAGCCGCGTCCGACAAGCATTCTGGGCTTGCGCGCTTTGTGATTGGTCTGTCGCGTGCACTTGGCGAGTCGCTAGTGTCGAGGCAAGTGCAAACCGATGCCGGAATGGCGAATGTTCGGCTTCTGCTTGTTTCAAAGTCTGAGCCCCCCCGCTGGGCAATCGAGTTGATTCAGGAATATCCTTCGCTTGTCTCATTCTGGAGTGGCGGCCCTGGCGCGCTTGCACAGGCGTGGGAAAAGCCTCAGTACCTTTGGTCCAGCCGTGTGCTTCGCTGGATTCTCAAGTGGTCGCGTGGGCAATTTTTTTGGATTGCACCGGGCAATTTTGATCGTCCGGTTTTGACGGGACTGTTGCTTCCGCGCGCGCTCAGGCACCACGTGGTGCAAGTCATTCACGATACAATTCCAATCGATCACGCACGTTCGATGAGCTTTCTTTTCCGAACACAGTTTTCATTGCTGGTGAAAAGAACCCTGACGAAATTTCCATTCGTTTTTACCGTCTCGGATGATTCTGCCGAGCGGCTTGCCAAGCTGGCGCCACGTCGGAGCGGTCCGGTGCATGTTTTGCCCAATGGAGTCGAACCCATTTTTGGCTCGCTTCCACGGCACCGATCGATTGCTGATTTGCTTTCTGCTCGCCGTGCTTTTCTAGATATTCTGTTTGCAGGAAGTGCTGAGATTTCTTCTGATTCTGGAGCCATGCGGAGAGGACCGACGGGTGAAGAACTCGATGCACTCGTCAGGCGCCGCTGGATTGTGGGCGTTGGTCGAGCCCAGAAGTACAAAGGCTGGGAATTGGCAGAAGATGTTGTGAACCAATTGCACAGTGATCTTTCTGAAGGTGTTTCTTTCATCCGGGTTGGTGGCGACGAGGATGGCTCTCAGCGCAATGGCAAGTCATCTGCCAAGCAAGACGCTCAAAGGTTAGCAGAACAAAGCAAATCCGGATTCACCGTGACGCGTTCCGACAACGGGCTTGTATTAAATGTGGAATCGCTTCCCGATGAAATGCTGGCACAATTGTATCGATGTGCAGATGTGCTTGTGCACCCCAGTCAGGCCGAAGGCTTCGGTTTTCCACCGGTGGAAGCTGCCCTTTCTGGCCTTCCGGTCGTCTATCGACGTGGAACCGCAGTGGATGGTCATTTCAAGGGTCATTCTTTTCATCCGAATTTCTGGCAAGGTATTGATTCCGATGATCAGACGCTCTGGCGTGAAGCTGTGCTCGCCGTGTTGCGCAACAAGAGCGGTCTGGACTTGTTTCTGGCCGAGATGCAAACAGCAGTTCATCCCCGTTCGTTTATTTGTCAGCGCGGAGGTGGACAGGATTTTCGCTGGTCACGCGCGGCTGACAACCTGCTTTCAATTTTGCTGAGCCAGACGAAGATCGGAACCACTGCGGAGGCATCCGAATGAGAGTCATTTTTTGGGGTAGAATGCTTCCGAAAGTGGTTGAGTCTGTCGTCAACGAATTGAGCAACGGCACACGAAAACTGCAGATTTGTATCCAGGTTGATCCTGGAGCAAAGGCGACAGAATTTTCTTCTCCATATCTTGATGAAGTCATTCGTGTTGATGCCTTCAGTTTTGATGCCCTTGAAAGAAAGCTGGTTGAGCGTCGCGAGCCCGCGCTGTTGGTTCTGGATTTGTGGGGTTTTCTGTTTGCGGAGAATCTTCTCAAGTTGATGCAGGATTTGAGGCCGGCATTCAATTTGGCGCGTCGCACGTTGATACTTATGCCCAAGCCGTGGCACGGACAGTGGGAAACCGTTCCGGCCACTCAACAGCAGTCCAAGGGTCAGCGCAGCGAGCTGAATGTGTTTTTTCAAAGGCTGGTTGGTGCTTTTGAAGTGTTGTGGAACACCGATGGTCCAGAGATTTATTGTGTTCAGTCTGCGCCAACGTTTGAAATGCTTGAGCTTGCGACCGGACAAGCCGGGCTCGTGCCGCGGAAGGTTCTGGGCGTTCATCTTCTGCCCAAAGAATGCCGTAACCATGCAGCCCGTTTGGCAAGCGTGGCAAAGTTGACTCATGAAGTTTTGAGTTTTTTGAATCTGCCAATTCCCGGGCCGGGTGAGCAGGTTGACCGCGAGACCGCGGCACCGTGGGTCTGCTCTGTCGACTCGGACATCATTTATGGGCCCGTTCAACCGAGGCTCGATGGCCGGTCTGCGTTGTCCCGTCTTTCACCTGAGTTGATTGCAGCAGGTATTCAGAGCCGAACACCTGTGCTCGATCAGGGGCTTTTGACCATGTCTTGTCGATGGGATCGTTACTTGCGTATGGACGTGGCAAGAAAGCAATTTTGGAATCTGTCACCGGCTGTTCTCGCTCGTACCGGCGCACTTGATTTTCCGTCTCCGGAGGCGGCTCGTTGGCTTTATTTTCTGGGTGTTCTCGAACAGTCCAGTTCGCCGGAATTTGCGCTCAAGAAGCACACTCGCGGCACCCAGGGAGCATCTGCCTTTCCTTCGATTTACGAAGCGTATGGCGCGAATTCGCAGGAAGAGGGCGTTCTTGTCTAGGTGACGAGTGTATGTCGACTTTGTGTTGCCAAAAAAAAACCGAGGGAGTGTTTCCCTCGGTTTTTTTATGCGGGCAGCAGCCCGCCCCGGTCTCAATGGCATTTCGTTCAAATCGATCGATTGAGGGTCTCGTCCTTGCGACGCAAGAAGGCAGGCGTTTCGAAGTCGCCTTCATCCGGAGTGATGTCGGCAAGCTCACGCGCCAATCTCAGTGCCCTCTCATTCTCGCTTTCGTCGAGACTTGCAGATGCCGCGAGCTGACCTGCACCAATCGAAGTTTCGGTGGTCTCAGTCAAGCATGCTTCATTCTGGATATCATCTTCGCTTGAGGACTGGCGAGACAATTCCAATGTCCATTGTGTCAGCTCTTCGAACTCATTCTTCGAATTCTGATTCAAGGAACGCGCAGCGCTGTTGTCGGTTTCGCTTTGAATATTGTTGCTTGCCAAAGCATTTCTGAGTTGATTTACAGATTGTGCTGCGTTTTGCAGGGCCAGGTTCTGTTGAGCGGTCGCGGCTGTCGTCGACTGGCTGGAATTTCCATAGCTGTTGGCGCGTCCATAACCCGGGTTGCCAAGCTCGCCTGTCTGGTTATTGGTTTCAAACCGTTTGCCGGAATTCACTGGTTGACCCACCTCATATGGTGCTCTCAGCGAGAGGCCTGCTGCAACCGGGTTTGAGGCAGCCTGGTTGTGATACGCGGCTGGGTTGTTTGAATTGACCGCATGCTGTGTCCTGTTGGCGGCAGGTGAAGGCTCAATTCGCTGCTGCTGAGACTGGAAGCCTGCTGTCGGCTTGTTGAGCGCACGAGGATCGACCTGCGTGTTTCCATAACCGAATCCCGTTCCAACTTGGCGCTGGTTATGAGCATTGTTGCCGTAACCATAGGGCTGCTGAATCTGTTCAGCACCGTTCGGCAAGGACCCCGGTGCATGGTAACCATATCCGTTGCTTGAATTGGAATAAATCTTGTTATGGGCGTCTGGTAGCGATACCCGGGCGTGATCGAATCCAGTCGCGATGACTGTGACACGCAGTGTTTCTCCCATGGTCTCATCAACAACAGAGCCGAAGATGATGTTGGCATCCTCGTGAACAGCTTCCTGGATGAGTGTGGATGCCTCGCTGATTTCGTGGAGTGTCATGGCACTGCTGCCCGTGATATTGATGAGAATTCCCGTGGCACCCTCAATATCGACATCCTCGAGGAGTGGCGAATTGATTGCAGCCCTTGCTGCCTCGATTGCCCGGTTTTCACCCGTCGCAGTGCCGATACCCATGAGCGCCATGCCCATTTCCGACATGATTGTGCGAACGTCGGCGAAGTCGACATTGACGCGGCCGGGAATGTTGATGATGTCAGAAATCCCCTTGACGGCATTCAACAGAACTTCGTCTGCCAGCTTGAATCCATCGAGCATCGACATCTGTGGTGGAGCAATGCTCAAGAGGCGCTGATTTGGGATCGTGATGAGCGTGTCGACACAGCTTTTCAACGACTGAATACCCTGCTCGGAATGCACCTTTCGTCTTTTGCCTTCGAACGAAAATGGCTTTGTCACGACACCAACCGTCAAGGCACCCAATTCGCGGGCCACCTGCGCAATAATGGGAGCAGCGCCGGTACCCGTGCCGCCGCCCGTACCGGCAGTCACAAAGACCATATCTGCGCCAGAAAGAACCTCTTGAATGATTGCCTTGTCTTCAAGTGCTGCATCTCGGCCAACTTCGGGGTTGGCACCAGCGCCCAATCCCTTAGTCAATTCCCTGCCAAGCTGAATCTTTATGGGAGCGAGGTTGGATGCCAAAGCCTGTACATCTGTGTTGGCAGCAATAAACTCGACGCCCGAAAGACCTTGCTCGATCATCGTATTGATTGCATTTCCACCCGCTCCACCGACACCGATCACTTTGATGACTGCATTGGACGAAAACTTGTCATTTTCTAGCATGGTGGTGAGCTCCTCCGTGCCACTCAAGGCACTACGAACGTTTTTGCGGATAATTTGAAGTATAGGAGGGGCATCTCAGATGTGTAAAGATTTCCGCATAATTCCTTGACAACAGGGTTTGAAAATTGACTCCCTCTGTCAAAAAACTGGCAAGAAAAAAGTCGAGTCAGGAAACTGACTCGACCCGATTCCGGAGAGACTTCCGTCTCTTCGTCATTTTGAACTAAAAACTTTAATTCTACGAAATTTCGTTGGGTTCCTTGAACTTTTCCCAAACAGTACGGGCCCATCCCCAAAGCCCTCCTTCGGTCAAACTCCACGATGGTCGACTCGCTTCCTCACGTGAGGCAAACAGCGGAGACAGCAGTCCAATCGACGACGTACAAAGGGGAGACCGCAGGCCCTCGGTGACGCCCGTCAGATTCAATGGATAGCCAACGCGTGCACTCACGCCAAAAACGTCTTCGGCAATCCAGCACAAACCCGGCATCAACGAGCCACCGCCAGTGAGTACGACTCCCTTTGAGACGAACTGTGTCACCTTCAACTTTTTGAGCTCGTTGTGAATGAAACCCAAAATTTCCCTGACCCGTGGCTCGACAATATGCATCAACTGGCCGCGGGTGAACTGGCGTGTGCCACCGAGGTGTTCCGCGGTCTGAACGACAAACGCTTCGTGCGCATCCTGAGTGTTGAAATAAGCCTGGCCAAAATCTTTTTTGATGCGCTCCGCTTCCGTCTGGGTTGTTCGCAGGCCAATCGCAATGTCCTTGGTGATGTGATGAGCGCCGAAAGGAAAATCGCGGCTGAAAATGGGAGTTCCTGAAGAGTAAACCACGACGTGCGTGAGGTTGGCTCCAAAGTTGATGCAAACAGATCCCATTTCACGTTCATCGGAGTCGAGAGTTGCCTCAGCCGCGGCAAGTGCTTCAAACGCAAAAGACTCAACACGCAAACCCGCCTTGTTGACGGCCCTGATCATGTTCTGGATCTCAGCCTCCGGGACTGCGATGCGATGAAACAGTCCGCCGAGTGAATTGCCGTACATGCCAACGGGATTCAAAATTCCTGGTCTGCCATCAACAATAAAGTGACCTGTGAGCGTGGCAATCTGTTCCAACCCAGGTTGAACTCCGTGCGCATGCGCAAGATTCAGAAGTTTCTCACGGTCGGATTCCTTGACCTCGGTGCTGTTGAGAGCCAAAGATTCGGTGAAGTTCTCAGAAATCGCATTGGTGCTGGCAATCGCAACCCTCACTTGGTCGATTTCAAGACCAGATTGCCGCTCGACTTCATCCACTGCCTCTTGAATCGACTGCGAAACCGATTCAAGGTCAACGATATTTCCTCTTTTCACGCCATTGTGCGACGACTCTGCTGCGGCAAGAATATGAAAAGACCTGCTGGTGTGGCGATTTTGATCGAGAGTTTCCGTGTCGCCGAAGTCATATCCAGCATGTGATGAAAAACCCGAGAGAACGTCATTGGAGTCGATCTGGGCTGTTCCCACCACGATTTTCGTCTGGTGGGATCCAATGATCAATCCAACGGAAAACTCGCTTTTAGTTTCGGCTTCACTCATTGAATTCCTCCGCGCTTGGCTTCCGACAAGCCTTCCGGCATGCGTATGATGGCCTTGTCTGAAAATCCAAGATCAATTTGCTCGGCTTTTAATTTTCGTTGTCTCAAGTCTTGAATAATCTGCGAAAGTCGATCGAATTTTTCGTTGAATTGATTCTCACCCAAAACCACGGTTGTCCGATGGTTTTGGCTTTTGGATTCTGGATGTCCTGAGAGTCCGGTTTGTCCGACAGGAACGGCGGTCAGGGTGTTTGGATTTGGTTGATCTTGATCCGCACTTGCGTTGTCGGAAATGACAATCGAGAACCCAGCCCCGTTGCGCCAAAGAATATTCTCGATCTTTGCAGGAATTTTTGCAGCAGAAAAAAGAGAATCTATTTTGAGTGTCTGTTGACCCAGCCAACGAACGTTTGCACTCGTCATTGTTGAAGGCCTCACAAACAGACCGCTGTTTTCGCGCCTCTTTTCCCTGGATGAGGCAACATTCAGCGACAAATCAGGCGCTTCAAGCAACGGCAAAGATGTGTAGTCGTTGGCCCCCAGTCCGCGGGCAATGATTTTGAATTTGCTGCCAACCAGGATTCGCTCACCACCCTTCGCTTCCATCACGAGAAGTGGCGCCTGCGCAACAACATCGACTCTGAGCTTTTTGTCGAGACCTGTGCGAAGCGAAACCTCGTCAACTCCATCAACCATGCTGACGCGCGAGAGAAGCTTGTCTGCCAACGCATTGCGGCTCCACTTTTCGTTTCGTGCAGCCTGCAGTGTTTCCGAAGTGATTCGGATGATTGTATCATTGAGCTCAGGTCGTGGGCTGTTCACTTCAATCGAAGTAGGCAGTGACTGAGTCAGAGACTGCGTCAGCCTTGAAACCCCATAACCTACGCCAAGGAAGATCGCTCCTCCGACGAGAAGCGATGCTGTCGCCAGGGGCCAGCGGCGAACGGCCGCGAGGCACGGATGAACGACGACCATTGCGGACTTCACAAGCTTCATGGAAGTCTGGCCCATGAGGCGCAGGACGCCACCGGACTTTTTGTGTGAATGCGTCGGCGCAGGCTTGCTGCGACGTGCCGATTTGCGGCCAACCACTGTCTGTTTTTTCAGTTGCGACATGACTCCTCACGGATCAGTCAAATTTTCCAAAATCCTCGGACCCACAGACTGCACGTCACCCGCTCCGAGGGTGATTAGCAACACGCCGGTGCAATTCAGAATATCCTGTCTATGTTGGCATGCGTAGTCGGCCGCAAGGGACACTGCGTGGTCGAGGTTTTGACAGGTTGCGACGGCATCCGGGCTCTTCGGGAACGATTTGGCTTGGATGAGATTGGCTAACGTACCGTGATCACAGTGCTCTATTGGTGCTTCTCCAGCTGAGTAGACAGGCGTGACGATCACGTGGTCTGCATGAGAAAACGAGACTGCAAATTCTTCCGCCAGATGTTTGACCCGAGAGTATCGATGTGGCTGGAAAATGGCGCAAATTCGGTGGTTGGGCCAACTTTGCCGAATACCTTCAAGGACGGTCGAGATTTTTTTGGGGTTGTGCGCGTAGTCGTCGACAACAAGTGTCCGTTCTTTTTCGCCAAGAATAGTGAACCGGTGAAGAACACCCTGGAATGCCGAAACCGCAGCGGAAACTTTTTCTATGGGTACATCGAGAACCTTGCCAACCGCAAAGCTCGCAAGTGCATTTACGATGTTGTACTTGCCAGGCATTTTAAGACAGACCCGCGGGCCATGATGACCATCTATGACTGGCGTGAACTCACTGGTCATTCCGTTGTGAACGACATCAGCGGCAGTCACATCGGCATCCGGACTGAGTCCAAATGAAACGGTGCGACGCCGGACTTTTGGAAGAATCTTCCTGACTCCGGGATCGTCCACGCACGCACAAACCGCTCCATAAAAAGGAACTTTCTCAATGAAACTTCCAAATGCTGAAAGAATTTCCTCAAAGGAAGAATAATGGTCCATGTGATCGCGATCGATGTTCGTGACCACGGCTATGGTGGGACTCAATCTTAGAAAACTTCCGTCGCTCTCATCAGCCTCGGCAAGAAACCAATCTCCACCGCCGAGCTTTGCATTTGAACTCGTTGAATTGAGAATTCCGCCAATGACCACAGTGGGATCCAAACCCGCATCGTGAAGCACGTTTTCCAGAATACTCGTGGTTGTCGTCTTGCCGTGTGTACCAGCAACAATCACTCCATATTTCAGTCGCATCAACTCGGCCAACATTTCGGATCGATGAATGATCGGCAGTTTAAGTTTTCGAGACATTTGAATTTCAGGATTACGCTCATCAATCGCGCTGCTGACAACAACAACCTGAACGTTGTTGACATTCGAACCGTCATGGAAATTGTGAATCAAGGCTCCCAGCGAGCGCAGGCGATGCACGACATGTGATTCCTTGAGATCGCTTCCACTGACCTTGTAGCCGAGATTCAGCAGGACTTCGGCAAGTCCAGACATTCCGCTTCCGCCAATCCCGATAAAATGAATTCGATCAATCGCCTTGAACATGCTGCTTGAGGCCTCCATGCTGCCGGATGTATGCCGAAGCATGAATTTGCGCCAGCAATCCCATGGCAAAAAGATTGGCAACAAGTGAGGAACCGCCAGAGGATATGAAGGGGAGGGTGAGACCCTTGGTTGGCAGCAAACCGGCACAAACACCCATGTTGACCAGAGTCGATGCAGCAATCATGGACATCAGGCCGGCAGTCAACATTCGAGAAAACTTGCAGGTGACCGCCACCAGAATTTGCAAAATAGAATAAAAAAGCATGGCGTAAATCACGATGATGATCGCGAGTCCAACAAAGCCCATTTCTTCACCTATCACAGCCAAGATAAAGTCTGTGTGTGCCTCGGGAAGAAAAAACAGTTTTTGCTGGCTGCCTCCAAGTCCCTTGCCGAACAGGCCACCGCTGGCAATGGCAACAAATGACTGAATCACCTGAAAACCTGAGCCCAGAGGATCGGCAAACGGGTCCAGGAATGAGACAAGCCTGCGAAGCCGATAGGGAGCCGCAACAGCGAGGATGGCAATCACCGGCAGCAGCATGACGATCCCGCCAAAGAAGAAGCGTTTGGGAATGCCGGTAAAAAACAGGACGGCCAGAATGCCGACCATGAGGATGACCGAGCTGCCAAAATCGGGTTGCTTTAGAAGTACCGCAAACGCGAGCAGCACAGAAAGCGCCTTGCCCAGGGCCAATTTGGCCTCGGAGAGAATTGAGGCCAGGTAGATAACAACCGCAATCTTGAGGAATTCGCTCGGCTGAATTTGAACGCCACCTGCGGAAATCCATCGTGCTGCACCAAGGATTCTTTTTCCAATTCCTGGCACGAGTGTCAAACCGGTGATCGCCAGGACAACAATGAATATCGAAGTTGAATGGTTTCTCAACTTCTGGAGTGGCAGTCGTGCACCCAGAAAAGCTGCCATGGCACCCGGAATAAAATAGATGATTTGCTTGCGGGCAAAAAGAAATTCATCACCATACTTTTGCCCGGCATAAACACTCGACGCACTGTAGACAAAAAGAAGTCCAAACGACAAAAGTGCAATCACGGGGAACCAGATTGTTTGCCCACCGTAGGCATCAAATACGCTGAAATTGTGATCCTTCCTTGTGCTCACGCAACGCCCTCCGCGGCAAACAAAGCGAATTCAAGATTTCTTCACTTTTGCCTTTTTTGAAGAACCCAATGACGAAAAGCGTCGCCACGATGTTCAAAATTCTTGAACTCATCAAAACTCGCGCAGGCAGGACTGAGAAGAACGATATCTCCATCGGCCGCATCGTCGAGCGCCATTTGCGCTGCGTCGAACAATTTGGCACTGGAAGGTGCAACAAATTTCTCGAATCCCGCGAGGTGTTGCTGGATAACGGGGGCCGCCTTGCCAAAAGGATAAATTCGGCAGATTTTTTCCCCAATATATGGACTGAGATCGCCGTAAAAATCGCCTTTGGGTTCCCCACCCAAAAGCAGGCGAATCGACTTTTTAAAACTTTTCACTGCCACAAGAGTGCTTTCAACGTTTGTCGCTTTTGAGTCATTTATCGCGCGGACGTCTTTTTGCACTCCCTTGGAGTCAAACAACGGAAAAGAACTGTTGATGACCTCGAGGCGATGCGCCAGATGCTCATATACGGTCGTGCCCGAATTCCATTGGGCGCGAATGATGTTGGGATGCATTCCATCCAGAAGTGCGGCCACGCTTGCCGAGGCAATGTTGAACTGATTGTGTTCGCCCGAAAGACATGGGTTTTGAATGTCGAGTTCAATGCGCATTCCCTTGGGATCAACTGAAGCAATGTGTAGCCTGTGGCTGTTGTCTGTGGCTGACTGGTTTGTCATCCAGATGTGAATGATATCTGCGGACTCAGCCAGTGAATCCACGTCGAGCTTGGCGAGTGAACCGTAGGTTTGCACTGGGAGTCTGGCGAGGATTTCGGGTGAAGAAAGCGCGAAATGTTCGACTCTCTTGGCTGGCATTTTGATGCCTTCGACTGGGCTTTTTTCAAGAAATCCGTGGACGACTGCAATTCGGCATTCCGGCAATGGCAAACCCAGAACGAGCGCCTTGATGAAGACATCATGATCAATGATGGCGAGTCCGTCTCTCTTTGTGAGCGTCACGAGACGCCACTTGGCCTTCATGTATTCATTCATGTTGCCATAGCGAGCCATGTGATCGTTTTGCAGATTTAAAAAGATGGTGACATTCGGTCGCAGGGAAAAAGTGGTCTCAAGTTGATAGCTGCTCAGTTCAATCATAAAGGAATTGAAACGCGCAGGTGCCAACAGGGCCTCGGCAAGAGGGAGTCCGTAGTTTCCACAAGCCACTGCATTTCTTTGGCCGAGGGCGAAAAGTTGAGCAGCGTAGTGTGTCGTTGTGCTCTTGCCATTTGTACCGGTGATACCCAAAACAAACGACGACTGCGGCAAATACCAGCTTGCAATTTCAATTTCACTGAAAATTGGAATTCCGGCCTGGCGAGCTGCCAGTGCGATTTTTGAGTCGAGAGTGATCGCTGGAGACAACACGACGAATTGTGCTTCTTGAATCATTCGCTCGAGAGAATGTGTGCCTTCCTCGAATGAAATGCCGAGTTCATTGAGAGTTGTCTTCTGACTTTCGCCAATTGTGGCGGAGTCGCTGACAAAGAGTTCCGCGCCTTGACTGTGCATAATTCGTGCAGCGGCCATGCCGCTGCGCGCAGCACCTATGATCCAGATTTTTTTGCCACGGATGTCCATGTCGTTATCTCAACTTGAGTGACAAGATGCTGATTAGAGCCAGGACAAGGCTGATGATCCATGCACGAACCGTGATTTTTTGCTCTGGCCAACCACCTTTTTCAAAGTGATGGTGAATTGGCGCCATCCTGAAGACACGTTTCTGTCGCATTTTGAACGAGCCCACTTGAATGATGACAGACAATGCTTCAACCACGAAGACACCGCCCATAATCACCAGAAGAATTTCGTGCCCTGTGATCATGGTAACGGCGCCCAGGATTCCGCCGAGAGGGAGTGCTCCAGAGTCACCCATGAAAATCTGCGCTGGCCAGGTGTTGTACCAGAGAAATCCGATGGAGCTTCCAATCAACGCAGCCAAGAATACAGTGATTTCGCCCGAACCAGCGACCGTATGATAATAGAGATATTTTGCTACGACGATATTTCCCGTCACATAACTCAATACGAGCAGTGCAATTGAACACGTCATGACAGGTCCGATAACGAGTCCGTCGAGACCATCGGTCAAATTGACGGCATTGCTCGAACCGACGAGAACAAAATACGCGAACGGCAAATAGAGCCATCCCAGGTTGATCGAGACGTCCTTCAGGAATGGAAGATAGATGACTGAAAGACTTGATCGTGTGGATGCCGTGAGGTCGACTGTGCCGGTTTGATTGAAATGCCACGCCAGTGCGATGCATGCCCCAATCGAGAGACCTATGTATTTGTATCTGCTTGCCAGCCCTTTGGGGTTCTTCTTTGAAATCTTGAGGTAGTCGTCAATAAAGCCAACCAATCCAAAAGAAACGGTAACAATCGTCAGCGTCCACAAATGGTGATTCTTGAGGTCCGTCCATAGCAGAGCGCTCATGAGGGTTGCAAAAAGGATGATTACACCCCCCATTGTTGGGGTTCCTTTTTTTTCCTGATGTGTTGCAGGACCCAATTCTCGAATGGGTTGACCAAGCTTGAGGGCCCTGAGTCGCATGATGAAAGGTGGGTAAAGAGCGAGTGAAATCAGGATTGAAGTGATCAGTGCAAGAATGCCGCGACTGGAGAGGTACGTCAGCGCGTTCAACTTGGGTTCATAAATGGTGAACTTGTGAATGAGTGCAAGCAACATTTTTTTTGGCCTTCCTGTTTGCCTTAAATGTTACGTTCCTCGCTCAAGATCTGTCGAGCGACAGCGGAGTCAGAGAACGGATACTTTGTCGTGCCCAGGATTTGGTAATCTTCATGACCTTTTCCTGCAATCAGCAGAATGTCTTTTCCCTTTGAATTACGGATAGCTTCCTTGATTGCAACGGCCCTGTCGATTTGAACGCAGACGCGGGAGCGCTTTTCCGGCAGGACTCCCTCGAGGATTTGATCAACAATGTTTTGAGGACTCTCTGTACGGGGATTGTCGGATGTGATCCAGACACGATCAGAGAGTCGAGATGCAATTTGCCCCATGATGGGTCGCTTTGTTGGATCCCGGTCCCCACCACAACCAAAAACGCAGATCAACTGTCCCTCGTCGGCAAGGAGTTCACGACAGGTTTCAAGCGTTTTTTCCAGGGCGTCCGGCGAATGCGCGTAATCGATCAACACAGAAGCACGACCTTGACCGCTGGTGGTCTCCACGAGTTCGAGTCGACCAGGTATCGGCATTATTCCCAGACAAGCACCGGCAACTTGATTGAGTGGATATCCCAGCGAAATCATCATCGCCGCAGCCGCAGCAAGATTTTCATGCTGAACCTTGCCCAAAAGTTTCGCTGAATATTGGCATTGTGCGACACTGGAATGCTTGTCCAGCCAGAGCGTCCATTGTCCTGCAATTCCTGCCACCGAACTGCGTTGGTGGCTTGTTTCCAGATAACGGATTCCCGCAAAAAGCGGTCCGGTTGTTTCCAAAAACGAGTCCCGTTGCTCCGGTCTTCCAATTCCCAGACAAAGTCGCTGTGCACCGGCTGCGGCGCGAACAACTGCCTCCCAGCTGGGGTCAACACAGTTGACGACAACATGTCCAGAAGAGTTCAGATGCCGCCGGAAAAGATCAAGTTTGGCCTGAAGGTAGTTCTCCATGTTTCCATGGTAGTCAAGATGGTCTCGGGTCAGGTTCAAGAACGCTGCGCACTGAACAGTCCATTCGCCGAGTCTTTTTTCCGCGATTCCAATACTGGTTGCTTCCATAACCAATTGGTCGCAAGAGTGCTGTTCATGTGCCATGCGCATGGCTGCAAGCAAACCGGGAAAATCCGGCTGCGTTGGAAAGGGATTCTCGATGGTTTGGTTTGAGATCTGAACACCCAATGTGCCCAAACGAAGGACTGATCTTTTGCTCATCCCCTCCAACATGGCAGCGGCCAACTGGGTTGTGCTGGTTTTTCCGTTCGTGCCTGTAATCGCAAGGCTCGTCCACAATTTGGGATCCACCCCGCTGGCACTGCTCACCAAAATGTTCCGTGCAATCTCACTGGAATGAACACAGACAAGATGGGGATGAGTCAACAGATTTTTCAGCCAATCACTCTTTGGTTCGACTTGTTGATCCTCGAGAGCAGGATTCAAGCAATCCCACTGTGCAATAACGAAATGGCCTGCGTTGAGCAGATCCGCAACCTCAGAATGGCCATCGTGTCTGGATGTTTTCATGGCGATGAAAATAATCTTGTCGGCAGTCTGGGATCGATCAATCTTGCGGGTGTCCCACACCAGTTTTCGCTCTTTGGAGCCGAACGGTGTTTCACGCCTCAACGGAGAATCCTCCGGAGGTGAGATTTTGAGTTGATTTTGGACTTCCAGCAGAAGGAGTGCTCGTCCTGGCTGCATCATGAAATCGAGGTTCAGTTCATACCCAAGCATTCACATCTCTCCCCGCTTTGGCAATTTGGCCAAAGAGTTGTCTTGCTGTGACGGGGTTGTTGGATCCAATTGGATGAGTCCTCGTGAGTTCAAATAGTTGATCGCCTTGTGCCCAATGTCGGAAAACACTGGCCCGGCGAGCACGCCGCCGTAAGCTGGCCGCACTTGTGGCTCATCGATCACCACCGTGATGGCCAGTCTCGGATGATCGGCAGGCAAAACACCAGTGAAAGTCGCAATGCGTTCGCTGTAGGAGCGGGTTTTGGGATCGTATTTTTGAGCTGTTCCTGTTTTGCCGGCAACAGCAATTCCCGCGATGGAAGCAAGTCGTCCTGTTCCGCCTTCTTCCTCAACCACCCCGCGCATCATGTTGGTCACGAGCTGGCTCGTCGATTCGGAAATGACTCTGAGGGGTGGAAGGTTGAGATTTTCGTCGTCGTCCATTTTCTCGCGAGACACAATTCCAATTCCAGGGTCTGTGCCGCCTCCGGTGAGTATTGCCATGGCGCGAGTCATCTGCAGAGGGCTGATGGCAAGGCCCTGACCAAATGCCATATTCGCAAAGCGCATTTCTCGCCAGGCTTCTGGCTTTTGAACTCGTCCCGCCCATTCACCCGGGAGGCCTGTTCCGGGAGTCCTCGTCAGGCCATAGGCTCCCAAGGAATCATAGAGTCCATTTCTGCCCAAGCGCTGCACTATCTTATATGTACAGATGTTGCTGCTCACCTTGATGACTTCTGCTGGTGTCAGCATTCCATGCGGGTGGGTGTCGCGTATTTTACCGCCGGGAACCTGCATTGAGCCGTTTTCGCAAAAAAACTTTTCATCCGGGCGGATTTTCTTTTTGTCTATTGCACGTGCGATGAAAAGTGGTTTCACCACCGAACCCAATTCCAGTGCATCCATCAGCGGGCGGAATCTTTTTGCTTCGGGTTGTGCAGAGGATGGATTGTTGAGATCAAACGATGGATAACTGGCGATGGCCAACAATTCACCTGTTTCAACATCCATCACCACCGCAGATCCTGCCCGTGCCTTGGCTTTGAGCACGCCTTCCTTCAGCGCAATTTCGGCTGCCGATTGAATGGAGAGGTCAATGGACAAAGCCAGAGGTTGACTTTGGGTCTCCGGCATCACGGCACCGTTCGGAACTGTGAGCGTAATGTGACCACGCGCGTCACGGGTTACTTTTGCTATCTGGGCGTTGCCATTGAGTTTTGAATTGAAGATGGCTTCCACACCCTCAAGTCCGTTGTTGTCGATTCCGACAAACCCCAACAAATGTGCTGCGACGTCTTTCTCCGGGTAAATGCGTTTCGGCTCTTCGGCAATGCCAATGAATTCTCTCCATTGATGGAGGTCGCCCATGTTTTCAAAGTCCTGAGGAGGCACATGCCGCCGCAACCAAGCAAAACCTTTTTTTGACTTTTTCAATTCAAGCAATTGATTGAGGGGAATTTTGATCTGCTTTGCAATCACCTCAAGGGTCGCGCGATCGGATGGCAACCTTTTGGGGATTGCGAAAAGGCTGGGTTGAAGAACGCTCACAGCGAGAGTTCGGCCGCTGCGGTCGACAATTTTTGCACGGGGTGGCAACAACGTCACTTCTGATTCGAATTGCTTTGTAGCGCGGGTGCGGAGCTTTTCATTGAGCTCGGTTGGCAACACGGCGAGCTGTGCATATCTCGCGAGCATGAGTGTGCCTGCCATGGCGAGTGCCGAGGCCAGAATCATGACTCTCAAGCGAAAGTCGGCATCAACGTTTTGTGCTGATACTTTTTTCTTGGAGGTCGACTTACGGTTTCTGAGCACTTGGGTCACCTGTGTTTTGATCTGGTGTGGATGGCTTTGAGTTTGCTCGCCAGACATTCGACTTGGCAGGCAGGTTCAATTTCGGCTGGCCATCGCCATCGTTTGCCTTGAGACGATTTTCCCGCACGTTTTTCTGCAGCGCGGCGAGTTGGCTTTGCAAATCCACATTGCGCTGCCGCAGCGATTTTTCTTCAGATTTCAGACGCCCAAGTTCGTAACCAACTGAATATGTTTTACTGCGAAGTGCTGCGACCGGGACCGCCGCAATCACGACCAATGCAAAGCACAAAAGGCTCGCATCAATGCGTTTCCAATGAACTTTCATCGCCTGTCCTCCTGACGTGGTGAAATTCCATTTCAACGTGGTCAAATCTGCAGATTACTCTCGAGCACCCTTCGAAAATCGAAATCCGCGGAGACGTGCCGAACGCGACCTCGGATTGGCCTTGATTTCCTGATCGCTTGCAACGATTCCTCCGCGTGGCATTTCTTTTCCAAAAGATTTTTCGTTTTCTGCCGATTCCCCAAACAAACCCATTTGTGATTCCGTCCATCGCTTTTTTTCGCTGGCTCGCTTGGCTTCTGGCGAAAGCTCGCCTTGTTCCCAAGCCCGGAAAAACCTCTTCACGATGCGATCTTCAAGCGAATGAAAGCTGATCAGCCCGGCACAACTCCCATCTTTCATCAGTTGAGGCAGGCCGGCCAACAGTTCTTCCACGGCGCTCAGCTCTTCATTCACGGCAATCCTGAGTGCTTGAAAAATTCGAGTCGCAGGATGCACCCGACTTTGATGATAACCCAAGACTTTGGAGATGTAGTTTGCAAACTCCACAGTATTTGACATTGGCAAAACACCTTTGTCCCGGTCCTGGACGATGGCTCGTGCCAACGCTCTTGCCCGCGGCTCTTCACCGTACTTGTCGAAAATGTTTTCGAGTTTTAAGGCATCAAGGGTCATCAACAATTCTCGGGCCGTCGTTTGCGCGGAGGTGTTCATGCGCATGTCGAGCGGACCTTCCCGCAGAAATGAAAAACCCCTGTCGGGATTGTCGATTTGTGGGGAACTCACACCAAGGTCGGCAATCAATCCAGAAACTGATGTTTCCGGACGGTGGCTGCGGATCCAATGGGGCAATTCGCGGAAATTGAGTTCGAGTGGGGTGACCCGGATGACGTGTGCCCAATCGGGGTTCTTGTCTTGCCAACTGTTGATTCGTTGGCGTGCAACTTCGAGTGCGTGCGGGTCCTGGTCGCAGCAGATGTGTTCGATTTGAGGAGTACTCAGCACTCCGTTGCGGAGCTGGTGTGTCAATTTTTCCAATAGGCGAATCGTGTGTCCTGCGCCACCCAGTGTGCAGTCCACGAAAAGCAGTCCCTTTGAAGATAGTTTACTGATTTCAGAGTCTTGAGTGACAATATCGACTGTTTCGTCGAGCAAAACAGTCACATGTTCAAAGGTCATTTTGCAGGTCCTTTTTGAGCAGAGTGCCAAGGATTTGGCGGCGGGCAAAAGGATATGCCAAAAAATATTGCAACGCGTTTAAAGCTTTTCAAAGAGGCTCCGAATCATCAGCGTGTGACGTTGGGACTTGGGGTTCCAACATGGGAAACCTTTTGAGGGTATCCGGCAATGAAGTGTTCTCGTCCGTTCTCCATCATGCGAAGTTATCTGCTTCCGGCAGTCGCGGCAATCTTTCTTGCTGTGGGGCCGATGGCATGCAGTTCTTCCGGCGAGGAATCGCCCAGTCCGGCGTTAGAGGGTGCCGCATCTGGCGAAGAGGCGGCTTCAGGCAATGCCGCGACAAACGGATCCAATGCAAGCGGGTCCGAGAACAATGCTGCGGTGAATGCCAACACGGAAGCGTCGAACACGGCCAAGCCTGAAGGTGAGTCCGCTGCAGCCAACAACCCGATTGGCAATGAGCTGAACAACGCCATTGCCAATGAAAAGGGTGAAGGAGCCAGCAATAATGCTGCATCTCCTGCCGATGGTGGAGCAATCAACGCTGAGGCCAACGGAAACATTGCCGCAACCGGTGCAGCAGATGCTTCGGCCGCGCCAGCAGGTGCAGCAGACGCAAACGCAAGCAACCCGTTCGCATCTCCATCGGACGCAGGCGCTGTTCCTGCCAATGCTGCACCATCTGAGCCCGCTGGTGGAACATATGCCGCAGGTGCTGAGCCGGCAGCAGCTCCAGATGCAGGGGCAACTGCCCCAATGGGCACTGAAAGTGCGGCAGCAGCTCCAGCTCCAGCAGCTGGTGGTGAGTCGGCCGGCGCAGCCTCGGCTCCTGTCGCGACAGGACCCACAGCACTGCCCGAGATGGGCTCGAAGATGGCCTACTATGTGATGCGTGGTGACACTCTCGGTTCGATTGCACAGAAAATCTTTGGGTCACGCAAAAAATGGAAAGCCCTGCAGGCTGAAAATGGTCTGGCCGACGCAAACAAGATTTATCCAGGAGATGTGATTTATTTCACCCTCGACGAATCGTCCAAGGCTTTCGCTGAAAAGTATGAGATTGGAAACCGTCAGGCGTACACCATCGCCAAAGGTGACACACTGTCTGGTTTGGCCGCTAAATTCTACGGAACACAGGGCGCTTGGCGCTCGCTCTGGAAAGAGAATCCACAGATTCTGAATCCCGACCGCATTCGCGTGGGAATGGTTTTGACCTATCGCGCAACCAGCAAGGTCGCGCTGAAGGACGAGCGTGAGAATGAAGGTGAATTGAAGGAAGACGAAAATGAAACTGCCGACAATGACTCAGGTGTTGAAGGTGGATTGGCAGTTGATGAATCCACCCCTGTGCAGCTCACTGCCGCGGCGGAGTGACAAGAATCCAAAATGGCGAGATGGCTTCGTTTGAAGCGAGTTGAGAGAGTCCCCCGGTGTTGAGCAACAGGTCGAGTGGAACAAGCAAAGGGGCCTGGAAGAGGGGATGCGTGGAGAGAGGTTGAGGACGGGGCAAGTCGATGAAGCCTGCTGTGTCCAATGAGGTGTCCCGGGATATTTGAGCCAATGAAGAGGCCAGAAGCCTCTGCAAGCCGCCCTGAAGAGCATGAATGGCCAAGGGCAAGTTCGATGAGCCTTCCGCATGTTGCGATTCGCCCTCGGGGCGCACAGAGAAGCAACGAGCCAGATTCAACAATCCAGAATGAAAAACAGATGGAAGAGAATGAATGGTGCCTATCCATAACCATTGGGTTGTGGAGCCCTGACTGATCTTGCTTAAGCAATGTTCGGCAAACTTCTTCTTGGCTGAGCGGGAATGAACATGATTGGGATTGTTGAGGACAGTCGCACTCCCATCCGTGCCAGTGTGATCAAGCGTGCAAAGATTGATCATGCTTGATCCCAATTGTTCAAGTCGCTCCGGGAGATCATGATCAAGCTTGCTTATGCACTTCAGGTAGGTCTCTGGCGTGCCAATATCAAACCAATGGGCATCAGACTCAAACGGGACGTGAATAATGGATTCACCATCTCGTATGGCCTGTCGATAAAAAATATCGATGCTCGATTTTTTCTCCAACCTGCTGTTCTGGAGAATTGTGCCCGATATGATTTGATGATTGGAGAAAACCCTGGGTGAATAGCCTCGCCCGCCTGCAATCTCGGAATCCCAATCGGCTCCAAAACCCACAACAGAACGATTGACTTCATCTACCCATGTGACGTCCTTTCGGGGCCTGTCCAAAGGCAAGGTCACCATGAGTGCGGTCTCCGACTCTTTTCGCGCCCGCCAGGCACTCATCATTTTTGCCAACGGAATGTCCGCCACAATGTCTCCAGAGACAACCAAAGTGTCCTTGCAGGTCTGTGGATTTGATTCATTCGCCAAGGTCTTTGCTATCCTCGCAATACCCCCACCGGTTTCGAGCAATTCGGGCTCATTCCAAAAACGCAAGCGCGCAGCAGGAATTCCGCGTGATTGGCAGGCTGCCAAAAGCTCCATTTCGAGATCTTCAGCCAAATAATGGGTATTGCAGTGCACCACCGGAATGTTGAAGGATAACAACTGTTCGATGTTTCGCAGTGCGGCAGGCACAGGACCCACCGGAACCGATGGCTTGGCCATGGCATTCGTGAGTGGGCGAAGCCGTGTTCCGAGTCCTGCACAGAGAACGATGGCATTAAAATCTTGTGTATTCATCATTCCAGATTTCTCCCTGCGAACCCGCTGGACACGGTGATTGACCCCGCGAGAACAGGCTTGCTTGATCAAGCCTACGGGAGACTCGCTGGACAGCTCAAGGTGGGCATGATTAAACCAGTGACAGCAAGTATTGATTTTTTTTGAAACCGCAGCCCCTCGCGAGGCTTGAAAATGTCGAGTTCCCCATCACATCCGCAATTGGCTGGTTATCTGGATGGGGTCGCGCGTTTCTTGGCAACATTTCGCGCACGTGAAGGTCTGACTCAAAGCGAAATGGCCAATCGCTTGGGTTTGTCACTCAACAGATATCGAGAGTACGAACAGAACACGACCGACAATTCCAAGGGCATTGCTCTAGATTTGTTGCTCAGGATCGCCGATCTCGAGGCGCTGGAATTGTCCCATTTCCTTGCCAGGATACATTCGGGCGAGGTCGACCAAAGGGGCGAAAGCCAGCTCGACCCGTGGCAGGAGAAACTCCTGTTGCATTTTTCGGAAGTGTCCATCGACGAACGTGAGCATTTCCTGCAGGTTATAGAAAATCCCGTGAGTCCGGATGAACGAGCGCTGCAGGTTGGCAGCCGGCGCAACGATGAAACCCGCGAACCATTGATGCCGCGCCGGATCCGCTGGTGGGTCAGGCTGGGTGCTCTCCTTTGTCAGCTTCCCTACGATACCCGACTGCGTTTTGAGCGGCAGGTTCTCGAAGATTATATCGATTGGAAAAAGCCCAAATCCGATGACCTCCAATCCCAGCAGGTGATCGAGCGCCTGCGCGAACTCCTCAAGCATTACTTCACCCATTTTGAGCTGATGCGCCGGTGAGAATTTTGTGGCGGCAGTTCTTGCAGGGTGGTACTGTGCATGTTACAAGTTTGGTCGACCGGCCAATTAACAAACTGGGCGTGCGGAGGGATACCTGTGACGAATGCATTGTCAAAAATGCTTGTGAGCGAGGAGGCACATGCGCAACTCTATCGCTTCATCAAGCATCATCCTGAGCTGATCGAGGTTTTCCATAACGTTGTAGCAGACCGACCATTACACACCGGAGTTTTGCTCGCTCAATCTGGCGATTCCGAAATTGTCCGTCTTTACATCGAGAATCTTCATCTCCCACTTTTGCTTCAACACGAAGCGATTCGTGCGTCCAAACAACACAAATGTGGCTATGAGGCCCTGGTGAGCGGGCTCGAATTCATGGGCCACGATTCGCTTTCAGCAGCTCAGGTTGCAGCCGATCGCGCCACGGCTCTGTCGAAAATTGCAACAGCCAACGATAAGCCCGAGGAAAGTTTGTATTGCTATTACCATGGCCTCGGCGAAAGTGTGCACGCGTCGCAAGCATTGCTGGACGACCTGCGCAGAGTGATTTTGAAGCATGCATCGAATCCGGGTGTGGCGGAGACCGGCGAACAAAATACCGCCTTCGATCTTATTGTTTCCGGGAGGATCACACGTCATGGCAAAGCGTAATACATTGGTTCGCGTTTTGATGGTTTTGACGACGACCTTCGTTTCGATCACTGCCGCTTTTGATCAAAGCGCGCATGCCGGAAGTATTGTAATCAATGTTCCACCACCAAAAAAGTTGTCCTATCAGGAAGATGGTCGAACCGTTGAACTTGAAATGACAATGACGGACGTGCAGGTCTCTGCAGCATTGAAGAAATGGCTCGACCGTCGCTTTGGCAACAATCGCGGTGAGTATCCTTACATGATCGACAAGCAGAGCAAAACGGTGACAATTCTTGTTGATCGGGCGAGTGGCAGCTTCGAAGTTGTTCCGATTTCCGACCTGAAATAATGAGGGGCGGAGTTCAGCTCCAGGCCCAATTTCAGCCCCTGATCAGAACGTCTCATTGACTCCATAAGCACGAAGCTTTGATTCAAAGAGTGCTTTCCATCGTCCGTGGATGATGTCGTGCAGGAATTCGCCGGTTGCAGGGAACGCGTCGGCAATTCGCATTCCAGATCCCTTGGAAAAGTCATCTGCTAAAATCGTTTCGATCGTCGAGCTGACGTATTTCAGATAGCCGGTCTTTTGCTTTTGCGTTGCAAGGTAACCAAAGCTGCCAAGAGCTTTGATGTTGCGTTGGAGTCCCATCAATGAAGCTTCATGGAACAGCTCCTCGTTGCCGAGCGGATTTCGTCCTGCTCGGGACCTTGCCTCATTGAGTTTGGCTCCATAGAACTTCAACAGCGAAACCCGGGTTGCCGGGGTGATTTTGGTGTAGCTGTCGCGAATCAGACTGACGACATCGTATGTGTGAGGTCCCATGCGGGCATCCTGAAAATCAATCCAGCGAATACCGCCGTGCACGACCATCACATTCCTCACGTGATAATCGCGATGACAGAGTACCCGCTCGGCACCGTGAAGAAGTGTGCAGACAGATTCCATTTCCTTCACCAATTCACGGTCACGAGGATCGCTTTCCGTGAGCGGCAGGCCAAGCCAACCCTTCACAAAGTGGGTCATGAAAAAATTCATTTCGAACATCAGTTTTTCAAAATCGAATGCCCTGTCTTGCGCTGGATGTTTGAGCAAATGACGGCGCGGGTATTGCACCTGGACCAGCAAATCGAGTGCGTCTCTAAAAAGCCCAAGGGTTGCTGCGCACTCGTTGTCCTTCTCATCGAGGATTCGATTGCCAAGGCTGAAGTTGAGAAAATGGTCGCCGAAATCCTCTGTCCAGATGCACGCATTTTGCTCATCCACAAAAAGAACGCGCGGAACTGGTATGCCGATACCCACGAGTGCCGATTGCATGCCCAACCAGCTGAGTGGATCTCCGCCATATCCGCCTTCCCATTTGGGGAACTTCATGCAAATGGCACTGAATTCCTCGGATTGCAGGCGGTAGAACTTCCGGTCGCTGGCATCGCCAGCGATCAGCGTCATCGTGCCCTCAGGCTGGTTGAGGCCCTGTTCGTGGGCTTTCAAAACTGCTTGAAAGTCGATTTGTTTGGACACGTCTGCACTCGCCATGTTGCTTTCACTGTTTATCATATATTTCATCCGTTCATGGCTGGGCCCACCATTGGGAAGACCACCAGCGGCTGACTCCCTTCCAATGGGAGACAGTTCAATCGTACCCGACTCTGATATAGTGCGCACGGCGTCAATGACGGGACATCGGAGGAAAAGGCAAAATGCAGACGATCGAGGTAAAAGGTGCACATGAGCACAATTTGCAGTCCGTCGATGTCGACATCAGCAAACACAAGCTTGTGGCATTCACGGGTGTCAGTGGCTCCGGAAAGTCCAGTTTGGTTTTCGATACACTTTATGTCGAGGCTTTTCGGCGTTTCGCGGACGCCAGTCATGCCCCGGTTCAACTCATGGGCCACTCTTTTTGGTCAAGAACAGTGCGTCCCAAATTCAAGGCTATTCGTGGTCTTCCTCCCGCACTGGGTTTGTCTCAACGGCAAGGGGTGGCAGGTAAACTCTCTACAGTGGGAACGATTTCCGGAGTCAGCGATCTTTTGCGCGTTTATTTTGCTGCCTTTGGAGATGTTCACTGTCGCCATTGCGATGTTCCGCTCCGGGCAACACCCTTTCGTGAATTGATGAGCAAGATCAGCCAAAGCTTCGATGGCCAGAAAATCACGGTCGTCGCGCCCATCGTGGAGCGCCGAAAAGGTGGCTTCAGCACAGAGATAGAAAAATTCAGACAACTTGGATTTTCGAAGATTCGCGTCAATGCAGAAACATATTCACTGCAGGACGATGATCAGAAAATCTTGATTGACGCAAAAAAACTCAACACCATCGAAGTTCTGATCGATGCTGTGCAGGTGCTGCCTGAACGAATGGCACGCCTTGAACGGGCCATCGGGCAAGCACTTGAATATGGCAAGGGAGTGGTCAAGATCGAGTGCAAGTCCGAGATTCAAAAATTCAACACGAAGTCGGCTTGTCCGCAATGTGGAGAAAGTGCGCCCCGACTCGACCCGCGTTACTTTAGTCATTCCTCTTTGGCACAGTGTGAAACTTGCGCAGGAACGGGCGCACTTGAGGAGGAACTTCCGGCAGACCTCTATCCCTGCAAGAAATGTGCAGGAAGCCGTCTCGATCCCAGTCGTCCGATCGTCCGGGTTCAGGGTCTGAACTTCGAAAAACTGCATCAAAATCCTCTGCAGGAATTGCTCATGCACCTCTCGACTTCCTTTCGACAGGATGCAGGAAGCGAAAGAGCCAAGAACCAGGTTTTGTCTGAAGCGCTTCGGTTGGTTGAAACAATGTGCGCACTTGGACTTGAACACCTCACGCTCAATCGCGATGGTGGAAGTTTGTCTCCAGGCGATCTTCAGCGTCTCAGGCTTGCATCGATGATTTCAAATCAGCTGCGAGGTGCACTCTATATCATGGACGAGCCTTGTCAGGGTCTCACAGGTGCCGAGGTGGCGCGATTGGTGAAGGTTTTGCGTTCGCTCGTCGACGGTGGTTCATCGGTTGTGGTGGTTGAACATCATCCGCAGTTCCTTCAGCATTGCGACGAGATTTTTCTGATGGGACCCGGTGCTGGCCGACTGGGTGGACGCATTACGGAACATTTTGTTGGCACCGATCAAATCGTCAAGATGCTGTTGAAGAAGGAAGCTCAGCTTTTCGATTCTGCAACGACGACGAAGGCCCTCGAGGCGGGAACGGGCGTTGGACTCGACACCGGCCGTCGCCGCCGCAAGGGAGAGCCCGAATTGCCAACAGAAAAGCAACCTGCTGCGATGATCCTCGAGAGCGTCAAAGTGAGAACAGCCAAGGTGCAAAAAATCAAAATTCAGCAGGCAGGACTCACGCTCCTGCGTGGAGAGGCTGGGCGAGGAAAGAGCTCGGTGCTTGAGCTTTGTGTACGACCTTCGCTTGAAAAGTTGCTGGATTCAAACAAACTTTCAAGTCATCAATTGGAGTTCTGCAAGGTTGTTCCCGAAGGACCACTTTTGGTGACGTCACTGCACGATGTTCGGCCTGGAAGTCTTGTCCGGACTTCACGGCGCACGGTTGCGGCAGCGCTTGATATACTTGTTCCCATAAGGGAAATTTTTGCCCAGCTGCCTCAGTCCCAGGTGATGGGCCTGACTCCTTCTCACTTTTCCTGGAATTCAAAATCCGGCCGTTGCGAATCCTGCGAAGGCCGTGGATATCTCGAAATTCCGCAGCGCTTCGGACCACCTGTTGAGATCAATTGTGAGGAGTGTCTGGGAACGAAACTTTCCCAAAGAAGCCTCGTCCCACGTTTCAAGGGACTCAATCTTGCGGAGATTATGAGTCTGTCGCTGGATGAAGCTCGCCAGTTCTTTGCTCACGTCAGGCTTGTTGAAAGCCGGCTCGCTGCCGCTCTCCAGTTTGGCCTTGGTTATATCACTCTGGGCCAGGGAATGGATTCACTCAGTGGAGGTGAATTGCAAAGACTCACGCTCACACTTGAGTTGCGAAGGTCACAGCTGGAGGGTGCTTGGTTCATGCTTCTGCATCCAGGCACCGGTCTTCACACGCCCGACATCGCCACCTTGGGGCGATTGTTGCGGATGATGGTTTCCCGTGGTGCAAGCTTTGTCGTCCTCGAGAACAGGGAAGAGTTTCTTCGCTTTGCAGATCAGGTCGTTGAGTTCTGACGGCTCAATTTGCCTGTTCGAATTTTCACCCCGGAAACTGCCTTTGACGTGCCACCCCTCAGTGAAGTTTTGTTCCTCACCGATACCTCTTCCGATTGCTACAGTCGGATCAGCCGGAAGGAGTCGAACGTATGGGTGAAAGACGCGGAAACAGGTTCTATCCACACAAAAATCTCAGCGCTTCGGGAACATTCAATCCCGAGATCACCAGGCTGCTTGATCGCGTGGAGCAAGGACTTGCACGAGGCGAATTGAAGACTGGCGACATCAACGCAGCACTGCGAGGATGTGAGCTTCTGTTCTGGAAGGGCTCGTGGGACCAGGTTGAGGAGATCGCATCGCGGGTCATCGCAGCGGGATGCGGTTTCAGGGCAACCTTCAGACTTTACCGCTTCTGGATTGAATCCCTGCGCGTTGACTACAACTTCGCGGCATTGAAAACACTCTCAAGGCATCTTCTTGGCCTTCGTCACTCATCCAAGTCCTTTTTGCCACTTGCAGCGCTTGCTTTGGCCTATTCGGGCGAGCGCCGCTTCAGCGGAAAAATCATCAAATCTTTAAACGCATCAAATCTTCGCCGCAGCATTTCTCATGTTGAATGCGTCGCTGTTTATAATTGTGAATCACCGAACCGGATGCGACGTGAACGCGGACTCCAATATCTTCAGGCATTGAATGTACACAACAAGGAAAATTACTTTCTTGCGCGCAATTATCTCGTTTATTCGCTCGAAAATGATTATCTTGAAGAGGCATCGAAAGCCTTTGAATTGATTCACTCGCGTTTTCCTCGCTGTCCAGAGCCTTTCTGGGGCGCAGCACGACTTGCGGTCGCGCAAGGGCGTTGGAGTGAAGCTGTGCGTGTGTTGCAGGAGCTTGTTGCCGACAATCCAGACAACACGGACGCCCTGATTGCCTTGGCGAATTGTCTCGAGAAAACCGGAGATCTCCTCGCTGCAAGAGACATTCTGGTGTCTTCGAATTATCTCTTTGAAAGCAATGATTATGATTTCAGTGCAACACTCGGTGCACTGAGCAAGCGCCTTTACGAGCGCTATCGAATGGAAGAGCATCGTGATGAAGCAGTGCGTGCAATCTCGACTGCGATCAGTTCGGCCGAAAAATTGGGTCTTTCAGAAGCCCCCCTGCGTCTTGCATTGACTGAATTGGGAGTTGGCGAAAACACCAAGACTTCGCGTCGTGGAAACGGTCGTCCCAATCAATTGTCGGAGTCCACCGCGGGATCACCAAGAGCATGGATTCTTTCAGTGGAAGACCATGATGTCGAAAACTTCAGAAGACATGCCAATTTGCTGCTGCGCAGCCCGGACTCTGTGAACAAGGGAGATCTTGTTCTTGTTGCTCGACGTTTTGGAAGCAATGACTGGAGAACCGGTCAACAACAGATTGTTGGCGTCATGTGCACACTCAGCGAAGTCACGCCCGATTCACGCTACGGATTTGCTGTGTGTGTCGGTCGCTTCCAGGATCTCGAAACACCGGTTGATTTGCAGCTTGGGCGGGGAACAACAGCCTTGCTTGATTTCTTTGGCTGTGAAAACTTCTCAGCGAATTCTCCGGTTTATTTTCTCGATACTGACCCGGAAACGAGTGAGACGCTCGTGCGCGCGGTGGAGCGTTCGCTCCGCCTGACTCAGCAGACAGAGGCCGTTCGGTATGCTGTCTAATCTTGGGAGGCTCTGGAAACTTGTCTGTATCGGAATTTTTTCAGTCTTGATGACTGTTTGGCCCTTTGCAGCACATTCCAAACCATCCCAGGCGAAAACGCCGGTGTTCATGGATTACTATGAATCGCGAGAGTCCGGTCAGGAATTCAAGATCAAGATTCCACCCAAATGGATTGCCGAGGTTGGCACGCAAAGATTCGCCGTGACGCTGAAGCCTTCGAGCAAGGCGGAGCGGATAAAGTTGCCCAAGGGTGTCGTGGCGGATCCCAGCATCACAGTCGCGGTTGTAAAAAAACCCGTGACATTCAACCAGGAATCGTTGGATGCAACTGCAAAAGAGATCGAAGAAAGTTTCATTCGATTCAATGGCGCAGGTTCCGAGTTTCAAATTTTTCAGAAGAATCTTTTGAGAGACCTGCCAGGCGGACATTCCGGGCTTTTGTACTACGTCTCTTTCAAGACAGATGGTGTCGATGCAGGTCAGGCCATTCTAGTCATGGGAGATGAAACAGTCAGGTATCGCGTCACGCTGTCGGACCACCGACTCAATTTCGATCGCAACCTTGAACTCTACTATCCCTACATGACTTCACTTGAATTCAAGAGTGCGCCCCAACCTCAATCGACAGCGCTTGCAGCGTTGGTTCAGGCTTATCTGCCTTGGGCTGTAGCCGCAGTCGCGGTATTTGCGGTTTTAGCCTTGCTCATCAAGGGCAGGCGAAATGCGTCGGGTGTTGGCAGTGTTGCAGGAGGTTATCCAGCATCTGGCGTATCCAATGCCCCCACATCATTGACGATGGATCCGACGTCACATGGGCCCGGATCCATGGGCTTGAGTCTCCCATCCGCCAGCGGAACTGTCTCAAGTCGAAATGATCCTCGAGCGTCTGCCGGTGGTCCCGAGTACTCCATGATTCCTCAGTCCATGATTGGAGTTGCAGATCAAAGCTCGGCCAAAGGAACTGCGAGCGAGCCGGTTGAACAAGCATTCAGCGACAAGGACCTGTCGGCACCACCGCAAAGCATTCCCTTGAGCCAGGTTGTCGATGAAGAGACGGCACCGCCGGAATTGAAGAAGCGCTGGCAGATATTCACGAAGCTACGGAAATAAACAGGTGTAGACAATTCCACAAATAATCAGCGAAGGATTTTCAACTCCCTGCGGTTGATTTTGAATTTCAGCCGCTCGCTGCGCAGATATTCGTCCAGTCGTTCGCGAAATTTGATATCGAGCAGCCGAGCCTCGAGTTGTGGCTTCAGCTTCTCGTATTCTTTTTGATTGCCCAGTTCTGTTCCGAGATATTCAAAGAAGAAAACTGCGCTGCCGATTTCTAGTGGGCCGACGACAAGTGGTGGCTTTTTTCCCTTCAATCGGACTTGCAGCTTTTCTGGCAACGAACTGAGTTGTCGTGCCGGCAAATCGCCGTTGGTTTTCAGCGCATCCTTGTCTTCTGAATACAATTTGACCAATTCAATGAAAGGCCTGCCGGCATCGACATCCCTGCGTATGGCTTCAATGCTCCGCTTTTTCGCCTGAAGCTCATCACTGGAAAGGCGGGCAGGAATTTCAATCATCAAACTCCGAAGCTTGATGAGCTGGGTCTTTTCGCGATCCTGGGAATAGTAACCGCGGATCTGGTCTTCCGTGACAGAGACCAGTGGTCGGATGACACGACCGATGAATCTTTGGGTTTCGATTTGCTTGGCGAATTCTTCGCGGTGCGACTCAACAGTTTCTCCCTCGGCCTTGAGGAGTTCAGCGAATTTCTCTTCGCTGATGTTTTGCTGCTGCAAGAATGTTCTCAGCTCCGAATCGAGTTCTTCTTCGCCAAGATTGAGACCCATTTCCCGGGTTTTGATCGATAGAATCTTTTGATTGATCAGTTGCTCGAGAATGACTTCTGCATCTGTGGATGTCATTGACCCACCAATGAGCTGGCCTGTGGATGACATTCTGGTCTGATGCTGGCTCGCCAAATAAATTGCTCGTTGCAATTCACTCAGAAGCAGTGGCTCGTCGGCAATCGTCACTATCACGGCGTCGAGTGTGCTCGCGTTGATGCTGCCCGTTTGGTTCGTTGAGTCTTTGCCTGCTACCGGCCCGTCCGCGCGGATGGGACTGGCTGATGAAAGGAGCCAGAGACCTGTAACAAGACAAACAATACGGCGAGGTGAATATTTGCTCATCTTAATTTTGCATCCGAACATCAGCAATCCTCTCGGCAGACATCGAAGGGACGAATCGTTCGCATCGATGGGCTCATCTGGTTGATGCGAGAGTTTATTCAGTTGTGTGGGGGTTGTACAGCGGTGCAAGTGTTTCGAAATCGACCCACTCGCCTTCGCCTCGCCGTTTGCTGAACCAGTGGGCGAAGAGTTCAAGATCATTACAGATATCTTCGTTGAATTCCATACAATCTTCCGGACTGAAAAGCTCGTCGCGGTAAGGATTCATCAATCTGGTGAAGAAGCGTTGCGAGCGGAGCTTCTCGGAATCCTCAAGAGGCAGTCGCAATTGCTGGCGAATTCTGCCTCGGATGACGATGGCAACGTCGAGTTCCTTGGTGTCATTGTTGGTCAACACGGCAATGCCTGTTTTGGGAATTGCACTGTCCGGGAGCGCATATCCTTCAGCCTTGAGTGCTTTGACAAGTTCGATTGTCTGGCTGAACTGCTTGCGCTTGAATGGGTTGAAGATATTTCGAACGGAATTCTTCACTTCAGCGATACGTTTGATTTCATCATCAGCCCGGCCAATCAGGACCTGAATAAAGTGGGTGACGAATTCTGCGCGCTGGTCAAGTGGTAGAGTCGTGTCGTGAAAGGGCCAGAGCATCAGGAGTTCATCGAGTTTCTTTCGTACCAGTTTTGGTTGCTCGACTGGGCCAAAAAACCATCCTGTTCCAGCCACAAGGTGACCCATGTGAACAGCTGAGCGCCTGCTGTCGGCCACCCGGTTGAGTTTGTATTTCGGATTTTTGACCGCATTCACAAGTCTCTTCGTTTTGCGGATGGGCACCCGCAAAACCTCGCGCCCGGCATTTTCGAGATGAGCATAGACGTATTGGTTTCTTTCAAGATCCGGCAATCCAATTTTTGAATTGCTGGAATCATTGCTGTCGGCCTTGTCTGCTTCGCCGTCTCCGAGGAGAAAACCACCCGCAAGCACTCTGTGCTGCCGGATGGGATGGGAAAATGGAATCGCTGCAGGATTTTCTTCCCAGTATTGCAACAAATCTTCCGGCAGAAGGATTTGAATGGTGTTATCGGCACGCCCCTCAAATTTGCGAGGATCAACCGACAACTCGAGCTTCTTGAGCTCTTTCTTTTCCTGTAAAAGTGCAGCAAGAAAATGCGCGGTGCGTTCGAATTTGAAATCGGTGACGTCGACGAGCAAGCGATTGAAATCCCGCTCGTCACTCAGCTCGGTGACATTCATCAGTGACTTGCGCATGTTCGGAGTCGCCGACATGTATGTCACTTCACGCGATGAGTTGAAAAGATAAAGCAGTCCTGGCGTACTGGGTGCCTTGTCCACATGATGGGACAACAGCCCTGGACCAAGACGATTGAGGGTTTGGTTGTCGGCCTGGATTTTAAGGAGATCCTCAACCGACTTGAATCCATTCTTCTCGCAAACCTTCTGGATTTCCCAAAAAACATCACGAGTCATCTCTGCGTCTGCCATGGCACGATGTGCATTACCAACCGGCAGGCCAAAATAATTTGCAACACCCGACAAGCTTTTCACCGGGATGTTGGGTAAAAAATTGGAAACGAGAAGATGCGTGCAGACGTAGAAGTTGGGCAACTCAATGGCGCGAATTTTTCGAGCGTAGTGGGCGATGAATGAAAAATCATTCAGCACTCCATGAGACACCAGGACACTGTCGTGGATGAATTGCAGGAGCTCGTCGATGACATCTTCGATGACTGGAGCATCACGCACCATGCTCTGATCAATTCCGGTGATTTCTCGGACCGGGCGCGGAATGTGGCGCCTGGGATTGACGAGAGTCTGATAGCGGCCAACCTCTTTGCCCTCACGGATTTTGATCGCCGCAATTTCGATGACTTCGCTGTTTGATGGATTGCCACCCGTGGTTTCCAGATCGAAAAAGACAAAATTGAGCTGGCGTGGAGACTTGGACAACCAGCCGGGCCTTTGTGGCAATGCGATGGGAAGCCTTGCAGACGGCCGATCACTGGATCGGGCACTCGACTGCCGTACTGAATTTTCAATGGTTCTGTGCTTTGTTCGGTCTTGTTCCAGAGTCAATTCAGTGGGTTCCCCGAAGTGAGGTCAATCAAGTCAAAGGAGGGGATTCCCATAAAGTTGAGGAAGGGTCAACCGCTGATTTTGCGTCTCTTGCTCAAAAGCGTGCGGCGAATTGGCGTGCCTCCACCAACGACCATGGGGAGCTGGTCTTCGCTGGAGGAAGATTGCAAAACTATTGTTTCGCTCTCTTTGCAAAGGAACGAAGCGGGGAAATGGGCCAGCGCTTCGGGTAGAAGTTTCGTCCGAAGGTCATGGTCGGTGGCATCGGGGTCATGGTGAAACAAGCCAAACGAGCGGACTTCGGCCATTGCTGCAATTTCGGCACCACGTCGTGCCGTCGAGTGACCCCAGCCAACGCGACCATTTTGATAGGTCTCGTCCGTGTAGGTGGTATCGAAAAGGAAAAGATTGGAGTTTCGGGAAAAGGCTGCGAGCGAGAGATCGGCATCGGTTCCGTGCTCGTGGTCGGTGGCATAGACGACGCTCACCCTCAGGTCATGGTCCCAAACGCGGTAGGCAACCGCTTGTTGGGGATGGTGAAGGTCGTGGGCGATGACCACCATGTTCTCAACCTCGAACGGAGACCCCGGAACAACCGTATGGAAATACAGATTGTTCTTTGCAGGCAAGTGACGGTACTCCACGGGAAAGAATGGAAATGAAAATATTTTCTCAATAATTGTGTGAAGTTCCATTCCACCCTTGGCTTGGCCATAGAAGTGAATGCGCACGTCGGGCCGAAACAAAGGCAGAAACCGTGTCAGCCCCATGATGTGGTCATAATGATAGTGGCTCAGAAGAATATGGAAAGTTCGCTGGCCGCCGGCCAAGGCCCTGTCACCGAAGGGAACAATACCCGTTCCTGCGTCCAGAATGAGCGAACTGGACGAATCCGCATCGCCAATGCTTGGGCACGCCACTTCGACACAAGATGTATTTCCGCCGAATTCCGAGAAGCGGGTTCCGGCCGACGGAAGTGTTCCCCGGACGCCCCAGAAGGTCACCTCGAGCGAGGTTTCCAGCGAACCTCCTTCGGGATTCCTTTTTCTCACTGATTTCGTGGACATCAATCTTGTCACTCAACGCCTCTCCGACGGTTGATAAGGTATCGGCGCCTGCGCGCAAGACTTTCGGACAATTCTCACACGCAAAGACAAAAACCTGTTGCCATGAAGGAATTTTGACGGCTATGGTCCGCTGCGACAGTGCCCCAAGTGGCCTGAACGCAAGGGCAATTCAGCCGAACACGGATGGTAGATGCATGTCAGAGAACGTTGAGCTTCCAAATCATATTTCTTTGTCCGCAAACCAGCAGACAAATGAGAGACTCTGGCCGACGGTTGGCAATCGAATGGAGCGAGAGCTGGATGCCATTGAGTCACTCGGATTCAAGACACAACCCTGGAAAGCAGACCCCGACGCTGCTCAGTCTGTGGCGATGGCACCATTGGATATTGATTGGTTGATTGCGCAGCGGGAACTACCCTACCTCGTGCAAGCTCTGCCGACGCACCTGCTCTATCGGAGCATCATGAATCATGGAGTGGAAGATTCACTCGAGGTGATTGAATGGGTGCGGGGTGAAGCACTTGTCCGCGTTCTGGATTACGATCTTTGGACGAATGCACATTCGAAGGAACAAGCCTTCGGAAATGGAGACTCTCCATCTGCTGAAAGGTTTATTCAGTGGATCAAATGGTGGAACGAAATTTCACCGGAATTTGCCGCGCAGAGAGTTGTTGAACTCGATGAGGGATTGATTGTCGGGTGCATGACCGCGGCCTGTGAAATTATTCCGGTCGGATTGAATCGAAACCAGGAAGAGTTGTCGGATGATTATTGGATCACGCCCGACAACCGCTTCGGGTTGAAATTGAAAACAAGTGAAGCATCCGATTTCGAAATTTTGCATCAATTCGTTCACTCTTTGTACAAGCGAGACGTTCGTTTGGCTCAATCAATTTTGGCCCACTCTGCAATGTTGATTCGAGAAGAATCCATTGAAGAGGCGCGCCGGTGGCGTGATGGACGCCTTGAAGAGCAGGGCTTTTTGTCTCCTGATGAAGCGCGTTATTTATTGAAGCCAAAATCAAACAAGCAACTTGTCGAAATGATCCGGATTGCAGTTGCCACGGAACCCAAAAGATATTCGACCGTCTCCTCTTCCGAAGCAAGTGATGCGTCGCCGCTACCAACAGAAATGCAAGAACGGATCTTCGAGTACGTTCAACAGATCGATGGTGATGAACTCGCCCAGGAAATTGAGCAGCTGTTGGGCACCAGCGAACTCGTGAGGCTGGTTGGAACGAGCGCTCCTCATCCGGAAATCCTTCTTCAGGATGAAGACGTGATGGATTTGTTTGTGGAGAAACTCTCCCGGCGAACCCATCAAATTCTGGTCAATCTCGAGGCGCAGAAGGTGCGCACACTCAAGCAGAAACTTCAGCAGTCGGAATCAACATTGTTGATTGATCAGACGATTGCTTGGCTCGCGGAAAACAATCTCGAAAGAGCCATGGATTATAAAGCCCGCATGGCGCGAAGCATAAACACTCTGGCTGCCGCGATGGGGGTCGTGAATGAAACGTCCGAGCTCGCAAGGGTGGTTTCAGCGGTTCGTGGATGCCTGAACGTGGGTCTCGAAAGACTGGTCAAAACGCCAGAAGTCTTTGAATTCAGCAGTATAAATTGCAACACGGATTCGCATGACTCGTTGCGCAACGTGACCACCGCTGCTGCAGCGATGACGGCAGTGGGTCCTGAGGCCCTGTTTCAAATTGGTTGGCAGACCCTCCAGGATATGGCCATGGATGCTCTACAAATTTTGGTCTATAACGTTGATAATAATAAAGAACTCAAGACAAAAATCGGAAGTGATTTTGTCGTCCAGCTGGCTGATGGCGAGAGCGTTCGCCTGTCTGTTTTGCAGCTCCAGAGTCAGGGTCGCCATCTTGAAGTCAGAAAATGGATGCAGCAGTTGGCTTCCCATGTCGACCCCGCAATTCAACATATTTTGAGTTCCACGCTTAATCGTTTGCCAGTTTTTCCGATCATATTGATGGAGGAAAACGCAACGACCCGTGGTTCGGTTGAAGTCAAGCCCTACGAGAGGCTCGAAGAGATTGAAAGAACGAGAGATTTCTGGAAGCACTCGAGTCGCGTTGTGGGTTTTTCGGGTCGGGAGGATTGAATGCTGAAGCTTGCATACAAAGAATCGGAGACCTTGACTCCAGTCTGGAACGAGTCGGACGTTGCGAAAATAAATTCGCTTCTGAACACGAAATATGGATCGCTTCTTGAAAACGAGAGGTTCATTGTTGAATCCGGCTACGATGCTCGGCAGGTTCAAATCAAGGTGACCCTCGAACGAACAGACAAGTCGGTCTTTTATCCGATCGAGTTGTTGCACGTGCGCGAAGATGGCGACGAGCAGGGACAGGCAGTTCCAAGCGCCGATGAGCTTGCATCCTTGATGTTGGATTATATCGACGTCTACTGGCAGGAATATTTGTCGGAAGGTCGCGATGTTTTTGTGACGTTGGCCTGGGACAAGCATACATGTGAGGGAGTGGACTTCTATATTCGGGGATTCATTCGCAATCGTTCTCTCGAACAGCAGGCGGATGAGCTGTTCCGCAAGCACGGTCATGGCGATCACGAGATCGAACCCATCTCAGACGAACTTTGAAACCGGTCAGGCATTCAATCGATGATCAATCAGCGAAAAAGAATTCTAGTGGCAATGTCTGGTGGCGTTGACAGCAGCGTGGCTGCTGCCCTGCTTAAAGAACAGGGACATGAAGTCATTGGTGTCACCATGCAGCTTTGGGATTACTCGAAGAATGAATCGAGTTGCGATCCCTCTGCGAAATTTGACAGCTGTTGCAGTCATGATGACGTAGCCGACGCACGTGAGGTTGCAGAAAAAATTGGTATTCCATTTTATGTCATGGACTATCAGGAAGACTTTCAAAAAAGCGTCGTTGATTATTTCACAACAGAATATCTGCGCGGACGAACGCCGAATCCATGCGTTGCCTGCAATACATTTTTGAAATTTGATCACCTGCTTGAGCGGGCTTTGCGGCTGGGTTGTGATGCGGTTGCGACGGGCCATTACGCCAGGATTGACTATTGCACGGACAGCAATGAGTATCGATTGCTGAAGGGCGTGGATAGCCAAAAGGATCAGAGTTATTTTTTGTACTCAATGACCCAAGATCGGCTCAGCAGGATTTTGTTTCCGCTTGGTGCAATGACCAAACCTGAAGTTCGTGCTCATGCAGAGCGTTTTGGATTGGTGAATGCACGCAAAAAAGAGAGTATGGAAATCTGCTTCATTCCAAACAATGATTACGCCGCGTTTATTGAAAAAAATGCCGATGTGGCAAGGATTGTCAAAGGTGAGATTCACCATGAGAATGGGTCTGTCCTTGGACAGCATGATGGAATTCACAAATTCACTGTGGGTCAGCGGAAAGGCATTGGAATCGTCTCGGACAAGCCCCTTTATGTGACACGAATCGAACACGAAACTGGAAAGGTGTTTGTTGGGGAAGAGGAATTCCTGATGCGCTCTGGATTTGTGTTCGACAAGTTCCACCTTGTCCGCAACGTCGATGTCACTGAGCCATTTGATGTTCGAATTCGATATCGTTCGCAACCAGTTGCGGGGCACGTCACTCGTCGATCAGACAGTGGCGAGACCCTCATGCAGTTTCACAGTCCCCAAAGATCGGTCACTCCAGGACAAATTGCGGTTTTGTACCGTGGCGATGAGGTGCTCGGTGGTGGATTCATCCATCAGGTTGCTGTGACATGACCGCACGACAGAACACCGAAGCATTGGCAGACTGGCTCAAGCCGCTGGATGAGCCCAGGTTGCGCAAGTTTTTTCCGGATCTTGATGCTCGCATCGCTGCTCTGGAAAGGACCCAGGGCCACGTTTACGCAAACAAGAGATTTGCCGTTGTGTCGCTGATTCACCGCAGTGCCCTCGTGTATTGGCCGAATGACAAATCGACCATTTTCAGCAACGAGCGCCTTGAATTTCTGGGTGATTCTTTCGTCAATTTCTTTGTTGCCTGCGAGGCCATGGCGTCTTTTCCAAAAATGGCTGAAGGCGAGCTTTCGCGGTTGCGCGCTGCCCTGGTTGGAACCGAAAATCTTTCTGAAAAGGCGAAGTCAATTGGCCTTCACGAAATGATCATGTTTGGCCGCGGAGAGATTGCCAAGGGTGGATTTCGCTCGGAGAAACGCCAAAATATTTTGGCCGATGCTTTCGAAGCCGTGACGGCAGCGCTTTTGCTCGATGCGGGTGAACAGAAGGCATGGGATTGGTTGCGCTCGCTTTTTGCCGCAGATCTGGTTGTCGCCGAAAAGACTCTGGGAGACTTCGATGTGAAGACCCGTTTTCAGCAATGGACGCAAAGCGTTTGCGGACGTCCACCTGTCTATCGACTGGTGCGGACGATCTCGACCCCCGAAGAAAACCAATTTGTGGTCGCCGGCTTTATTGGCAAGACTGAGCTTGCGCGCGCAGGGGCCGCCAACAAGCGTGAGGCAAGCAAAATGGTTGCGGCACGAATGCAAAAAATGATGGAGTCAGGAGCACTGACTGCCGAAATGGTCAAGAAATATGCCCAAGACAGCGATGTTCAAGAGGATGATTGAATGAGTGTTAAGAAATGTGGATATGTTGCTTTGTTGGGCCAGCCGAATGCGGGCAAGAGCACTTTGATGAATGCTTGTCTTGGTACAAAACTTGCGGTTGTGAGCGCAAAGCCGCAAACGACCCGAAATCGAATTCTTGGAATTTGCCCCAATGGCGAGAGCCAGATTTTGTTCCTCGATACTCCGGGTATTCACCAGAGCAACGGACTTCCAAAGTTGAATCAGAGGATGAATTCAACGGCCTGGTCCGTCCTGCAGGATGCCGATCTGGCGTGTTTTCTGGTCGACGCGAGTCGCGGCTGGAGCGATGAAGATGACTTGTTTTTTACCCAGCTGCTGCGCGAATCGGCGAAGAGCGTTGTTGTTGTGGCAACCAAGACTGACAAGTTGAAATCAGAAATCATCAACGAGAATGTTGACCAGATCAGCGAGCGCATGAACACTTGCATCGGACGAGCCGCAGAGGCGACCGGAGGATCGGCCTCCGGGTCGCAGGCGCATCTTGTGTCCCGGGTTCCGCTTGCAGTTTCTGCAAAGAGACCTGAAGACGTTCGCATCTTTCGTGAGTTTCTGGCTGAGCGGATGCCCGAGGGGCCCTGGTTGTATTCAGAGGATGACCTGACCGATCGTCCGCAGCAATTTGTTTGTGGAGAATTGATTCGTGAGCAGTTGTTCCGTCAATTGGGACAAGAGTTGCCCTACAGTGCCGCTGTCAAGGTTGAGCGCTTTGAAAACAAGGCAGGCATGACGATCATTCAGTCGAGCATTATTGTTCACAAAGACAACCACAAGGCCATGGTCATTGGTTCAAGGGGTTCACGCGTCAAGGCCATAGGCACTGCTGCTCGTGAGTCACTTGAGAAACATTTGGGACGCAAAGTCCATCTTGAATTGTTTGTCAAGGTTCAACCGAATTGGATAGATTCCGACAGCCTTCTGGCGGAATATGCCAGTCTTGATAAATTGGAAGAGTGATCTTTCTTGTCTTCGGGCCGAGCCTGTGTCAGTGTCGAAGGGTTGGGCGAGCTGGGCTTGTGTTTCAAGGCCGTTTCCCACCTGAAGATGCGCACCGCGCCATCTTGTTCCCTTGGTCCTGAGATCATCGGCCTTACAGTCGTCTCCATGCAAAAGCGGTCTTGAAGCCGCGATCGCGCAGGAGCCAGTTTCTTTTGTTCCTCTCGGAGTTTTTTATCTGTGTTAAATATTTCACGTCCTTTTTTGAACAGCGACGCCAAGGCGTCATCTCCTTCGCGTCCGCGAAAAGCATCCAGCCGCAAGACAAAGGATGAAAATGAATTGAAAGTCGACAGCGGTCAAAACAACGAAGCTGAAAATCGGCAAACCCAAGACAGTAAACAATCTTCAGCAGAACAAAATTTTTCCGCAGATGAATTTCAGGAGGAATCCACAGGAATGACTCAGCAACAAAATTCGCCACAGACTTGGAACGAGAGTTCAGCTGCAAACATGAATGAAGCTTATCCTGAGTCCGTGGGTGGCGGTGAATTTATTGGCGACCCTGCCTACTACGAAGACGAAAACTACAGCGAGTCGGGTGAGCAATATGGTCAAAACCAAAATCAGATTTTGCTGACACTCAGTTATTCCCTCATGAATCATGTTCGCCAGGTTGCACGCATGGAAGGTGTTTTCCCCGAAGATATCCTGATTGAACTTATTGCTGAAGGCGTGACTCGTCGTGCCTTTGAAGATGCCCAACGTCCCGCACCGAGCCACCTTATGACCCGCACCGGTTATGTAGCTCCAGATGCCAACGGCAATGTTCATCAGCCGCAATTGAGCCACCATGGGATGCAGGGAAACCAACGCGGAAATCATCAGGGCAACAACAATCGCCGCTTCCATCAGAACAACCGCGGTGGCAACCAATTTCAAGGGCGAAATCGCCAAAATCAATTCAAAAACAAGCAACGTAACGGAAAATAACGGCGCATGTCATTGCGGCGGCAGGGTCATTTGAAGAAGATTGCGGTGACCGGTGGCATTGGCTCCGGAAAATCCACGCTTGTATCCGAATTGGCAGCGTTCGGATATCCCGTATTCGACGCTGATCAGCTCGTGTCCCGGGTCGTCTTGCAGGAACATGTCACGACAAGGATCATATCGCTCTTGGGCGAAGGCGCCTATGTGCAAGATGCAGGTGGAGCCAAGGTTTACCAACGATCATGGGTTCGCGACAGGGTCTTTGGCGATGCGGCTTTGAGGTCTTCCCTTGAAGCAATTGTCCATCCCGAAATTGCCAAATTGTTCAATTCAATTTGCTCACAATTGGAGGAGCGGGCGGGTGGCATTTGGGTTTTCTATGAGGCAGCTCTCATTTTTGAAGCGGGCCGCGAAGAGGATTTCGATGCCGTTGTCTCTGTGATTGCTTCCGATGAGGTCCGCAAGGCCCGGTTGTTGAAGTCCCGTAAACTCTCAGTCGAGACTCTCTCGGCAATTTTTTCCGCACAGGTCGGCGACGACCAGCGCCGGCAGAAATCGAATTTTGTTGTTGAAAATTCGGCCGGAATTGCTGAGCTCAAAAACGAGACCTTGGTCCTCTTGAGCAACTTGAGGAACTTTTTTCATCCGCAATCTCGTTGACATCGTTTCGGCCGGAAGATGGCGTTAATCTGAGACTGAATTGCATTCAATTGGGGTGTGTTCATGTTTCAGGTCTCGTGTGCCGCGTGCAATGCGTCGTTCGAATACAATATCGACGACTACATTCACCTTTGCCCCTATTGCTCGACCGGATTCATTCTAGACCTGGAAGAGGGCGCCAAGGATATCATTGGTGATCATTTCATTGTGCCCAACCGTCTTGATCGTGAGCAGGTTGAGTCGATTTTTTATGATTGGATCACAGAGCGATACCATCGTCCCGATCGGGTAAAGAGCGAATTCAATATTCTGGGTTCCTATGGAATCAGTCTTCCCTATTGGGTCGTTTCGGTTGAGGCGCACACCTTTTGGAGTGGCCACAGCCAAAAGGCAAACCACTATCGAGGTCAGGGAAACGAATATGGCGCTCGATTTTTGAAGGAAGAAAATCGGTTCAGCCGAAGGTATCGCTGGTCAATTCTTGCGAGAAAGTCTCCAAAGGAGCATTGGGGTCTCGAACGTCTGCATCATCCCAAGGAAGACGTGATTATTGACTGGGACGGATTTCCGCTTGATGAGACGCTCGGAGTTGTGAAAGGTGCTGCCTCTGCCACAGTTTATGATGCACGGCAGACGTTCAAATTTGATCATGCAAACGGCCTCACCATCTCCGGCGTCCAGGTTAAAGAGAGCTCCGCGATAGCAAGGGCGAAGGATCAAATACAGGAATACCATCGACGTATTGCAAAAACGAAAGTGGGAACGCTCTACGAACACCGTACTGAAATTGAAATTGTCGGTATTCACCTGGTGCATTTGCCCTATTGGGTGGTGCGATATTCCTTCGCTCCCAAAAGTCCATTCAAATTCATGACCACCGCCCGGGAACGACGCCTGCTGGTGCAGGGACATTCCTTGGCAGTACTTGAGGCTGAGTTGCCGTTGTCGAGTGCGGACAAGGTCATGACTAATATCGTTGTTTGCGGATCATTGGCGGTCATCAGTCTTGGATTGGCATTGTTTTTTCATCCTTTGTTTTTCCTCGCGACGGTCATCTTCTCATCGGTCTGTATTTTGTCGGCGTGGAAAATCTTTGGTCGCGAAAAGGTGGATTCAGATCTTGGTCGCGGTGCGGATCTCAAGGAACCTGTTTTTTAATCTGCAGGGTGGGTGTCGAGCGATGAACTATTGCAATACAAAATATCTCCCCTCAATGGCGGTCGGCGTTTTGCTTGCAACGGCGTTGTCGTGTGGCAAAGAGTCCTCTTCAAGCAAGACCTCCGACGCACCGATTCCCACTCCCACTGCAACGGCCACGGAAGCGCCAGAAACTGGAGCCGTGTCTTTCTGGATGAGTTCGAATCCCAAGGATGGAGGCGGGCCCGTTGCCTATCGCTATGACTCCACGGGTCGCTTGTCCTTGACGATCGATTTGCGCGAAAGTGGCCTTGATTATGGTCCAGTCACTGCGCTGCATTTCCTGGATGCTTCGACCCTGATGTTTTTCATAGACCCGGGTACCGACAAGGAGACTCTGGGAACATTCGACGTAAAAACGGGACTCATCAAGAACAAGGCATGGGGTTCTGAGAGCAGCATCAAGGCGGCATTCAAGAGTGCGCGCGCCACGTCGCTCGTCACGGGGCTGCAGACCGGGTTTTTGCATGCGCAAATTTCCACGGGTATCAAGGCGATTCGCTACGGATCTGATGGTGGCCTTGCTGCAGAGGATTTTTACAATGCATCCTCGGCTGCCGTCAGCGATTGTCCCATGGGAACGGTGACCAGCTCGAAGCTGATTCAAGGCAGCGGCGATGCATCGCTCGCTGTTTTGGTCACCGGCGCAGCCACGAGGATCAACGTTCTTCATTCACAAGGTGGTGAGGTGAAGTGCAGATCTTCGCTCGACTATGCGCAGGGATCAGACACGACAGCCCAACACAAGCCAGTCAATATGGAACAAATGCC
>JBMSQQ010000005.1:0-67905 GCA_049423385.1 Silvanigrellaceae bacterium | reverse complement strand
GCACAAATTTACCTTGCCGCGCAGTCACCTGTATCGAGCGCAGCGGTGTCGCTGCAGGAATTGAAGGCAGGCCAACGGAATTTGACCTTCGATGCGAGCTCCGACAATTTCTTGCGCGGCAATTATGAAAAACGATTCGACAGCTCCTTCTATCCCGACTGGAACCTTCCGTGGACAGATCGTCCAACTGTCATCACATTGTCGATGACAATCTCCGACTCGACTCCAGCAAGTTCGCTGCCCGCAAAAGCAAAGGTGGAGCTGACCTACTGATGCTTTCGATAGTTCTCGATGATGTCTGCAAGTCTTTTTCCCTGGACACCTCCGGGCCTGGACAATCCGTCATACAAAACCTCAATTTTGCAATTGGAGCTGGCGAGGCTGTTGCACTGATGGGACCCAGCGGCAGCGGAAAGAGCACCATACTCAACCTTATCGCAGGACTTGAATCACCAAGTTCGGGCGATGTGATTGTCGGAGACATCAGACTCAATCGACTTCCGGCGAAGGAAAAGGAACATTTTCGTCTCTCCTCAATTTCATACGTCTTTCAATCGTTTCACCTTCTGCCTTCGCTCACGGCCCTCGAAAATGCCGCTTTGGTTGCATTCGAGCAACGTAAGCTTGCACCCCCTGAAATTGTCTCAAACACCCTGCAGGTCTTCGCCGAATTGGGTCTCGCCGACGCATCCCAAAAGTATCCGGCCCAATTGAGCGGTGGGATGCAGGCTCGGGTTGCGCTCGCGCGCGCTCTCATTTCAAATCCAAAAATTATTCTCGCCGACGAACCCACCGGAAACCTCGATTCGCGCACGGGTACGGCCGTTCTGGATCTGCTTTTTCGTGAGCAGGAAAAACGAAAATTCACACTTCTCATCGTCACCCATGACCAGGCAGCAGCACAACGCGCAGGAAGGGTTCTGCATCTTCGCGACGGGCGCGTGATTTCATGATTTCACCGCACTCGAGGCTGCTTTGGAAAGCGTTGTACCTTCGACTAGTCGCTGATCAAAAACGACTGTTTGTTTTTGCGCTGGTGACCGTCTCTTTGGGTGTTTCGTTGGCACTTGGCATTCGACTAGGGACCGAGAGTGCCAGCCGATCGCTCGAAGAAAACATCCCGTTCGATGCTTCAAACAATTGGTCGAAGCCAGTCATGGCCCAAGGACAGCAGGCCATCATATTCCTGCGTGAGCGTGCACTTCAACAACACAGCCTTGTCTTTTCCATTGTCGAGGCACAGGTCACAACTGAAGGTTTGCTGAGCGACCACACAACCACTCTCCAGCTCGTTGTGCCCTGGAGTGGCAGCGGGGAAGTCTCCACTCAGGTCTGCGATCAACAATTTGCAAAAATCAAAAGCCTTAAAATCGAAGGTCGCGCCTTTCCCGTGCGACTGAAAGGTATCGATGGCGTATTGCAATCTGGAACAAATTGTCGACTGGCAATGTTCGATGCATCATCGCTTGAAAGGGAACCCGACTTGCTCAGACACTGGCGGGACGCAACCTTCAAGGCACCCTTGCGGGTCGTATTCAAATTGGAGAGCGCTGAGCAGAAATTTGCCTTCACTGCACTTCGTGACCTTGCGTTTCAGGTGCCCGGGATCGATTTTGGCAGCGATGCAAAGCGGGTCGATCGCCTGCGCGACGTGACGCGCAGTTTTAGAACGAATCTTCAGCTGATGGGATTCATCGCCATATTCATTGGTTTCGCCATGGTGCGTCATGTGTTTTCACTGATCATTGCACGCCAATCCAAAACACTCGCGACCCTGACGGCACTTGGAATACCTCAGCGCAGGCAGATTGGGGTGCTGATGGCACTGGCGGCAACACTCGGAATCGCAGCGAGTGGATTGGGAACGATTCTGGGTTTGATGTCTGGTTTTTTCCTTTCGCTGATCACCTCTTCAACAGTACGAAACCTCTATGACTCCTTGGTTGATGCATCGCGTTTTTATTGGCAACCTGTCGATCTCCTGTATGGTTTCGCCATCGGTTTCAGTGCGTGCATTTTGGGTGTTTTGCAGCCTGTTTTTGGAATCCGCAGGCTTCCAGTGGCACAAGTCATGCGAGATGGAAGTTTCGAGGCACACCAAACGGGTCTCAGCTTTCGTCAATCCCTTTTTCTTTCAATGATCATCTTCGCTGCAAGCATGGCACTGCTCAAATGGACGTGGGTTTGGAATCGAATTCCACTGACTGCACTGGCTTCGTGCCTTGGAATTCTTGTTGCCGCCTCGCTTGTCGCACACCTTCTGACTCACGCACTTTATCACCGCAATCGGTTGGAAGCCCACAGCAACAAATGGCGCAAGAACTTGAGGCTGTATCTACCTCCGCAATCTGCAGTTGTGGTCCAGGTTCTGACTTTGACTTTCACGCTCACATTTGGCGTGAAAGGAATGGCAGAAAGTTTTCGCAAAACCGTTGCCGATTGGTCGCGGGAGACCCTGCAGGCAGATCTGTGGATCCGCACTGTGGGCGGGGCTGGAACCAGCCTGCCGGACGCCGTGTTGGAAAGACTCGAGAGAGCTCGCGGATCTGAAGCATTGGCAATAGACAGTCTCAACGTCCTGCCTGCTAATCTTGCCTTTGCCGATGGGAAAGAGGCGAAACCGGTTCTTGTCGCCGGAGCCAACATGCGGGATCAGTCATTGGTCACTCCGATGAAGTTGCTCCTGCCACCCAACGCCACCACGGAAACCCAAGCCAAACTCGCGGGTGACATCGCAAAAACATCAACGAAATGCCAAGGCACGGATACAAACCCTTGCCCGGCTTACATTTCGGAACCTGTTCAAGTTCACTTTGGTTTGGCCTCTCCTGTGGGAACACGTCTCTGCCCTGAGATCCAGGGCACCCGCTGGTGTTTTGAGGTTGTCGCTGTTTACCAGGACTTCGGCAGTGACCAGGGGGTGATCCTCTCGGACAAATCAATTCTTGAAAAAATGCTTGGCGAAAATCTTCGCCCAGGATTCGCAAACGTCTATTTGCCCACCTCCCAAAAAGGCAACCTGACTCAGCTCGAGAAAGACCTGCGCGAATTCGCATCTGCTTCCGACGGCGCCCTGGGTTTCGAAACCCTGGCGGAACTGCAGGCCCGCATTCTTGAAACTTTCGACAACACGTTCAGGGTGACAGACGCCCTGTATGTTTTGTGTGGAATCATCGCTGTGGTTGCAACAATCAGTGGATTGAACATGCAGATTTTCCTGCGCAGGCGAGAGTGGAATGTTCAATGGGCGTTGGGCTTCGGTTCAGAGGAACTCGGAAGGCGGTTTTCAATTTGGTCGGCTGTGATGGCCATGATTGCCGCTTTTGTTTCGATTGCCGGCGGTGCAGTCCTTTCTGCCGTTTTGGTATATTCGGTCAATTATTATTCGTTCGGCTACTCGTTGAGCCTAGCGATTCCGTGGCATCTGCCGGTTGCCGTTGTCGGAGTGGCAGGACTATCCGGTTGGGTCAGCGGGCGTCTGCAAAGCAGAAGCCTTGTGGAAAGCCTTTCTGCCCAGGCCATGAATCAGGAATAGGAGTTTCAGGATGCCTTTCAGCGAAGAACTCGTTCGTGAACTCAAGCAGGCCATCGAGGTCCGGCAGTTGCATGGTTCGCGTTCGCCCACTCCCCTCGAGTGGTGGTATTTCACGGGGCATCTTTGGAAAATCTCGAGCAATGAAGATTGTTCGTCTGCCGATGACACGGTGAAACTCGCATTAAAAAGAACCCCCGACCATGGCGTGCAGTCGACATTTTTTCTTTCAGACAAAGGTGAACCCAAGGGACTGTTGGCCCATTCAGCAGAGTCGAACCTCGCAGAAAAAAAACACAGCCACGTTGAGATGGTCTCTGCGCTCGCTTCGGCCTCTGTATCGCCCATTGCTTTTGTGCAGAAAGACCTTCTCAACGTTGCGTTGGGGCACTGGCGACTGAACCAAATGGGATTGAGCGAAAGGGCAGTCCAGTGGGATTTGCGTTTCGACGTTCGCGGGACAGAATATCTTTTGCAGCTCGAATTTCCAACCAACAAAATCTGGTTTCACGGCAAGGACGGCTGGCTGCAAAAGACAAATTCCACCGGTAATTTTTATTACAGTGTGCCATTTGTTGTTGCCCGCGGCATGCGTGTGTCACGCAACGCAATGGGACTTCCGGTGGGCGAGAATGTGTGTGGCAGACTTTGGTTTGATCACGAAATTCACGTTGAAAATGTTCTGGACGTTGGCTGGCGTTGGTTTGGATTGTCTTTTTCCAACAAAAAAGCACTGATGTTTTATGAAATTCAATCCAGCAAAGAACGTGTGCAGCCCAAAGGTGAACTTTGGGATGAATCCACGGGCAAGTCATTTTCGCTGGAAAACGTTGCCATCGTGCCGGGCAAGGAGGTTTGTCTGGCCTCCAAAAATTGCTATCCGCAGAGCTTTTCCATCAGCTTCCGAAATCCACAATCGGGTCGTTTGGAAAAAGTCGAAACGTCTGCCGCGTTCGCAAATCAGGAAATTTCAAATCCAGGGTTCGGGCAATCGCGGGTCTATTGGGAAGGAAGCACCCGGGCGCGCTGGTTTGCAGCCGGCAGCATTGGCACTTCAAAAAACCAACAACCCTCTGAAGGGATTGGGTTTACCGAACTTGTCCCTCAAGTCCCTGGAAAATAATTCCGATAGTAAAGGGTTAAACCAGGGGGTTGGGGTATGGCGCAAATGAATTCGCTGACTTGGTTCAATGGCACATTGCTGCTCACATTGGCCGGGATTGCAGTTGGAACAATCTCCTGCAGCTCAGAAAAAGAGACTGAGTTCAAAAGCGCCAACACAGTTCCAACACCTTTTGGAGCCAGAGCCCTTGCCAAAGAACTGGTTGCCTGCCCAGATGAGTTTCGACCTTTGCGAGTTGCGTTCGTTGTCGACAATACAGGTTCCAATGGTGCCAAACCAAACGATGTTCAACGCGCACCAGATTACGTGGGCTCGGACGCGGTCAAAACTTTTGACGATGACAAGTATCTACTGAAGGATGCCGATTTCGCTGGATTGAACACGTCAAACATCTACACCTATCGTCAATACACCGTTTACAAATCAATTTTGAAACTTCAAAAAGCAGGTATTGCCTCCAGACAGGCAAATGCAAACTACCAAGGCATCGACATTGGTGTTGCACTCTTTCCCAAGGCATCGAGCGACACACCCACTGAAGAAGAAATGAAGGAACCTGTCTTCTACAATGGTGGAAATACCGGTTTGCCGTCCAAAATGACAGACATCTCGCAAATCGCGAGTGACACCGCTTTCAATCAGAAAATCTGGGATATGCTCAAATTTACACACGATGCGAAAGGCCTGACTCCCTACGTTACAGCCTTCAGCGCCGCCAATTCGCTGCTTGTGACTGAAAAGAAATCGGGTGACACACGTCAGGCATTGATGCTTTTCATCACCGATGGATTGCCGACCGACCGCACTCCAAGCGCCATCAAGGCCGCCCGCAAAGCACTTGGAACGGACGCACGTGTGGTCTTGGTTTCGTACTACGATTCAAACGGCGCTGACATCAACGACGAGGTTCAGAACGCTGCTGCAAAATCCTCGCTTTCCGATTTGTTCAACCGAATGGATTGGGGCAAAGAGGAACACAGCACATTCTCATCCTATTGGAGTGCTTTGCTTGCAATACCGCAATCAAATGAAGTCCGCGACGACTACATCCAGGTCAAGTCAAACAATCTGAACAAGAGTGTTTCTGAGATTCTCGACCGCTATATGAAATGTAAAAAATAATCACCGCCGCAATGGCGTGAGGCTTCGCGGCAAAACAACCGGAGCGCCATCGGCAGCTTCGGTTTCTTTTTTATTGGCCGATGAATTCTTTCCTCCAGCATTGTCCTGAAGTCCGGCGCTCTTGAGCGGAGATGATGACTGATTATCATCTGTTCGGTTGACTTTTTCGACGAAGATGGGAACCACAACTTCGCGCGTTTGACCTGGCTCCAGATGCAATGCAAGCCGCGACTTGCTGCGTTCGAGCACCGGGTCTCCCACGAAATAGGTAAGGTCATAATTCCCCGCAGGCACGTAAACTTCATCGGGCCTGTGGAAGAGAAGATCGAGCGAACGGCCGAAGGTGTTTTGTCCGCGGCTTTCAATTCGGACCAAGTCGGTCCGATATCGTCCTTGCGCCTGTCGGACATCCCACTTGATGCGCACACGAGCAAGCGGTTCACCGGCAAGATTTCCGGATTTCTTCTGCAGGCTGCGCTTGATTCCACGCAATCCCTCGACTCCGTATTCGTAAGAACCTTCCAACAGAAGGAAAGGCAATCGTGGTTCGACAATCATCAAGGCATAGGGTTTTTGTTCGCGGTGAATTGTCACGCGAGGCGCACCTTTGCAGGATTTCAGGTTGTCAGGACAAGGAGGCGCATCGACCCGGGCCGCGAATGTTTTCACCACGGTCTTTTCTCCGCCTTCGACCTGGAACAAATCCTGAACTTCCGAACCCTCAATTGACACATTGTAGCTGCCCGGAAAAACAACGTAGTCGGTATCCATGTTCAGCAGCGCACCGAAATCAAGATACACAAACACGGGCTGACCACCCGCCTTGAGCCTATCGTCCAACGGAAAGTTTTCCGGCATTTCGACCCGCAAAACACCAACAGAAATATCTGTCCGGGCGCCCTGTTCAACAGTCACTTTTCTGCGGGTTCCGTTGACCTCCAGGGTGTAATTTCCAGGCAACAGCCATGTGGGAGCATTGGCCTCAACGGCAACCACCGAGGCTTCATTCTTTGGTTCCTTCTCTTCCGGATTCAAATAAAATCTGGCTTGAATTTCGGGAAAGCTGGAGTTGATTGCCACCGGATAGAGGTCAAGCTTGATGGGATCGCTGGTTTCACCATGATTTTCGAGTTTGATCAGTCGGCCACCAATGCGCATCTCGGTTGTGCCAGGCAAAATGTCGAACTCGCGGCGTCGGGTCCACTGATTCCTTTGCTGGTCGAGGGGATCAACACACATGGTGTGAACAATTCCTCTTTCCGGAGGCGTATTGACCTGAACCTGCGTGGAATCTTCGGCTTTGAGCCCGGAATCCGGCGCAGTTGCAGTTTTCGGTTCAACCACCGTCTCGTCTTCTTTGGCCGGTTCGGGGTTTGAGGCCTCTTTTGTTTGCTGAGGGTTGTTGCTGTCGATTGGCTCGCTGTCGGTCGACTCGCCGTGCAAAGTCAGGGTCAAGCGACGCACTGGAATTTTTGTCGGTCGATCTTTCGATTGTTTGAATTCGTATCCTGAACACTCGTTGGCAACGATGTAATCACCCGCTTCGAGCTCGATGCTTTCCCCACCACGAATCAGTCCCACCGGACTCATGACTTTTTCGTTGGGTTTGCCAATCTGTTTATAGACAACGAGTTCCATCTCCTTGGGTGCATCCAAGGTCAGCGATTGCTTGCGAAGAAACGTCATGTATTTGCAGCCGGTGAGCAGTCCAAGAAAGACAACCCACACAAAACGATGTTTCATGCCTCAGCCTTGCGAAAGATTTCCTCAAGGTGTGCATTCTAACAAAGAATCCATCGAGAAGTAAGGCTGAGGAACACTTTTCAGGCGCCGCAAGGTGCCGATGAGCTCAATTTTTGAATTGGAGGGACAGCTGGTCTTTTGGGCAATCTGCTCGGTTCCGACCATGATCCTGCCGGTATCATCTTCAACCAATAGATATGAATCCGCGGGCCCCACCCCCTGGACCCGGCCGCTCAAGTGGACCCGCGAGCCAACGTACTCATCAGGGTTCAAGCTGAGAACCTTGATTTTGGTGGGTGCTCGAGACTGGGGAACGCACGATACAAAGAGACTGGAACACCAGACTCCCACAATCAGTGCTGAAAGACGTGAAAAAATCGCCTGCTCAAGATGCAGTCTGAACGATGTGTTTTTCATCACGATCTCCCTTCGAAAATACGGAATTCAGAATAAGTCTGACATCCAGGATCGGCCTCACCGCGCTGGAATTTTTCGCCAGCCCCGACACGACCCTGAATTCATTGGAAAGATAGCTCTGCGCAACCGGATCCAAATCCTTGTCCTCGAGCCAGACAAACTCGACAATCTCGTCGACAATGAGTCCGAAATCGTCCTCTTCGGGACAGACAATCAAAATGCGAGTCATCGGGGTCAATTGCCCCTTGCTGAAGGACAGCATTCTTCGCAAGTTCAAAACGGGCATAATCTCGCCACGCACAGCAATGACGCCTTCCACCTGCCCATGCCCCTTGGGCAAAAAGGCAATCGGCAGCGGCATGATGATTTCACGAATATCATCAACGGCCACAAGAAGTTCCTGTTCTGCAACCCTGCATGCCAGAAACTGCCGACCTCGGTTCAAGGCGACCGGCAGTTCATCCACATTCGAAGCCAATTGTGCTTCGAGTTTCTTACGAAGCTCTTCGAGCATGCAGCCCCCTGTTGATAGCCTCGTTGCTGAAGACCTCAGCCACGTCCAAAACCAATGCAACTCGCCCGTCGCCCAACAAGCAACCACCCGCCAATCCGGAGCGGTCGCGCAACAATCGGCCCAGGGGCTTGATGACGATTTCCTGTTGGCCAATCAAACGATCGACAATCAATCCGATACGCTCATGTCCCACGCCAATGACGACGAACACCAAACGCTCCCTGCGGCGCTGCAATGTTGAGTTTCTTGCTGACTCCCGATACCAGAAGTCGTTTTCGATGTGATGGATTCCAAGAACATCCGCAAAATTGACAAGTGGAATGACCTGCTCGCGCAATTTTACAAATTGAGAAGCACCCATGCGCTGAATATCGGAAGGCGAGATGCGGATGCTTTCGATGACGTTTACAATCGGGATGGCATACGTCTCTCCGCTGGACTCCACCATCAAGCTCGGCACAATAGCGAGAGTGATGGGCAGCTTGATGACTGTGTTCGTCCCCTGACCAGGTGTTGAATCCAGCTCAATCACGCCTTTCAGCTTTTGAATATTCTTTTTGACAACATCCATTCCAACACCGCGACCCGAAATATTCGTGACCGCCTCGGCAGTCGAAAATCCAGGTTCAAAAATCAGGTTGAATATCTCTTTCACCGGTGGATTTTCATGTTCGCTCAATAGTCCATTTTTTATCGCTTTGGCACGAATCCGTTCAACATCGAGTCCCTTGCCGTCATCCTTGACGGAAATTGCAATACTGTTGCCTTGCTGGCTCGCCGAAAGCCGGACAATTCCTTTTCTCGACTTGCCCAGGCTTTCGCGCAGTTCAGGAGGTTCAATTCCATGGTCAATACTGTTTCTGATCAGATGAACTAGAGGATCGCCGATTTCTTCAACGAGCGTTTTATCCAGTTCTGTTTCTCCGCCTTCAATGACGAGCTCAACTTCCTTGCCAACCTGTCGGGACAAATCCCGAACCATCCTGGCGAACTTGTAGAACACCGTGCCAATGGCAACCATTCGAACTTTCATGATGATGTTTTGCACTTCATTCATATGCCGACCAAAAAGCAGCACACTTTCGGCCATCTGATGACTCAAGTCGGCGCTTGCACCGCGTGTGCGCATTGCCTCCTCGATTCTTGCAAATCGGGTACGATCAATCACAAGCTCGCCAACTAGATTGACGAGGTTGTCAAGCCGCTTGAGATCGACGCGTATTGTCCCCTGCGTATCGTTTTTGGATTGCGTCTGGGTCGGGTTTTGAGCGGAAACTTGCTTGGCAACGGCTTCACGGGGAACCGTGGAAGTTTTCGACACTCCACGTTCCGCTGCAGATAGCTGCGCAAGAAAATTGGTGATTTCAAGGAAAGGAGGTTTGCCCTGTTCAAGCAAGTCGAACAAACTTCGCACCAAATCCCATCCAACAAGTAGATTGTCGACCAAGACCGGAGTCGCAGCCAGATTTCCCTTCCGGATGCGATCGAAGGTGTTTTCAAGTGCATGGCAAAGAGTTTCGATGGTCGTGAATCCGAGCATCCCTGCAGTGCCCTTGATGGTATGCGCGGCCCTGAAGATGAATTCTATGGTTGTCGGATCGGATGGATTGCTTTCGAGATCAAGAAGAGAGTTTGTCAGCGAGTCCAGAAGTTCACGTGCATTGCTCAGAAAATCCTTGACCATCTCGGGATCAGCCGACGCCAGATTCTGCGACTCTGCACGCTCGCCAGAAACATCTTTATTGCTTTTTCCATTTTCAAACACTGAGGACGGTTCTGCCTCAAGCAGTTGATCAACATTATCCGTTTGGCCAACCGGGATGAGTTCTTTTGATTTAGACTCCTCGGTTGCCGATTGGGTGGAAGTCGTGGAAAATTCAAGCGCGAGCAATGCTTGAAGGTCTTTGCGCAACAACTTCACCGGCTGTTCGACAATCGCCTCGACAAGGGATTGATCGAGTTCAGCAGCAAATACGAACAAGCATGATTCACCGCTGCTTCGTTCGACAATAATATCACCAATTGGAACGATTCTTCCACGGAAATCGTCAACATTCGCCGACAAAGTCGTCAGAGCAAAAAGAAACTCCTCGCGGGAACAATATTTTTCCCAGTTTTTGGCTTCATCAGAGGTCAATTCAAGTCTTGTTTGGTTTACCAAGGGTCTGTTTGACCCGGATTGCCGAGTGTTCAATGACCGCGCACAAAACATCTGCGCATGATGTTCCAAGGTTGAAAGAAGAACATCATCGCTCGAACGAAAATCGGCATTGAAAATCTTTTCAAGTGTCAGTTCTGCTTCAACCAGGGTCGCCATATCCTCGGCGTCGAGGGTGGAGTTGCCTTCTCGCACCTGGGTCAAGCGATCTTCCATCAGATGCAAGGCAGAAACGAGGCGCGGATTGTTGATAATCTCGGACAAACCTTTGAGGGTATGAAGCGTTCGGAACAATTCGTCGATATTTTCGCGCGCAACGGCCTTGCCCTGCTCAACAGAGGTGTTGATGAGCATCCAGATGCCGGCAAAGCGTTCAACGAGCTCGATGCTTTCCGCCTTCAGCTCGCTGAGCATATCTTGAGTCAATTCCATATTGTCTTGCTCCTGACTCTATTTTAGGCATCTATCCGAGTCCCCTCTGGTCATGCCTCGCCCACTGGGCCGTGAATTTGTCGTTGCAGGCTTAATCTGCCCATCCTTTCGCTTGACTCGCATGCCGCTGTGGGCAAAACCTGCTGAGGGAGAGTTATGCTCATGTTTGAAAAGATCATTTTGGCAAGCGCGTCGCCGAGACGCCGGGAGCTTTTGACACAGGCCGGGTACCGCCACGAAGTCATCGTGTCGAACATCGAGGAAAAGAGAAGACACGATGAGCGACCTGAGGACTACGTTCAACGGAACGCCAAAGAAAAAGCACTTGCTGTCTGCAATACGCAGCCTGTTGCGGTTGCGAAAGCCCTTGTTTTGGCAGCCGACACCATCGTGGTCGCATACGACAATGAAGTTTTGGAGAAACCTTCGGACGCTGATGAAGCCAGAAGAATGCTCGGCAAGTTGTCTGCGAGAACGCATCGCGTAATGACAGGATTCGCCGTCTGCAACGGAACCACTGGCGAAATCATGGAATGCAAGACTATTCAGACACAGGTTCTTTTCAGAACCTTGTTTGCCGATGAAATTGAGCGTTACATAGCCAGCGGAGAACCGTTCGACAAAGCAGGCTCCTATGGCATCCAGGGACACGCCCTGACATTTGTTGAATCCATAGAGGGAAGTTACACGAACGTCGTGGGGCTTCCCATGGCACAAGTCGTTGTTGCTCTCAGACAATGGTTGCCTCAATCCGATGACCAATGATTTGCAGAACAACACAGATTGCCTGAACGCCGCCAAAGAACGCCTGATGGCTCTCCGCTCACGAATTGCCACGGCACTGATGGGTGGCCAAAACAAGCCGGACGACATCACCATAGTTGCAGTCAGCAAAGGCCATCCAGCCAAATCGATTCGACAATTCTATGAACTGGGACTGCGTGATTTTGGCGAAAGTTACGCTCAGGAGTTTGTCAAAAAAGCAGAAGAACTGAGCGACCTGAAAGACCTCAGATGGCATTTTATTGGCCACCTGCAATCGAACAAGGTCAGAAAAATCATGTCGTGCAAACCAACGATACACGCACTCGACCGCGTCTCACTGCTGGATGAACTTTGCAAATTCGCCGATCCCGCAGAGCCTATCAAGGTTCTATTGCAGCTGCAGGTCGATTCGACCGACGTCAACAAATCCGGATGCATTCGCCCTGATGCAGATGAACTCTGCAAACGCATCGCAAACATCCCAGGCATTTCGTTGGAAGGATTCATGGGCATCGGTCCCGATATTGATGATCATGAACAACTCAAATGGCTGTACGAGAGATTTTCCGAAACCGCTCAATTTCTTTGGGAACAGTATTCGCTGCGCGATCCGACGCGAAAAACAAGGGAATCAAGAATTTCACTGGGTATGAGCGATGACCTGGAGATCGCCTTGCGGAGCGGTTCAAACATGTTGCGGATTGGCAGCGCCCTGTTCGGACCCAGGCCGGGAAAACTTCAGGCGACCTGACTTCCCCCACCCATCGAAATGGCATATTCGCGCAGTATCAATTTGACGTCCAAAGGACTCGAATCCGGTCGTATTTCAAGGATTCTTGCACAAAGACCACTGATATGGGCTGCTGCATAGCTCGATCCGGTCACAAAAATAGATTGATCTGATGGACCAGCAATTGGAACGTTCACACCAAGCCCAGAAAATTCAACAACGCTTCCGGGATGAAATCTCACCTGCATCGCGTGGGTTGCAGGCATGGCACTCACACTCACACAGTAGGTGAAGGTGGCGGGATAAAGCCAATTGCCGACGTTGCTGCAGGCAGCCACAACAACCACGTTCGACTCATAGGCGCGCTTCATCAGGGCAACGAGCCATGGAAGGTGGTGCTCACTTGACGTTCCCAAACTGACATTGATGATGTTGTACTTTTGATCGATCGCGTGATCCAGAACGTAACAAAGCAATGAGCTGTCGGTCACGTTGTTTTCATCGAGTACCCGAAAATGATCAACCTGAGCTTCTGGAGCAACAGAAACAAGACAACTTTGGACGAGACTGCCATGTCCGGTGCGATCTGAATTGGAAGAGGATGGCAGATCAACCAACGAAAGCCCCTTCGGTCCATAGGAACAATCTATTGTTCTGCCCGAGCGCCCACGCAACCCTGGAAATTGCGGATTGACGCCACTGTCGATGACAGCAACCCGAACTTTCGCTCCCGTGCCCAAAAGGATGCTCTGAAATGCTTTCTTCATGTCGATTCTCATGAAGGTTATCCTCAATTTTCACTTGAATTCATGATGCTGCTTCGTCGGCTGTTCCTGGGGAACGTGTCATCTTGAGCTCATGTCGCAGTCTGCAAATCCCCTCACTCGCCGCGCTGCAAACATTTTCGTAGTTGTTGCATCCCAATTTCGGCACCGTAAAAACGCCTACAGCAATGGGATTTTCGAAAACAACCACCGGCAAATAGACCCGACTGATTGAGAAATCCATTGCCATCTCCCTGCCCGAGAGTGCCAAATCGCATTGAAACCGATCCGTTTCGAGCATCGGAATCTCCGGCAGACCCGACAATGGAACAAAGTTTCGTTGTCTCATATCAAGACAGATCAACGCGTCGGTCGCTTTCACTTTTCTTGCAAAATCCCGAAGCATTTCGAGGATGGGTTCAGGCTGCGAACGCAGCATTGATTCCATTTCATCCTCGGCCCGCTTGGCCAGAAGCAAAAGTTCTTTCTGCAATTCCTCCATTTGCCGATAAATCTCGGCTGGAGTTCCACGGGACGAAGCGTTGCGGCTCCGCGCAGGTGCAGCGGTTTTCCTGGGCATATTCCGGATCTCCTTCAATAGGGCTATTTTATCTTTTTTTTGCACTTTGATAACGCATCCGGTGACACCTTCCCGCCGTGCAAGTTCTTGCCGGTCGATGCGCAATCCAAATCGCAGACGGGCAAATCTCGATTGCCCAGAAAACGCCCAACAAGGGCTATGCAAATTGAGGAGTTTGCTGTAGTTTTTGTAAAGATGGAGATTCAAACCAAAGGAAAAGGACAGAAATGCTGAGGGTCCGACTGCTGACTGCATTTGTTTTTATTTTCGTGGTTTTTTGGAGTGTCACCTTCAGCACGCATGAAATTGTGCCGGTCCTTTTCTTCATGTTCGGGACAATTTTTGCAGGCGCCGAATTTATTGCCATGCGTTGGCATGTGATTGACGGTCAGGCCACTTCCGAACGCCCCCACCCAATCATTCGCCGCGAGCATTGGGGTATCGCTGCCTGTTATGCACTGTGTGTGCCAATTGAATTTTACGGCCCGCGGCTGTTGGGGCACCCCTCCGAATACGGAACATCATTGGTTTTCGCATGGATCGCGCTTTGCACCATTTGTGGCTCCGCCTTTTTCTATCGCCGTGAACTCGACCTCGAGCACTCAACCCACAAGCTGATGAATGTACTCGCCGGGTTCGTGTACATTTCGATCCCAGGCGTCATCATGCTGCGACTCAGCCAAATCCACATTGATCAGGCCCCCAAAGGCATAGCTCTCTATTTTGCGCTCGCCTGCATCCTTTTGGGCGATTCGGGCGCTTACTTTGTCGGCAGGTCTTTGGGCCGAAGGAAATTGATTCCGCGCGTTTCTCCGAAAAAGACCGTCGAAGGAGCCCTCGGTGGATTGCTCTGCAGCTCGCTGACTGGCTTGCTTTTCTCGATCTACTTCATGAAGGATTTTCATCCCGTTTGGGGGATGCTCACCGCTTTAATCGTTGGAGCTGCCGGACAAGTTGGAGACCTTGCGGAGAGCGCCCTCAAGCGAGCCGCAAACGTCAAGGACAGTGGAAGCCTACTTCCGGGACATGGAGGAATGCTCGACCGGATCGATTCGCTGCTTTTTGGAGTTCCACTGGCGCATTTGCTGTTTCTGTCGTTCCACCGCTGAACATTCTGTACGTTCTGCTCAAGGAACATAGACGATGCTGCGGACAGTTGAATAATCCTGTCTGAGTGCCTCAACGAAGAACACGGTGTAGAGTTTTCCCGTCTGCAGGTTCGCGCATCCATTGCACGAACCGACCGGAAGTGGACTTTCGAGGCATGCTCCGTCGCCGCGGGAACAAGGCACCAAGGCAGGAACAGTTGCTACCGGAGTCGACTGGATCACCGCATCTTCATAACCTGTCCATGCTCCAGGATAAATCAACAGACTGAGCAAGGGTGAGGGTTCAAAATAGAGATTGTTGTTACGCATTGCGAAGCTGGTTTGTGATTGAAGAGCAGAACCAAAAGCACTGCTCACGCCACAGCGCCGGAACCATTCGAGCAGGAGGCTGCGCGACGGATTGGAACCCAGGGTGCCCGCGGATTCTTGCCCCAGCACATCCTCACGTGACCGATCCTGCAAACACTTCAAAAGTGACTGATATTCGCAAGCGGTGACATGTTCCTCTCCGCCGCACGTGCCAAACCTCCAGGAAGAGCCGGTCAATGAAGCGCTCTTCCATGACAATGACACTCGCGAATCGTCACCAAAAACCAGCATCTGCGCTCTACCGAACGGTGATTTTTCAGACAATTCAACAGGATCCCGAAAAAATGTTCGTCCAATACTTATCCTGTCCAATTGAGCCTTCAAGGTGTCCAACAACATCGTGCTGTTGTCGGTGAGCTGATAACCGCCAGGCAACTGAAGCGAAAGCTGCCACGAATGACCGCCACCAGCTGTTACTGGACTGTTCGAAGACTTTCCGCAGGAGAGGTGCACGACAAAAGTCAAAACGGCAACAAAGAATGTCAGTGGATTTCTCATTGAATGTCCTGGCCGATTCAAAATTCGAAATGATAATGAACAGCCAATTGGGTTGTTGCCGAAGTGTAGCTCATCTGACTTGATGGCCACAAAACTCCTCCCAAACCTGTTTCCAGTGACGTTGAAATTTCCCGCAGCAACGAAACTTCAACTCCCAGTCCAAACGCAAAATTTGCAACCGATTCTTTTTTGGCCGCCTCATTTGCCTTTTGGGAAACGTAGCCAGACTGCACAAATGCATAGGGAAAGCTTTTGCCCCATCCTGGCGAGAGCATATGATTCCACTTCGCAAAAATCCCCGTCGACTCGGACTTCTGGATTTTGTCCGATGCCAAATTCAAACCTACACTGACGAATTCGCCGTTGAAAATCTCATTGCGCAGCCCCAGTGCCGGGCTACCCCAAATCGATCCACCCTGCGGAAAACCCGCAGAAACAGACCATGGGCCGATGACCGAATACTTGCTGGATTCAGAGTGGGAATCGATATTTGCAGGGCCTGCAAAGGCACCGCACGAAAGGGACACCAGCGGACTAACCGAGGAAATCTTCAACAGCTGTTTCAACTTGACGCGTCTGCAATGAGCCAACAGCACTTCCAACCTCACGATGTGCGAGTTTCTTGAATGCATCACAGAATCTCAGCATCACCTCGAGACTTTGGCCATAATTCAATCGCGGATCGCAATAGGACTGGTAATTCAAGGTCAGATGATTTTCCTGAACACCGACATCTCCACCAACACATTCCGTAACGTCTTCGGCCGTAATCTCGAGATGCAAGCCACCCAGCCATGAACCTCTTTCATGGTGGATACGCTGTGACACCAGAACTTCGGACATGATGTTATCAAAATATCTGGTTTTCAAACCGTCAGACATTCTGACGATATTGCCGTGCATGGGATCACAAGACCAGGTGACCCTGAGGTCCGCACCTTGTATCGCGCCAATGAGGGCTGGCAAAAAATCAGCCGCTTTTGCAGCACCCAAACGGGTGATCAGCGTGATTCGTCCCCATTCATTGGTTGGGTTCAGGCGCCTGACAAGGTTGATCAGCTCGGTAGGAGAAGTTGAGGGCCCCACCTTGATGCCGATGGGATTGGCGATACCACTCAGGTACTCCACATGTGCTCCATTCAGATCGCGAGTTCGCTCACCCAGCCAAAGAAAATGTGCTCCCTGATTGAACCAGGCTCCAGATTCTTCAACATACCGGGTTAGAGCAGCTTCGTAGGGCAGCAAGAGGGCTTCGTGAGAGGTGAACACCGGGTGCCTGTCGGGGTGAAAAGCCCCCTGGCGATCCCTGGACCAGACATCGATGATTGAAAGTGCATCCTCCAGACGTTCCTTGATTTCATCAAAAACCAGCGACGCCTCGGGAGTCTGCTGATGCAGAGACCAACGCCTCAAACTGCCGATATCGGACCAACCACTTTCGCCCAGTGCGCGAATCCAGTTGAGGGTGGCACATGCACATTGATACGCATCCAGCATGCGATGAGGATCCGGGCGACGTGCTGCGGGTGAAAACTCAAATCCATTGATGATGTCACCGCGGTAACTTGGCAGGGTTTGTCCCTCTCGGGTTTCCCATTCATCCGACCTCGGCTTGCCATACTGACCCGCGAGACGGCCCATCGAAACCACTGGACGTCGAAGCCCATATGCCGCCATCAAACTCATCTGCATCAGAATTTTCAATTTTTCGGATATGACGTCGGACTGGCAATCAATAAAACGTTCCGCACACTCACCTGCCTGGAGGACAAAGCGGTAGCCTTGTCCTGCGGAACCGATCAAAGACTTGAGCTTTTCAATTTCGGAATGGTGCACCAAGGGTGGTCGATGCTCCAATTGAACAACCACTTTCTTGAATTCCTGATCATCGGGATAAACTGGAATCTGTTGCGCAGGGTGACGCAACCAGGAATCTGGTTTCCAGTTTTTTTGTTCCCGAATCACTCGCAAACCTCGGCAAGACACCTGATTCACGGGGAATCCTCCCGCAGGGGGACCTCCCGGACTGTTCGCACGCTAGCCGGGTCAGCCGACCTTTGCAACAGTTCTTCTTGCCAATTCGGCGATTATCGTCCCGGCTATCTTATCGAGAGGACAGACAATTTGCACAGCTCCTGCGGCCACGGCCTCGCGGGCCATCCCAAAAACGACGCTGCTTTGTTCGTCCTGGGCAATATTGAAACTCCCGGACTTGCGCATTTTTGCCAATCCTTCAGCTCCGTCTCGCCCCATGCCTGTCAGGACAACACCAATTGCCCGAGCCCCAAAATTCCTGGCAATCGACTCAAAAAGAGGGTCAGCTGCAGGCCTGACTCCGTGCAAAGGCGGAGACTGGTCCAATGCAATGGAAAATCGGTTCGAATTTTTTTCCACGGTCATATGGAATCCACCCGGAGCAATCAGGGCAAGACCCTCCTGAAGTGAATCTCCGTCGCGCGCCTCGCGAACTTCAAAAGAACACTCTTCATTCAGTCGCCGGGCAAAGCTTCGCGTGTAGAACGCAGGCATGTGTTGAACGATCAGCATTGGCGGAATGTTTGCCGGAAGGCGGCTCAACAGGGCCTGAAGCGCATCCGGACCTCCTGTTGATGCAGCAATTGCCAAAACCACCGTGGGAGTGTGGGCAACTGTAATTGAGGAGTTTGCCATCGGAAGTCTCGCCCGAATTGCAGAAGTGATGCACGCCCGAAATTTGGCCGGATCCACATTGATCCTCCGACCGGAAGAAATCTCGACACGTGAAAAAACGTCAACAGCACCGAATGACAAGGCCTTCAACCCTGCTTTGGATGAACTTCCACAAAATTCGCTGACAACGATGGTCCGCGTGGGAAACCGCATCATGACCTTTTCCAAAAGAGCCAGGCCATTCAACCGCTCGGACTCTCCATTCAATATCAAGATCTGTGGCGCCTGACTTACAACAACCTCAAATGCGAGTTTCGAGCTCGTTGCAACTGCGACAATTTCAAAAACAGGATCGGCAGCGAGAGCGTTGGCTATCCAGCTGCGTGAGACTATCGAGTCATCCACAACAACAATCCTGATTTTCTGTCCCGTTGGCTGTCCCATTGATTACACCGCCGCACGACTTCTGAGCTTCATCAGCGCCTTCGCAAATTCCTCGGGCAAAAGCACTTCATCTGCGGCACCAGCCTCAATTGCGGCTTTTGGGGCAAATGCGAACACGCTCGATTCGGGATGAGTGACAAGAGTTCTCGTCCCTTTTTCACGGAGACGAAGCAAGGCTTGAACACCATCGGAACCGAATCCACTCAACAGGACGGCAACCAAACCTTGAAATTGCTTTTCTGAAAGCGATTTTGAAGCGGAATCAAACAATACTTCTGAAGATGGTGTCTGCAAGCAAACAGGTGGTCCATCGCGAAGACACATCACAGTTTGCCCTCCCCTGTTTTCCAGGGAAAGGTGCCGACGCGCGGGGGAAATGTACACACAGCCACGCATCGGAACAAGGCCGTCGACCGCCTCCTTGATTTGCACGCGACAATTGACTTTCCATTTGTTGATGAAAACTTTCAGATGCTCAGATACCGAACTTACAGCCACCAACACAGGTGGAGTGTCGTTCGGCAACGAGGACAAAAACTGCTCAAGTTCGGAGTGGGCTCCACCATTTCCTCCGACCAGAATCATCTCGATGCCTCCCGACAGGGCCGATGCATTTGATGCCGAAGCATGAGAAACATTTCCAGGTGCCCGCTTTGCAGACTTCACGCGGTCGGCGGAACTTGCGGCTGCAACAACTTTTTGCACGAGATGCTCTGCAAAAAATCTCAATGTTGCGGGATCAAATTGATCCGGCTTGTGGACAAATTCGAGAGCTCCGATTTCAAGAGCGCGCACGGCTGCATCATCTTCGGGATTCAAGGATGAAACCATGATTGTGGGAATGGGAAAATGCTGCATCAGCTTTTCGAGGAACTTGACTCCCGACATTCCCGGCATTTCGATATCCAGCAAAATGACATCCGGATTTTCCTTCACAATGACTTCCCGCGCCTCGAAGGCATCACGGGCAGCACCGACAACCTTCACCCTTCCAGACTGATCAAGAACACGGCTGAAAACTGTCCTTACGGAAGCGGAATCATCAACAACCACGACGCGGACAGTTCTTGTCAACAGAGACGATTCCACGCCTGAAAGGGATACTTTCGAATGTCCACCCATCAATTGATGGGTCACGTTGAAGTTGGATGTGTCGAGAATGATTTTCCGCCCCACGTTGCCACCTGTTTGTTCTTCAACAACAGGTATTCTCCTCGAAGCCAGAAAGGATTTTGCGAATTCGACGTTTTGTCGGCCAATGCTTTCGCCAAGGTTCAGGTCGTCGAGAACTCTTGCGCCACCAAAAATCTTGGCCTGCAACCTCTCAGGAACGGCACCGGCAGCGAGCAACTGATCAAGCATCATTGGAGTTGAAACACTTCCATACCTCGGGCTCGACGCACCGCCTGTTGTTGAAGGATTCGGAAGCAAAAAATGATTCAATCCTGCAATGCGCTCGACGGGATCGAACATGGCGATTGCGACACATGACCCGAGAATTGTGGTCACCATGCAGGGCTCTTGATAAACCACGAGCTGGCCGGGAAAAAGATAATGTGTCTTCATTCAGGCGACTCTTTTGACGTCCATCATCAGAATGGATTCATTCTCGACAACGCAAAGATGACTCACAAGCAACTGCGAATCATCGAGAGTATGCAAATCCTCGAGCGGGAATTCTTGCACATAAAGCATCTTCTCGACCCACAGACCGAATTTCCTGCGATTGTCATTGACCACAATGATACACCCTTGTCCCGACTCGGCCGACGTGGTGGCGCCTTTGCCGAGCAATGCCGCCAAATCATAAATGGTAAAAACGATGCCGCGCAGATTGACGACGCCCAGCAGATTCTTTCGTCTCACTGGCAGTGGATTCCAGCGGCGCGACTCGAGAACTTCCACCACCTGATCCATTGGAATTCCAAATTTTTGCTCACCCACCTGAATCAAGAGATAGCCCTTTTGCGGGCCTTTTGATTTTTTTTCATCGAGGGCATCCTGAACAATATTCAGCATAATAACTCCTCAGCTCGCGTAGGCTTCAGTGACAAGGGATTCGGCATCCAAAACAAAAGCCACTCTTTCAGAATCCAGTAGACTCGTTCCCTTGAAACCAGGAAGCCGCTCAACCACATTGTCAAACGGGCGAACCACAGCTTCCATCTGGTCAATCACCTTGTCGACGACAAGTGCAAGCGAATGTCCTTTGTGTGAAATGATCAACACGAGAGATTCGGGCGAAAAATCGGTTTTCTCGAGCGGACTGCCGTGCAACGGAGATTCAATGAAGCTGCGATAGTCACCCAAGGGGATTGTCACGCCGTCATGCTGACACGTCATGCGACCTTCGACCTTTGAAAGTATCAAATCCTTGACAGGAGCGATTTTCGAAATACTTATCAATGGAATCACCAATTGATGTCCGCCGCTCTCTGCAAGAAGCGTATTTTCCACCAGCACCGTCTTTGGGACCGGAATCATCAACGTGATGATTGTTCCCTTCTTTGCTGTGGAATCCACAGTCACCGTGCCGCCAAATTTGGAAATTTCGGTTCTGACCACATCCATTCCAACACCACGGCCGGAAACATTCGAAACCTTTTCAGCAGTCGAAAATCCAGCCTTGAAGATCAGATCAAGCGCTTCGGCAGCACTCATGGTGTAGGCAGTCTCCCGATCGACAACTCCCTTTTCAACGGCCTTTCTACGGATGACATCGGGATCGATACCAGCGCCATCATCCTCAATCGTGATGAGAATCCTTTCACCAACCTGGTTGGCAACAATTCGAATTGTACCCTGCTCGGGCTTTCCAGCCTCGAGGCGGGCGGGAGCATTTTCTATCCCATGATCAACCGAATTCCTCAAAACGTGAACAAGCGAACTTGAAAGCGATTTTGCAATACTTTTGTCGACGCCAAGATCGATTCCACTCATCTCCAGTCGGACAAATTTTCTCAAATCCTGCGAGGCCTGCCGAACGATTCTGGGGAACTTCTGAAAAGCGACTTTCAACTGCACCTTTCGGACTTCCATGATTTGGCCCTGTATCTGTTCCGAGATTTTGTCCAGGGATTGATTCATCTCCTCAAGGCGCTGCTTTTGCTCCGAAGGTATCGAAAGCTTGGAAACATGTTTGATGGTCGCATGATATGCATTCTTGAGAACAACCAGTTCACCTGAAAGTTCCATGAACGAGTTCAATTTGTCGATGCTGACAAGAATTCCATCCTCTTCCTCTTCGGAAGTCGTGGTTGCCTCATGTCCAGACCCCAGGGCAGACAGCTGTTCCGGAGCAGCAATATTGATGAGTGGAATATCCGTCCGGGACTCAATCCCTCGGCTCGAATCATCCTGTGCGGACTGAACCATTCCGCCGGCACGACCTTCTGTCCACTGATTGAGTGCGTCGATAAAGGGCTGAAGATTGATTCTGGTCTCTTTGAAATTTTCGAAATCCTTGACGAGGTTTTTGATCACGTCGGCTGCCTGCAGAAGTACCTGGGTCAATGCCTGGGAAGGAACCAATTTCCCCTTCTTGATTGCTTGCAGCAAATTTTCGTAAGCGTGGGTCACTGCGCCAATTTTTTCTGCGCCTTGAAAGGCTCCTGCAGAGCCTTTCAAGGTGTGTGCTTTCCTGAATAGAACATCGACAACATCAGACTGGCCAGAAGAGTCCTCAAGCTTGAAGATGTAACTCTCGATGTCCCTGAGAAGATCATTGGCCTCATCACAGAAAATCTTTCTGATGACTTTCAGCTCTTCCTGTTCCTGCAAAACCTCAGCAGCACGCTTGGAGACAAAACCATCCGCCATTTCCCTGAGACGCACGAGGTCCTGTGGTTTCTCAAGCAAATCATCGATTCCGACGCGAAATCCATCAAGCACTGTTTGCTTGTCTGCATATCCCGTCAGAATCACAAACTTGACTCGCGGAAGCTCTTCCTTGACCAGTTTGCAAAGCTGAATTCCATTCATTCCCGGCATTCTGAAATCGCTGACAATCGCGAAACACGTGTTGTTGCGAACAAACGTCAAGGCATCCTCTGCGGTCGCCACGGCATGGATGGGACATCCTGCCGCATCAAGCGTTTCGCAAATCGCTTCGCGGAGTTCAAAGTCATCCTCCACCACCAAAAGATACTCGTTGACTTTGAAATTGCTGTTCATGCCGCTTCTCCTTTTCGGCCAGGCGGAAGTCGTTCATAGACCGCTGCTGCCCGCGATTTGAGCGAGGGCGATCCGCCCATGATTGTTTCCGAATGACCCAGGAACAGGAATCCACCAACGGCCAAAACCGATGTCAGCTTTTCAAGCGTCATGTGGATTTCAGGACGATCAAAATAGATCATCACATTCCTGCAAAATATAATGTCGAATTTGCCCTGGAATGGATAACTCGTGGTCATCAGGTTGAATTGGGCGAATGTCACCAAATCACGAATCTCACGCTTGACCCTGACAAATTCGGCAGAATTGCCGGTACCTCGATCAAAAAACTGCTGTCTGCAGTCCTGTGGCACACTTTCGAGCGCTGTCGCCGGATAAACCCCACGGGCAGCAACAGACAACACCTCACGATCAATGTCGGATGCCAAGATCCTGATTTTCCAGTTATCCGTGACTGGCAGATGCTTACGCGCAATCATGGCGATCGAATACGCTTCTTCACCGGTGCTGCAGGCTGCGCACCAGATTCTGATTTCACGAGATCTCTTGATGTCTTGCCTGTTGCGAAGTTCGCAAACAAGACTTCCCAAAGCCGAAAAATGTGCTGGCTCTCGAAAAAAATGAGTTGTATTTGTGGTTATCGCACTGATGAATGCTTCACGGATCTGTTGCTGTCCAGAATTCAATGCCAAATACAAATCCTGGTAACTCTGCAGTCCGAGCTGTGGCATGATCTTGAACATTCGGCTCGCAAGCAGTGTCTTGTTCTTTGCAGACAAGCTCAAGTTGATACCGGCATCACGCCGCAACAGTTCGGCAATTCTCCCGAATCCGACGACGTCTTCTTCAAGCTGTTTGAGTGTCATCTCCTCACGATTGGCCGACACGCGCAAACCTCCTATGGTGTCTTTGGAGATATCGGTGTCTGTTGGAAAAAAATCATGTCAAAATCCCGACCTGAGTCCAAAGACGACACGGAAAATTTTCTCAGATTTGCCGATACGTCCATGCGAAGTGAACGAGGAGGTCATCCGGTGGAACGAAGTATGCGCAAAACAGCTGAAGAAGGAAGATATCTGAGTTTTCAGCTTGCCAGTGAGACCTACGCAGTCCCGATTCGAACTGTTTCGGAGATCATCGGTCTGGGTGAGATCACCCATGTTCCCAATTTGCCGGTCTACATGAAGGGAATCATCAACCTGCGTGGGAAAGTATTGCCGGTCATGGATCTTCGTCGAAAATTTTCCCTGCCCACTACCGAGTACAACAGGGAGACCTGCATCATCATCGTCGACATCTGGTCACGCAAGGTTGGCCTTATCGTGGATACCGTCCGTGAGGTGCTCGACTTCAAAATCAACAACATCGAGCCCTCTCCTGATATCGGTGGACACAGTCACACTCATTGCCTGATTGGGATTGGAAAGCTGACTGACAGGGTCGTTATTCTCGTGGAACCCAGCTTGATTCTTACGGCCGATGAGTTGACCGGCTCTGTTTCGTTCGCCTCCGTCGCATGAATTGAGGATTCGATATTCAAGGGAAAGAAAAATTTCTCAAAACTGACTGAGGAAGATCAGCCCAAAGCCAAAAAAGGCCGTTGTATCCTGATTCCATGCAACATTTCCCTGGGTCCTTTGAGAGAATCGCCGCCACGTGGCCCCACCCTCCACAAAAATTCCGTTCGGACCCACAATCTGGAGTTTGGCTTGAGCTGGAAAAGCGGAAGTCATGATGTAGTTTTGAGCATTGTGCCTCAAATAAACAGCTGAAATACCAGCCGCAGCGCAGGGACGCAGGCGTGAGTAGACAAAAAAGCAGGCATTGTAGAAAAATGCTGGTTCGAAAAGCTGATGCGGAGCCTTGGCTACAACATTGAATGCAAGTTCCGGAGTCTTGAGTGTGTAAAATGTCGAGTGGCTCAAGCTGACGCTGTTCGACAGTTCAAGCCCCGACTTGCCGAGGTTTGTATAGAATGAATGAGACACTGCAAGAGAATATGTCGGGTAACGATAATCCCGGGACAGGTTTCCCTTGTTGTAGGAAGTTCCGCCTCTTTGCACAACCGCGATATCTCCCTCGGAAGCAATTGCCTGCCCCATCGCACAAATTGCGGAAACCGCAGTCAGCGTGACTGTCGTCATTTTTACCAGGCAATATCGGATATTTGTCCGGCATTTATGGCATGAGCCCAATTTCACTCAATACCTCCCAAGGAGGTTTTCGGATAAATGATTTAAAAATTGATTGCGAATCAACATCTTGACAGAAGTGACAATTTCTTCCGAATAACATCACTTTTTCTCTGAAATAAAGCATCAATAATTCGACGCTTGACCCTGTAATGTTTCAAATTCTTGAAGCTTTCTGCCGATCTGTTTTTATGGAAAGGCAGCGACAAGATGCGGGCAAGTTCAGTAAAAAAATCGACCATTTCCATGCTGATGCTCTTGTGCGTCAGCGCATGCTTTCGCGCCGCACCGCCATTGGAAGAGGACGAAGTTCAATCCGAGACGCCCGCCGAAACAAATTCTGTCGATATCCCAACTCCTATTTCCACATCTTCACCAAGGACAACTCCAAAGGCAATCACGGCAGCAACTCCAACTCCAACTCCAGCACCAACTCCCGAGCGGCCAAACAATGCTCCGCTGATCATGCAGATTGGCGATCAGACGGCGAACGAAGATACCCAACTCAACCCCATAAGCTTTCGTATTTTTGATTTCGATGATTCCGTGAAATGCATGAACGTCGTTCCATCCAGCAGCAACGACGCTGCTGTTTACATCAGCACAACTTCCAGCGGAACTGTGGAAAGCAAGACCTGGGGTGACGCAACAGTCACAGGAGGTGAAACGACTGAATGTGGAATCAGCATAAAAACGAAATATGCGAGCCAAACTCCAGCAACAATCACGTTGAGCCTCAAGGATCCATCGGACGATTCAAAAGTCAGCAAATCGTCATTTTCAGTCACGGTGAACTCTACAAACACTGAACCATACATCAGTTCCAATGGTGCCGCGTCGGAGACATTGGACGAAGATTCCATCGGAACAAGCATTCTGATGGCAGCATTCGACGACAATACAAAGCGTATCAATCATGCGTTGAAATATGAATGGACCGCGAGTCCTACCCTCGGGGATTTTACGTTTCCTGTTAATGTTCCCAGTTTGGGCTCGCCTGCATACGGCACCTACAAGCCCAAACCGAACCTCAATGGCATCGATTCGTTTTCATACAAAGTTTGTGACAATGATCCGGGGATAAACAAGTGTTCTTCAGAACAAACCGTTGTCTTGAATATTCGTCCGGTCAATGACTTTCCGGAAATGGAGCCGATTGCAGATCAAACCACAAGCGAGGCGGCAGCAAAATTCATAGAATTCAAGATGACTGATATTGATGGGCCATTGGAATGCAATTCCCCGAACTTGAGTTATTCAGTGTCAACATTGGCGGGTGACAATTCCAGCCTTGTTGAGCCAACAGGAGCTGTTGCCTGGGGTGGAACCTGGCCCTACTGTTCCGCGACGTTGACACCAAAGAATCTGCAGTCCGGTACCATCCACATCAAGTTTTCGTTCAACGATGGAAATCCGGCTGCGACGGCGGAGCAGACCTTCAAATTGACAGTTCTTGGCTCCAATCATGCTCCCGAAATCACTTCGACCATCAATTCCCAAACGGTCAATGAAGACTCCTCTGTCGCAGTTGCATTCGTCGTTGATGACATCGACAAAAACGCAGGGAATGCGTCCCAGTATGTCTGCACGTCAGACCGTTTGTCTTACACAACCGGAAATTCAACTCTTGTCTCGGGAAGCTCGAGGGTCACCTGGAGCGGAACCTGGCCAAACTGTACCGGAACAATTTCTCCGAACGCGAATGCGAACGGTATCTTGAACATCACGTTCACAGTTACAGATCCCGGAGGTCTGTCTGCATCCAAAACATTTCAGTTGAACATCACCGCGCAAAATGACCCGCCAACAGGTACGGTCATATGCGATTCAAACTCAACAACCGACATCGTCAAGGCTGGTCGAACAGGAAACTGGACGCTCTCTTGTACTGGTGCTTCCGACGTCGATGGCGAGACGCTCACATACAGCCTCGTGCGCGATGCTTCATCGCCTTTCAACAAATCCAGCGGTTTCTCTTGCGCCAATCCAATTACGGGTTCCAATATCAGCCAGGCATTTTCCACCACTGAATACGGGACCTGCAAATACAAGGCGCGTGCTTGCGACGCATCCGGTTCTTGCACAAGCGACACTGTTAAATTCATTGAGATCACGAGTTATCAGCTGAACCTGAATGCGTTGTCGAAACCTTCTTTGAGTTCGTCTTGCAACGTGTCAAACACTGCAAGCTTTGCTATTTCGAGCAATATTTCCAGTTTCAACTATACCGCCACGGTTGTGCAACAAGACGTCGTCGGTTCCCCCGCCGGACTGAGCGTCACATCGGCAGCGAAAACGATAAGTTCTTCAAACGACAGTGTCTCATTCAGTTCTGCCGTGACATCTTCATTTTTGATTCCAAGCACACCCGCAAAGGACACATCATCAACATTCAAATCTGTCTTTGCTGTCACAACTGGAAGCTTTTCGAGTCCAACACAGGGAGGCTCCGGCACAGGCAACACAATCACCAATACGGTCAGTTCTGCAAATTTTACATTTGAACGAAAACTCGAAAAATTGAATTTGCGATGGTTTGCACTTCCAGGTTCATTCAACACGTCCGAGATGTCCGTTGATGGTCTCCAACCCGAATACGCCTCCACGCCCTCAATCTGTCGACAATGCACCTCGTCAACATATGCATCAATTTCAGCGGGCGCATTGCACACCTGCCTTGTCGACAATGGAGTGAGCAAATGTTGGGGGCGGAGTGATGGTCGTTTGGGTCTTGCCAACACGTTGAGTCAGGCGACGTACACATATCCACAAACCAGTTCAACGAGTTCAACAACCCAAACAACTGCTGGATTCACTTTTGTCCAGCTGGCATCTGGTTCCAACTTCACCTGCGCACTTGGAACTGCATCGGGCACGGCACAGGTCCGATGTGTTGGTAACAATTCTTCCGGCCAATTGGGATTGGCAGGAAATCAAACTGCATTCAACAACCCTGTTGGATTTCCCGCAGGTGACATCCCGATCGGAATCGCCGTCAGCAAAACCGGAACACACGCCTGCGCGATATCGAATTCGGGCAGCGTGCTTGGAAAACTCTACTGCTGGGGCAACAACGACTCGGGTCAGCTCGGCACCGGCAACAACACGTCCTCGGGAAGCTCTGGCTCAGTGTATGCCGTTGGCAAAGGCGACCTGAGTGATCAGAATTCGAAAATCTTCTCTGTGGCAGCGGGAAAGAGTCACACATGCGCGCTGCAGTTCCAATCCTCCAGCACCACCACACAAGCCTTTTGCTGGGGTAAAAACAACTCCGGACAACTTGGAAATTCAAGCACGACCGACTCATCCCTTCCAGTCTCACTGGGATTCAATGAGGATGTGTCGCAAATCACGTCCGGAGACAACCACTCCTGTGTCCTGACAAAAGGCGGTGAAATATACTGCTGGGGCGACAACTCGGTGGGACAGCTTGGATTGGGGAACACCACCTCTTCGACCACTCCAGTCAAGCTCACGAGCCCGGCCTTGAAGTACGTTCAAATTTCGGCTGGTTCAAATCACACCTGCGCCCTCACAGAGGACTCCCAGGTCTATTGCTGGGGATTGGGCACTTCAGGGCAGCTCGGCGTTGGAAAAGTCACGACAACCGACCAGGCCAGCGGAGAAGATTGCAACCCGGGAACCGGAATCGCCAACATCACCTTCTGCAAACAATCGCCAACCATCATCGATCCCGCTCCAACAACAACTGCCATGTCTATTTCAGCTGGAGACCTTCACACTTGCATGATGACACTCGAGGGAAATGTCTACTGCTGGGGAGCAAATACAGACGGTCAGTTGGGAACCTCGAACAAAAGTCAAGTTTCGAGTCCTGCTTCGGTCTGCAGTGGTTCCTCGCCGTGCACCAATTCAGGACAACTCACGACTCCACGCCCGCGCATGTGCAGCCGTTACAGCATTCCATGAAACATGTGTGAATCTTTGTCGTTCAGCGCAATTCAGGCTAGAATTGTCGTCTGAACCAGGAGACTCAAACCCATGCTGCACAAATTCGAATGGCGCAAGCCGGATGGCCGTGTTTGGATTCAATACAGCCGCAGGCCATTTGCGCGGGACTTTGAGCCCGTGGAATCGGGCCTGGTGCGCCCACAAACCTGGACTCCTCCGCACTTGCGCTGGAATGCCATGCGCGGCGAATTTGTCAGCATCTCGGCCAGTCGGCAGGATCGCCCTTTCCTGCCTCCCCGCGAATACTGCCCACTCTGCCCGGTGAAACCTGTCAACGATGGATCAACCTTTGCAACCGAAGTTCCACCAAGCCCGGAACTTTATTCCTGGGCCGTCTTCGAAAACATGTTTCCTGGACTCTCACAGGCGGATGGAAAGCACACGGGACGTTGCGAAGTGGTGCTGTATTCTCCGAGACATGATTCCACACTCGCCAATGAACCTCTGTCGCAAATTGAAGGACTGGTCGCAGTCTGGCAGGACCGTTGTCTCGAGATTGCCAAGGACCCAAAGATTGAATTCATTTTTCCTTTCGAAAACAAGGGGACAGAGATAGGAGTCACCCTGCACCATCCCCATGGACAAATTTACTCGTTCAATCATGTTCCTCCTTTTGTTGCCGCGGAACACCGGGCCGCAGCTGCACATCATGAGAAAACAGGTGAATGCCTGGTTTGCTCTATGGCAAAAGAGGAAATTCAAGACAAGCATCGCATCGTCTTTGAAACTGAATCTGTCGTTGCCTGGGTTCCGTTTGCGGCCCGCTACCCATACGAAGTGCACATCACGACCCGGAAACATCGTCCCCTGATTCACCAACTGGATGCACGCGAGAGACGAGATTTGGCGTTGGTCCTCAAGACCGTTCTGCTCAAATACGACAAGCTTTTCAATTTCCCCATGCCTTACATCATGGCGCATCACCAGGCGCGCGCGAACGATGCAGACTGCCCAAGCTACCATTGGCACATCGAACTTTATCCACCCTATCGAACCGCACAGAAACTCAAGTACCTGGCCGGTGTTGAAAGCGGAACCGGTTTTTTCATCAATGATACTTTTCCGGAAGAAAAGGCTGCTGAACTCAGAAAAATGGAAGTCGAGGTCGGCAACTTCGAAAGCTGAATCAACCCAATATTCCCGCCAGGAAGAAAAAAGGAATTTTCTCCGATGCAAATCACACAAGGCGTACATCCGCTTCCCATTGATCCCGGCTCAACAGTTCAAAACCTGGTGAGCTTCGCGCCGGGTCGGGTCAACCTGATAGGTGAACACACCGACTACAATGGCGGGATGGTGATGCCGGCAGCGCTCAACCTGGGAATCCATTCCAGCCTGAAGCTGCTGACAGGACGAGTCAGTGAAGTTTTTGTAGCCTCGCGCAGTTCAAATGCAACCCTGCATTTGACCGGCAATGACATCAGGTTGATTGCAAATCAATTGTTGGACACGGGTGTCGAAAAGAGTGATGCAGTTCGATTGAACGAACTCGATGCACACGGCTGGTCAAAATACCTCGTCGGATGTTTCGCGATTTTCGAAGCAACATTGAGAACGCGTCAGTTCGAACGGATGCCGTGGCACGATCACAGCCTGAGCATCATTCTCGACTCCGACCTGCCCCAAGGAGCTGGACTCAGCAGCTCAGCTGCGCTTTGCATTTCAATCCTGGGTCAACTGAACACATTGGCCGGCGTACCTCTTGATGCCGCGATCATTGCGCGGCTCGCAATGTACGTCGAACACAGATTCGCCGGTACAAAGTGTGGGCTGATGGATCAACTGGCGGTTTTATGTTCGCGAGCCGACCACTTTACCCGCATTGATTTTCTCGAGTTCCCGGTGTCCCAAGGCTTCCACATCAGCTATGCAAAAGCACATGAAGCGTTTCACAACCACAGCCTTGTGATTTTCAAAACCGGTGTGAACCACTCCTTGGCGGAAAGCGCTTACAACGAACGACGGGCAAGTTGCGAAAATGCTCTCAAGCAGCTCAATAAAAAACTGGGCCTGGGAGCACACTCCCTTGGCGAACTCGCACGACTTCCAAGATTTCAGGCGATTGCCACGGAAGCTGAATATCTCATCCAGCTGGAGACTTTACTGGAAGACAACCCGGAGTCGAAAACGCTGGCCAAACGGGCCTGCCACGCCATGTTGGAGAATTCAAGGGTGATGGCTGCGGCCAAGGCTCTTTCGTCAGGTGATCTTCTGAGCCTTGCAAACGCAATGCGCGCCAGTCACAAGTCTCTTGATCAACTCTATGAGGTCACTTGTCCTGAACTCAACTCGGCCTGCTCCTCAATGGAAGCTGTCGTCCGCGAATTGTGTCGGACTCAGCCCGCACTCGCGACTGAAGCACTGGTCGGCTCACGCATGACGGGCGGAGGCTTCGGTGGCTCTACCATCCAGCTCGTGCATCGCGGAATCTGCGATGCACTGGTTGAGAGATTCGCATCCACCTCGAATCCCTACACTCAGGCCACGGGAATTTTGCCAAAACTTTACGTTTGCCAACCCTCAACGGGTTTTTCAACCGGACTCGAAACCATAGACTAAATTCCACTCAGCGAGATAGAACGAGGCCATCATGACAAATCAAAAACAAAACCTTTTCAAGCTGGGAGCTGCCTACTATCCGGATTACATCTCCCAACGCCCAACGCTCACACGCAGGGTCGACAGCGGAAAAACGGAATGGCTGTCAACCAAGGAACGCCTTGCGGAAGATTTCAAACGCATGGCAAAACAAAACATACACACAATCCGCATGGGAGAATTCAGCTGGGCCACGGTTGAACCCACTCCTGGCGATTGCAAATCCGACATTTTCCTGCAGGCGCTTGACCTCGCCCAAATGCATGCAATCGATGTTATTTTTTGCACACCCACTGCAACGCCACCCAAATGGCTCATCGACAAACACCCCGACATTCTGCCGGTCACACGCAACGGACAACAGATTCCGTTTGGTTCACGCCGTCATTATGATTTTCATCACCCTGTTTACCAATCCGAAAACAAGCGCATTTCCGAACTTTACGCCCGAACCTTTGGCGCACACCCCGCAGTGAAGTCCTGGCAGACAGACAATGAATTCGGTTGCCACAATTCCGTCTTCCTTTACACGAAACACGCACGCCGGAATTTCCAACAGTGGCTTGCAAAAAAATACAACGGAGAAATCGACACCCTGAATGACGACTGGTTCACCTGTTTCTGGTCGCAGCGTTATCGCGGCTTTGAGGAAATCGATTTGCCATTTGCTTCCTGGGCAGATCAAAACCCGCATATGGAACTCGATTTTCGCAGGTTCAGCAACGATGCTCTTTGCCAATTTCAACGAGACCAGATCGAGATCATCCGCAAGCACAGCCCCGGCCGCCCCATCACCCACAATCTCATGACCTTGTTCACCGACCTGTGTCCGTGGCAGGCGTCAGAAGACCTCGACTATGTGGGATTTGATCACTACCAAATGGAATCGGAGCCTCACCCGACAACATCCGCATGGCAATTTGCACTGATGCGCTCGGCCAGACAGAAACACTTTACAATTCTTGAGCAGCAACCACTGCAGGTGAACTGGCAGCCAACAAATCGACGATTCAATTTCGACTGGCTCCTTCTGTGGGGCATGCAATCCGCATTCCAGGGTGCTGACGGAATGCTCTATTTCAGTTGGCAACGGATGCCAGGTGGTTGCGAGCAATATCACGACGGCGTCGTTCCTCACGATGTGAGAATTGAAAAATCACAACAGGAAAAGCTCATCGATGCAAAGAACCAAGTCTTTGCAGGGCTTGGAAATGCATTCGGATTCAAAAACAACCTTCCCTTGCCCGCTCGCGATGTTCTATGCATTCACGATTCCGAGAGCCTGTGGAGCCACGAGATCACCTCACAAAGCGTGAACTACTCCACCCGCAAGCAACTCGACCTCGTCGCGCAATTCTGTCATCGCCACGCCTGGGGACTCTGGTTTGCGCGAAGCATTGCATCAGAGCAAAAAAACATTTCCAATTACAAACTCATTATTCTTCCTGGACATGCTTTTGAACTGACAAGCGAAGAACGAAAAACATTGAGCGAATTCCGCAAAAATGGCGGCAAAGTCTTGAGCTTTCCGCGCACCGGGTACAAGACTCGCAACAACAAATTGAGCCCAATGCCCGCGGTCTTTTATTCCGAACAGGATTTTTTCCTTGAAGACTACGGGGCCATGCTCGAAAATGAAAAGGAGTCTTGCGAATGCACCGACATCAATTCGGGTCAAGGATTTGAAGGACATCTTTGGGCAGAAAAGATCAAGGTTGTGAATCCCGCATGGCAGATTGAAGCCCACTTTTCCGCAAACTCCATTTACAGCCATTCACCCGCACTTTTGAAGTTGAAAGAAACCTCAAATCACGGGAGTCATGTTCACGTTGCCACCTGTCCGATCGGTTCCAAGGAAACCTGGAGCTTGTTGCGGAAGGTTCTTGAACTTGCAACGGTTGCACAAGCGCAATCATCGAACCTGCAATTGCAAACTCTTCAGGATGGAGAGCGTGCATTCCTGACAGGAGTTCACTTCGGGTCCAACCCAACGTCTGTACTGCTGGATTCATCCACGCGCTTGACACGAGTCGTGAACATTGGATTGTCCCGGAATCTGGATGCAACCTTTGAGGTTGTTGAGAACCCTTCTCATGATTCACTCATGGTTCCGGGACGCTCAGCCTTCATCGCGGAAATCACGACGACGCAGACCTGAAAATGTGCAAAAAAATATCTCTTGCATCTTTTTGAATTTTATAACTAATTGAATTTAATACTGTATAATTTTCAATTCAAGTGCAGAAAACAAAATGCCGTTAAGAAGACTAATCGCAATTCCGCGATGGGAGGTCTTTATGAAAAACCGTATCAACAATCTTCTCGTTCTGGCTCCCCTTTCCATTCTTGCAGTTGCGTGCGGCAAATCACCACTGAACACCAACGATTCATCTGCAATCAATTCAAATCTGATGATTGCATCCGACGAATCCGATGAAGTCGTTGCCGATCATTTAGAGGACGTTGCATTGGAATTGTCGGTGGATGACTCAGCGGGTTCCAATTCCGCTCTCGGTCTCGTCGCGAGCAGCAACAAGACCCATGCGAAGTCATGCGCGGTCGCAAACGGAGTGCTGACCTTGAAGAAGTCAAAGTCACTTGACAAAAACAGCCAACGTACCACCAAAAAAGGCAGCTTTGAGAGAAGCGTCTCGCTCGACTCTTCCTTTGAACGGATCTTCAAGCCACTTGAGGGGTCCGAACTGCCCCTCGAATGCAAAACTGCGCAAGGCCCTGTCGGTATTCTCGAAGGCAAACTGTCTTCTTATGAAGGCATGACAATGGCCGCCTCCAGCAGCCGCTCTCACAGTATTGTGGTCAAAAAGGATTCGGTTGTGGTCCACTCTCGCGAGTCTGAACACAGTGGCAGCCGTTCCGCCACGTTTGGTGAAGCTTCGCTTGCCGATGGCAAACTGACCCTTCAAAAGTCGCTGGCAATCAAGTCGAGCGGCAATGTGAAGATCACGAAAGACGGCAAAGAGACCAGCGAATCACACAGCTACGAGAGCCTTGCAGACGCTCCATTGCAGATCGAAACAGTGCGCGAATCGGGTTCCCAGAAACTGATTTCAAAAACGATCAAAAGCGGTCAAATCAAGATCGTGCGCACCAGTGGAATGCAAATCAATTTGACTTACGCAAACGTCAAGTTCTCCGAAAACTGCAAGCCTGTTTCGGGAACGCTGCAGGTTGCCAAGGTTGATCCTGCCGCAGCTTCTTCAAACGTGCTCAGCATTCAGTTCAAGGATGGCGAAGCATGGGTCTCGAAGAATGGCGGCACCGAGGAAAAAGTGGATTCCATCAACTATAGGTTGGAGACATGCAAAAGCAGCAATTGATCCCGAAGTGATTCTGTCTTCCCCAGACAAACTTGGAGCGACCTTCGCATGAAGGTCGCTCTTTTCATTGAAGCGCGGAGCTAAACAAGAACAAGTCAGATCAGTTTGCTTTGGATGGATTCGAGCTCAGGCGTTCCAACTCGGCAGCAACAGCGCTCGCCAGGTTCTGCGGAGCACCAATCTTGCGGTTGTTCACGAAGAAGGTTGGCGTGCCCGTGACCCCAACGGATGTCAGCTTGGCATTGGCTGCTTCGACACTCTTCTTTGTTTCTTCGGCTGCGAGGCATTTCTCAAATTCAGCAGCATTCAAGCCCGCATCCTGCGCAGCCTTGATGGCTGTGTCTGCAAAAGCTTTATCTGTATTGGGAGAAATTGGGTTCGCCGCTTCCAGTGGCACAGCAAAAGCCTTCTCGTGATATTTCCAAAATTGATCATTCCCCTGCTTGTTGGCGCAATACGCACCGCGAACCAGAACACCACTCAAACCTGTTGGGCGAAGAGCAAAGTTGGCCTGAACGAATTTGACCTTTGAACCGTATTCCTTGAGCACTTTTTCGACATCTTCATTGGCATGTCGACAGTGTGGACAAAGATAGTCGGAGGCTTCAACCACGACAACCTTGGCCGATTCGCTGCCACGGAAAGGCAATCCCGTGAGATCGAGCTGCACAAACGGCGCGACAGGAGCTTTCAATAACACCTTCAATCGGCCCTTTTCCTCGAGCTTGGCTACTTCCTGGCGAACCTGATCTCCCGATTGCTGTTGTTGCATGAATTGCTCCAACTGCGGCCGAACCTGTTCAAATGTGGTACCAGGGGGCAAGCTCTTTTGGTTGGCATCGAAAAATGCCCTCATCTCTGCTTCGGATATCGTCTTGCCCTCGAGCAAAGTTCTGAGCTCGGGAAGGGATTTTCCTCCCTTGGTGTCCACCTTCTTGTCGGCAGCCAGTGCCATGCGCAATCCAACTTCCTTGAGCGAAGCCAAGGTTGCTTCGTGCATCTGGCTCTGCATCTGGAAAAGTTGATCCTGCACTTCCGAGGGGAGATCTTCACGAGTCAAACGCTTGCCATCCACTTCAAAGATGGGAGTGTTTCCTGCTGACAAGGCATCTGCAGCGCCGACAGACGACGACTGGGCCGAAGGTGTTTTGACCATCGCCATGGTGACGACAGTTCCTGCCACAAGCCCCATACAAACACCGCCCACAAGAAAACCAATCATCTTTCCGTTCGACATAAAGATCCTTTCTCTGAAACGTCATTCTCCAGACTGAACTTCCCTGTCGTCCGAAACCTCGGAGTGCAGCGTGATGATGAAGCCAGAATGCAGGTCCATGACTGTACGGGCGGTATTGTAAGGCAGAATCAAAAATTCATCCACCTGCTCACTGAGCCTTCCAATGGCCATTTTTCCCCGTGCCAGCATTTCACGCTGCCAGGGCGTCACAAGAACCTTGCGAACGAATCTCTCCTGCTCCAGAAAAAAATAGACTTCGACTGCTTTTGACTCGTTGACAGCATTCGATTTCATCAATTGCTGACAACGCAGAAAATTCTCACGCTGCATGCGCAACTGTTCGCGCTGCATGTTCAACTCGAAATCCCGCTGCTGCTTTTCGAACTTGCTTTTTTCGATCTCATGCAGCTCTTCGGCTTTTGTTGCAGCAACTTCCTCGGCAACTGCCTTGTTCTTCTTTGCCTGGTGCTCTTTTTGTTTGGCCTGAGTCTCGGCCTGCTTGGCCTGTTTCTTGGAAACAAGACCAGCTTTCAAAAATTGATCACGAAGGCTCATGAGATGTCCCTCCTCCGTCATTGCGCGGCCGGATTGTTAAAACACAGAGCCGCCCTTCGGTACAGGCACCACAGATAGTGCTTTATCACCAAAAGAAACATCATATGTAGCGCTAGCTTGAGTATTGTTTTTAAATATGAACCATTTAAACGACGAAAGAAAAATCAAAATAATAACGGAATGTTACAAAAATATAAAAATTTATTCTTGGCACTTATCCACACAAAAAGTTGATAACCAGTCAAACTCCACACGGCTTGTCCTTGATATTTGGGCATCTCTCCGTTTTGCCACGTTAATATGCACGCCTCGAGGCTTGCAAACCTTCAACAACGTGAGAAACTTAAGTCTACGGTTTGACTATCCGCGAGGCATCAATGAGTCACCTGAGCAATCTCAATTATGACAATCTCCAGCTCCGCATTGAAGGCAACAAGGATGAGTGTTTGAGTGTATTCGTGGATGGCGAAATTCATGAAAATTTCAAATCAAAGTTGATTCCACTGCCTGAATGCAAGGCCTATCTCATCAATCTCGCAGGTCTCCGCTCCATCAACTCGCTCGGGATTCGCGAATGGTCATCCTTCATCAATAACCTCTGTCGAAAATCGGATGTGACTCTTGAGGATTGCTCGGTGGTTTTTATCGACCAGGCGAACATCGTGCCGCAAATCCTGGGCAATGCAAAAGTGACAACTTTTTTCGCTCCCTATTTTTGTCCAAAGTGCAATCTGGAACTGAATTGCAAATTGTCGGTTGCAACGCACAAAAAGAGGCTTCTTGAAAAGCGTGCTCCCCAATTGATTCACAGCTGCGGGGAGGAGTTGCAGTTTGACGCGCTGGAAGAAAGTTATTTTGCCCAGGTTGATAGACTCCTGGGAGAAAAATGAAGCCATCTGAACAGAAAATTTATGGCATCAATGCCTGCCTGGCCTTTTCCAAGTCCGCTCCCGACAAAGTGGTTCGCGCGTATTGCACGACCACCCAACAAAAAAAACTTGGTTTTCTGCTTAAATATCTTGCTCAACAAAAACGCGCCTACCACATCGTGACAGAAGCTGAGCTCGCAAAACTTTCAGGCTCTGAACATCATGAAGGAGTGCTCCTTCTGATTGAGCGACCCGCACTCCTTTCCGAGCAGGAACTCTTCGAGCAACTCGCAGCGGGACAACCCAAGGCGCCAGAATGCGTTCTTTGTCTGGATGGTGTTTCCAATCCACACAACCTTGGCTCGATAGCACGCACGGCGGCGCATTTCGGTGTTCAACGAATTGCCCTGTTCAATCTGAACAACGACCAGCTCAAGGCTCTGGTCTCGGGTGCATATCATCGGACTGCCGAGGGAGGTGCTGTCCACATCCACCTGTATGAAATCAGGGAACCACTCATTTTCCTGCAAAGGCTGCGCAGGGAATTTGCGTTCACCGTTGCGGCGACTTCAAGTCACGTCAAAAGCTCTCCCCTGAACAACACGACACTTCCAGGTCGCCTGGCATTGGTGATGGGCTCGGAAAACGATGGTGTGAGCCCAAAGTTGATTGAAGAATCACAACTGAAACTTTGCATCAACGGCACTGGCCACGTTGAGAGCCTCAACGTGGCCAGTGCTACAGCCATTCTGCTGAATGAATATTCGCGGCAAACTCAGCGCAAGAAAGAGCCGGTTTTATCTGCGAAACCAACCTTTGCCGGTCGACCCGAGGGAAGAAAACGAAGAGGGTCCTGAGGAACTCCTCCTGAAACCCTCGTTTCAAAGTGAAGATGATAGCCAGTGGCTCGGCCAGACCTTCCAACATAACCCAACAATTCACCGGTTCTGACAAATTGACCTTCACGAACGGCCAAGCGCAACATGTGCGCGTAAAGCGTTTGCGTGTCGTGATCATGACCCACTATGGCAACCAGTCCATAGGCTCGCTTCCTCTTTGAGAGAAGCACCTGGCCATCGGCAGCAGCAACAATCGGGTCACCCTTCAATCCCTTGATGTCAACTCCGGCATGCAAACGGCCATGCCTCATCCCAAAGGGACTCGTGATGTGACCGTCGAGCGGCCAGCTGAGGTCGACTGGAAAAATGGTCTTCATGACGCTATTGCCGCTGAGGCCTTGCGCAGGCATCTCTATCGCGACATCGATTTCATTCTCCGGTGATTCATCGGCAGACTCGTCTGCACCATCGCGACCAGATGCCTTCTCGGCGGAGGCCTGGTCGTCAAATCCAAAGAAGCGGCTCTCCACCAGGCGTTGGCGCGACAGGAAAACCGGATCAAGTTGCACGACTTCCGATGACTCTGCGATGGATCCCCGCAAAAACAATTCGGAAGACTCGCGCTTTGCGATGCAGCCCACGGTTGCCAACATGGCAACTGAAAGCAAACATCCACTCACACGAAACAAAAACATTCCCCACTCCCATCATCTGGACGCAACCGAACCGATGCTCTCCCCGCAACCTGTCAAACGAAGGTGCTGTTCGATATAACTCGGCCTGCAGAGGCCGAGCCTTGAACGGTTCGCGTCAAACTAGGAACACAACACAGAGGCAGCCACTGAAGGGTCCTCTTGGTTGCTCAGTCAACATTAAAACCCTAGTCTGATTCTTCGGCTGATGCAACCCAACGAATGGACTGCAATTTTGGTGTGTTATAAATTTTTGGCGGCCTGGAATGCGAAAAACCTGAAAGTCAAGCGCATGAAAGGCCCAAAAAATAGGCGTTTTTATGTACTCGGCGTGAACACGAATGGATAGGATACCGAGACTTGCCCACCACCCCGTGGCAACGGGAACTTCCACCGTTTGATTTCGCTTGCAATACAGCTCTCGGTTGGTCCATCGCTCAAATCGCTTTGGGTAATGTTTGCCGTCGAAACCCGGCCGTCTGGCGTGATGATGAACTTAGAAGTCACGCGCCCCTGCAACCCGCGCTTGGCCTGCAATCGCCGCTCATAGCAGGCTTTGATTTTTGCGAGATTGGCGCGAATGACCGCTTCGATTTCTTCTTTGCTCAGGTTTCCTTCAAGAACGCTGTCGCCCGATGGGGCGGCCACCGATCCGACACGAATTTTGCCACCACCACCGCTGTCCCTGCGTCCGCCGGCTCCACTTCCGCCTGCACCGAATCCTCCAGCACCAAGGCCATTCAGGGCATTGCCTGGGCCACCCGCCGAAATTGAATTGCCTTCGCCAATACCACCCAAGCCCATACTTCCCCGTTTTCCGCTGCCGCTGCCGCCGCCCAATCCACCGCCGTTGGCCTTCACGCCAATTGCGATTTTGCCGGCTCCCTCTGCGTTGATGGTTTTGCCAATGTCACTGCCGAGAGAGTCGAGGTTCAATCCACCCAGCTCGTCCTTCTTTCCGCCTTCAACACCCATCATGCTGGCTTTGTCGTTGCCTTGGCGTTGTCCTGCAAAAGCTCCCGAAGTTCCGCCCTTGGGTCCACCGCCATTGCCTGCGCTGGCCTTGTTGTTCTGAGGTCCCAGGAATGGATCCTTGGTTGTCTTCTTTTCACCGGTCACGGGTCCTTGATTCTTGGCAGGTGACTCGGGCTTTGGAGTCGCCCTTTGTATGTTGGTATTGATTGCAGGCTTTGGAGTCTCCACCTTCGGAGCGGGGGTGGATTTTGGTTTTGGTGTTGGCGGAGGCGTCGATTTTTTCTCGGGTGCAGGAGTCTTTATCGCGACTGTCGGTTTTGGTGCCGGTGGTTCCGACTTCTCGGTAGGTTTGGGTGTCGGCGTTCGAACCGTGAATTGAGTCGCCCAGGCCTCGTCGCTTGGACCTTCTTGTGGCGGATTGTTTGCATTTGCTATTCCAATCAGCAAGGCCAGCACGAGATAAAGAACAGCGGCGTATGAAAAGATGATGGGCTTGCCATCGAGTTCTTCAACCTTGCGCAGGACGGGGTTGGGCAGGGCAACCCGGGTCATGAAATAGCTGATGGTGCCATGCTGCACGAGAGCCATGTCATTTGAAGCCAATTGAACTTCCGAAGGTCCCTTGACCTGCTCAAAGCGCGCGCCGCGACGAACGCGGGCCCGCATCTCATCGTTGAGGTAAACGACTGTTTTTGACCCTTTGATGTCGGCAAGCCGAAGGTTGCGGGTATTTGCTTTGGGGCCCACGCCAATCAGGTCGCCTTCGTGTTCGTTGCCCAGAATCACTTTATTGCTGCGTGGTTCATCTCCGGCAATTTGCTCTCCACCGTAGTGACGCACGTCGAGGATGCTTTGATCCCAAAAGGCAACGACTTCCAGAGTCGCCCCAGAACGACGATCCTTCTCGGCGGTGAACAACAACCTCGAGTTGACAACACGAGGCTGTTGGCCTTTTTGAGCTTCCTCGCGTGTGTCGGGTCCGGTATCTTCGCGCGCCTGAGCTTTCGAATTCGACGAGTCTGCGGCAGGTTTGACTTCAATTGTCACATCGCCAATCGAAATGCGGTCGCCAACCTTGATGTTTGCACTTACATCAATCTTGCGACCATTCAGCATCACACCCACGTCGCTGGCCATGTCGACGACTGTTGTTGTGCCTGTTTCAGGATCGGTTTCGATCATCGCATGAATGGGCTCGATCGCACCTCCCGACAACACAAAGTGATTCGTCGTAAGGCGACCAATGATGATTTGCCCCGCTTCAAGAACAACGGAATCGGGATATCCGGTCATCACCTTGTTTGCGACAAGCAACAGAGCCATAAGTCAATTCCCTTCCAGTTTTTTACTCATTACCTGTTGCGCCAGTTCCACCTGCAGGTGGTGTGGCTTGTGTCGAACTTGCAGACTTTTCGCCGGCTGCAGGAGCAGGTGCCTTGGCTTTTGCCGCTTCAGCGCGCGCCGCTTCTTCCTGGCTTTGCAATTTGCTCAAAAAATTTCTGGCTCGGGTGTCAATCTCGAAATTTGAACCTGGCGCCTCGTTGTACTTCTCCAGAAGACCGATAGCTTCCTTGCGCCGGGCTGGAATCGAGCCCATCGCGAGTGCCACATTCCACAGAAGTCTTTTGTCGCCGGGCTTTGCCTTTTGAACAGCGCGAAGATACTCAAGCGCCTCTTCGGCTTTTCCCGCCTGGCGATAGGCGATGCCCAATGCGGCCTTGACGTTTAGATTCCGGGAAGCCGAATCTTTCAGTCGATTCAACTGGCCCAATGCGCCTTCATGATCACCAGTGCGAATTGCCAACAACGCCAACGTCAGTGCAGAAGGCTCATAATTCTGTTTTGCAGCTTCCCGGAATGCAGCCATTGCAAGAACGGTTTTCTTCTCGATGTAAAACATCACCCCGCGTGCGTGCAGAACAGCTGCGGCCACCTTGTCTTTGCCCTTGCCCACGGCATCCGCAGTGTCCAGCAGATATTGAACCATTCCGAAATCCCGACGCAGCAAGGCTGTATAGGCGCATTCGATCAAGATCCATGGGTCTCGCGATGATGCGGTTGAACCCCGTTTCTCAAGTACACTCAAAAAGTCCCTGCTTGCTCCCGACATTCTGCGAAAGACAAGATAGGAAATCAGGGCACCACCATCATCATTGCGTTCCCGCACGGCTTGCTCGAGTTCACGCAACACGTCTTCCAGTTTTGGTTGGGGAATCTGACCCGCAAAAGTTTCTTCATTGGCCAAAGTGGTTATTGCAAATGAAACACTCGACTGTTGACCCGTGGGCTTCGCTGCGGCCGGAGCTGCGGGCGAAGTCTTTTCGGATGCAGCGGCTTTTGATTTTCCATTTTTTGATGCCGGGGACTCAGCCGGCTCCGACGACGATGCCGACTCGGAAGACGGTGGAGTTGAAGCACAACCGGCCATCAGGCCGACTGCAACAATCGAAGTGAGGAAAAGCGACCGATTCCCTTGAAACATCGTCACTCTCCTTTCAACTCAAGCGCAGTTCGCACTTTCGAGACATCCATGACCTCTGTTCCGACAAAGACTGCTTCCGGAACCCAATCATCAGGTTTACTGAATTTCGTTGGCTCAAGACGTGCCATGGCTCCAATGACTTTTTGACCGTACTCGGTGTAAATCCCGAATTTCGAGACCAGAACCGCTGCACTCGCGTAAAAGTCCTTACCCTTCTTTTGAAAGTCGGCACCGAATTCTGCGAATTTGGCCTTCACTTTTTGCCACGCGTCGCCAGAAATTCCGGGAGGCTGCGGGGGATTGAAAAGCTCTGCAGCAACCAGCTCGTGCGCGTAACCAATCACATACAAACTGGCGACAGACCATTCCGCATCGCCAAGGCTCTGCGCCATGGCACTGAACTTTTCCTTCAGGGCGGTCAGAGCCTGGTTGCGTTTGGCAATATTCTGACCCAACTCGGCACCCGATTTCCCAGCTGCCAAGGGCTCCTTGCGGAACTTTTCGAGGAGCGGATATTCCCTGGCAAACTTGATGGCAGCTACGAACGACAAAGCTGGTCCGGAAACGGATTTCTTGTTCGACTCATAGACACTGAGGATTTGCTGCACTGCCGCTCCGGCCTTGGCAGAATTTCCCATCCGCTTTGCCGCCTCTTCAATGCGGTGGTAAATCTCGATTTTCTCGGACGCGTTCCCTGCCAAGCGAACCATTGTCTTTTCTGCAAACTCGATGAACTCTTGATAACGGCCAGACCTCTCAAGGGCACTGCCCAAAGATTCAGCCGCTGCTCCTGCCGCCGCCCCACCCACCGCAATGACTTTGGGACACACTTCGCGCGCACGCTCTGCCTGGGACAAAGCTTCATAATATGCGCAAGCTCCGGCATAGAGCTTTGCTGCCTTGGGTGATGTCGGAAATCGGGTCAAATACATCCGAACATAATTCACGGCAGTTTGCAGCTGAAGCCTGCCTGCGGAGAGGTCGATAATCTCGAGCATGGCATCGCCAATCAATGTGCTTTTCGGGAAATCGGAAATGAGCCTTTGGTAAGACTGAACCGACTTGTCCAGTTTGTTCGCTTTGCGGTAGTTGACTCCCGCATTGAACCACGCAGCATCTGCCTTGGAGTAGCTTCTGTCGCTGCCAAGCCTTTCGAACTCCTGCGCTGCCTGTTCGAATTTACCGCCCGTCTCGAGATCCTTGACCTCATCAAAACGATTGGCACGCTTGATTTCCACAAGGCGTTTTCCAATTTCGCCGTTCGCCAGGGCTGGAACTGTAAGCAGGTCATTGGTGACTGTTGCAAGTTTCTTTTTGTCATTCTTGGCCATCAGAAGCAAAAACTCAGCAGCCAGCGATCCTTCCTTGCGATTTGAACGCTCTTTTGCAAGCACAGTCAGACGTTTTTCTGCCTGCGGCAAATTATTGGTTTTCAGGAAGATCTCTGCTGTGTCGATTTGACAGTCGAGAGTGCCTGGCTTTTTCGGAAACGCAGCCATGTAATTGTCACAAACGGTGACGTAATCCTGCAATTCCCTGCTCAGCGGTTTGGATGGTTGCTCGGGCTTGAACTGTACTGCGCGAAAAGCCGACATGTCTTTTTGCACAAGAAAATATGCCGAGGTCCGCTGGTATTCAAAAGCCTTTTCATAGCGCTGCGGATCGCTGTTCTTGAGCTCTTTGTTGGAGGTGAATCCTGCAAAAGTCTTTTCGGCGTCCTTGTATTGGTCACGCATGTACTGGAGCTCGCCGAGTAGGAAACGAACTTCTGTGGCCTCTTTGCGGTTGCCATAGGCGGAAAGATAGATCTTGTATCCCTTGATTGCCTGTTCAATGTAATACGCGCTTTTCTCTTTTTGACCAAGGAAGTGCATCTTCTTGGAATAGGTATATCCAACGTTGTGCATTTTCTCGTTCAGCTCTTTGAAGTCAGGCGATTGCGCATTTGCTTTTGCCCATGCAGAGTCGGCACCAAATGCGCGATTCAACTCCATGACCTCTTTCCAGAGGAGAGTCTTGTCATTTTTCAGGTTGGCGGTGTCGACAATTTGAATCTGCAATTCAGCCGAGCGCAAATCGTTGGGTTTTCGGGCAATGAATGTCTTGAGAACACGGACACTTTCATCATATTCGCCTTTGTCCTGCAGCAGTGTTGAGAGCTTGTTGTAAAGATCCCCGACACTCTTGTCGCTTGCGTTCTTGCTGATGTAATCCATCGCCGGATTCACTTGCTTGAGTTCGACAAAAGCAAGAATCATGTCGCGAACAGCTTCGTCCTTCAGTCGAACACGAGTCCCTTTTGATGCAGTATCGGAGGTATTGGCAAGATTGACAACCAATTTCCACTTTTCAAGTGCCTTGCCGTATGCCTGAAGATTGTAGTGACACCAACCAATCTTGAATTCGGCGTAAGGACGGATGGCCGCCCGTGTGAATCGAACAACTTCGGTGAAAGAAACCAATGCCTTGTTGAAGTCGAGCTTGGCAAAATAAAATTCACCCAGTGCGTAATGGGCATCAGCGATGCGCCTGCTGTTGGGAAACTTTTGAACAAGGCGGCTATAATACTGAGCAGCCTCTTTGTTCTGCCCCAACTGGTCGAATGCGTATGCGAGCTGGAAGTAGACTTCGTCGATTCCACGACCTTCCGGATATTCAGTGATGAACTGCTGACAGCGCTGAATCACCTTGCTCGTCCACATCTTGCTGACGCTCATGCTGAACTTTGGCTCTATTCCACGTCGACCACCTTCATCCCATTTTTTCCACGCAGTATCGTAAGTGCGCGTCTCATTGAAGAATGTCAGGGTTGCCTTTTGGTGAAGGCTCTCGATGAGTCGCTTCATGATTTCAGGTCGCTGCTCAGACTTTCTCGGCAGCCGTCCCACCAGGGGTTCCATCGCCCTGATTTCATTGTCCAGCGCGGCTCCCAGATTTTTTTCTATGGCAGCAGTTTCATAATCGCTGCGGTTGAGGCCTCCACCGCGTTCTTCTCTTTTTTCGCGCTCGGATTTTCCACGCTTTTTCTTGTTCTCAACTTCGTTGTCGGTTCTTTCCTTCACCTGAACCTGCTGCGGAGCCGAGTTCAATTTGTTTTGTCCTGAACCGCCAAGTGAACCTGGTGAGGCAGAAGCAATGCCCGCCCCAAGAGCCAAGAACAACACGGAACTGACACCCATCGACTGCATCATTTCGACTTGCCCTTCTTGGGAGCGCCACCACATTTCGAGTCAATGTTGTATATGTACGCTCCCAACTCATCTTCCCAATATTCACCTTCAAACGGCCAGTACTCAAGCTGCTGCTTGAGGTTGAGAGGCTTCATTCCCTCGCCCCAATCCGTCTTGTCGGCTCCGCCCGGATCGCCCTGGTATTCATCCCGGATGGTGTCCGTCACGACAGCCTGTCGTTCCAGATTGATAAGCCGGGTCTGGTTGCTGAGGTCTTGCAGATAACGAAACAGCTGAAGCGCGTGATCGAACGATTGCTGCCCCGTTCTTTCCGCAGTTGCTTCACGCATGTCGGAATAATACTTCTTCAGCACTTCAGACAAAGCATCCAACTTTGCGCCGCGGGTGCGCATCAACGAACGCTCGCGTTCGACATTCCTGACAACGGTCTGACCTTCCTTGAAACCTTCTGTACGGCTGACAGCGTCAACAATATCAACTGCCGCAGTGAATTCCTTCATCGTTTTTGTGTTCCGATATCGGGCCACCACATCATAAAACGCTGTTGCCTGACCTTTGTAGGTTTTCAGAAGGCGGTTCAAATCGGAAAATTTTGGTTTGTACCTGTCCTGAAACTGTTTCAGCGCACGATCAACTTCAGCGACCCTGCAGAGGCGAAGATAGGTGATGGCCTGCAGAATATATGTTTCAGGGTAAAATCGCCGTTCAAAAAACGGGGATGTGATGGTGTGCAGGTTACCCAGGGTATTGTTGTGTTTTTGAATCATGAAGAAACCATAAGCGCCTTCGAAGATGCTCTGCAGCCAGAGATCCGAATCACGTGGAATCTTGGAATAGGAATCAAAGGAAGCTCTGAACTCGCGACGCTCATAGTAAACACGAGCCAGGTTGATTGTTGCCAATTGCCGAATGTTGTCGCTCGTTGTGCGTTGTGCACGCTTGAACGAATCGAGCGCGGAGTCGGAGTTTTTGAGAATTGAAAAAATCACTCCGAGATAAAACTGAGCAAGATTGAAATAGGTGTTGCCGGCAGGCACCCTCTCCAATTCAGCTTTTGCCCGAATCAGGTTGCTCGGATTTTGCGGACCCGCGTCAAACGCTTCCAAACCCTTGTAATAGTGGTAAAAGCCTTTTGCGCCGCCAGGGATCTCGATCTGATCGGCCCTCACCTGGAAAAGCCCGGCGATGCTTGCGCGACCGAGCGGAACCCGTGAATTCAATTCGCTCAGCGCATCGAGTCCGGCCTTGAAGTATTTTCCTCTCGGCCCAAGGCTGACCAAACGGCTGAAAAAATAAGCCGAGGCATATGGAAAGCCGGCGAGTTTGAGGGACTGGGCGAGTCCCATCTCTGCGTCTTGTTTCAATTCACCCTGCGAGGAAGTCACTGCCTGATAAAAGATTTTTGCTGCAGTGATGTTGTCGCCGCTTCGCTGCGCACGGATGGCGGCATCCAACGGACCTGCGGAATGGGCGGCAGGAACCAGCGATATCGAGATCAACATGGCAATCGCGCAGCTTAGTCCACGGCGATAACCCGGTTGACCTTTTCTTTTGAATCTAACAGCACTCATTCCCATTCCAATCAAAAGTAGTAGCTTGCCCCGAAGGACAACGTCACGTTTTGGTTGAATCCAGCATTTTTCGGCAACCCGACCACAAAATCACGAACATACCAGTTGACCGACGAGTTCTTGTTCAGGAAAAATCTTTGTCCTGTGCCAAAATTGAACTGCACCGGTGAATAAGGTTCGGGTCTTTTGAGCGGCTCATCCGCAGCCCTGGGTTTGCAACCCTGCTCGCGCCTGTTCATGTTGGCCATCCCACCACCGCCAATCAAGAACCAATCGAAGTAAACCACATCACCACTGCCAAGCTGGTATTTGCCGTAGATTGGCGTGACTGCGATCCCCCCACCAAAAAGCTTGTCAAATTCATCGACCACCGGCTCGATCGAAAATTTGCTGCCCAATTCGGTACAGTCGGACTTGTTGATGGTCAGGCCGACGGCGCCTTCGCCAAAGAGCTCCAGCCATTCAGTGAAGTGCACGCTGAGGCGGGCGGTGGGAAGATAGGTGTATGTGAATGATTTGTTCATCACAGCGGCAATGCTGGCACCGAACTCGAAGCGCAACGACTTTTGAAAGAACTTGGGTCTGATGACGCGAATTTCCACGTTCTGGAATTGCGCACTTTCATCGGCTGCACGGGACGCAAGTGGAACTGCAGCCAGCAGAACCATCGACGAACAAAAGATGCGCCGCAAAATGCTCATTTCAGTTCACATCCCTCTTTTGAACAGCGAACTTCCACGCGATGAATTCAGCCTGCTGAGCTGAAGCGAGAATGCGTTTGATAATTCGGTATGGAATCACCTTGTCGGATTCCATGATAAGTGTCGACACATCTGCGTTGCTCAGTCCGAGGTTCTTCTGCCTGTTCTTGAGCGTTTCATTTTGAGCCTTCAACCGCTTGAATTCATCATAAGCTTTTCGAATCGCGCCCTGACCGTCTTTTTTGTATGCTTCAACCACATCCTGATTGTTTGCAGTCAGAGGAATACTGATCCCACCCTGAAGCAGAATTTCTGATTTGGTGACCGAAACTGTCGCAGCCGAATCCAGACTCAGCTTTACGGCAGACACCGGCAATTCAAGATTGGCGCTTGCTTCAGAGCTCTCTCCGCTGACGGAAAAGTTCATCAGCAAAAACACAATCAAGATGCTGAACACATCCAGCATCGGGTAAAGGTTCAATGAAAAGGAATCTTTGCCGCCGCTATCTACACCAGCCATTCAAACCTCAATCAGCAAAAATAACGTTGCCAAGAACGATTTTCGTTACAAGATTTGTCGCCTCAACTCCCGAAGGTAACTTGTAATCTGCCGGCCATGGAATAGGAGTGCGACCTGCACGCAATTCGCGAACCGCATCCAGAACCATGATCAATTTTTCGTAGTTCACTTCCTGCTGGGTAAACACGGTCACTTTGTCGAACTTCGGATTCTCTTTGCGAATGTCATAGATTTTCGCCTGTATTTTATCGAGTCCCTCTTCGGTGAGCGGAACTTCGATTTCATCCTGGACTGTCGACTTTGCCGTTGTTGCCTGCTGGTATTTGACCTTGTTCACATCGATTGTGATGTTGACCGTTTTCTCAGGATTTTTTTCTATTTCTTCCTGCTTCGGAGGGGGTTGACTCGAAAGGAAGGGGACCTCAATTCGAAGCTCTCCGGTTGCAGAGAAAACGGAGGTTGCCAAAAGAAAGATAATGAGCACGGAGAACAGGTCAAGCATCGGAGTCACGTTGACATCGAACGCTGTCGCAACCTGTTTTCTTTTTTTCAGTCTGAACCCGCTCATCTTTCCGTCCTTTCAATCATTCGCCGGACGACTTGGAAGCAAGGTTTGTTCTTCTCATCTGCAAGAGCTCAACCAGCTTCGCAGCAAACTCGTCGGTCGTCTCTGTTGTCTGGTTGGCCTTGAACGTGAGCACGCCATGCAGAACCATGGCGACAAGAGCTGTTCCCAAACCAAATCCCGTCGCGTAAAGCGCATGCGAAATACCTTCAGCAAGACGAGTTTGCTTTGCAGCACCGGTCAGTGTTGCAACCGCACCAAACGAGGTGATCAACCCGGCAATCGTCCCCAACAAACCCAGAAGCGTCGTGATGTTTGCCAAAGTTCCGAAATAGGAAAGATAACGGTTGACGAGTGGCAAGCGTTCCAGCGTCGCACTCTCGATTGCATTCTGTGTTTCGTCGGCAGTGCGGCTCGCACTTTGCAGACCTTTTTTCCAAACCCTTGGCAGGATTTGTTTTGCAGGCTGGCGCTCACAAAGACGAATCGCACCTTCAATCTGGTTGTTGGCAACCTGCTTGTAGATTTCCGCCCACATGCCCCGGGCGTTAGGAGTGTCGAATACAAAATAAAGCAGCCAGGTTCTCCACAGCCCCAATGCGCAAACGCAAATGAAGAAGAAGAGAATCACGTACATGATAAAGCCACCAGCCATAAATGCGCGCTGAATAAAGTCCATGCGATGTCCCCCGATGCACAAATTCAATTTCGTTTAAAAGTTTAGGGAGGTTGGAAGGCGGGAGTCAATGTTACTTAATTGGCCGTCAAAAATCAGTCCACTGTTTCAACTTATCGTAAACAGAACCCAAAACCTGCTCAGTTGGTGTTTCATGTTTCATGATGATCTGTCCTTCGCGGGTCAACAACCAACAGGTCGGCACCTTCGGATTTTTTAGGCTATCCACAAATTCTGTTTGAGCTAATCCAAAAAGATACCGCGGTTTCATTTTCTCGGCCCAGGCTGTCAGATTTTCGATGGTGTCATGGGAAAATGCCCCGACCGCGGCAATTTTGTAGCGGCTGAAGAAATCAATTTTGTTTTGAAAATAATCGTGGACAACCTGAGATTGCTTGTTCCACGACCCCAGAATGCAAACATGCGAGAATCTCCAGTCACGCGGTTCAAAACCGACTGACTGCTTCATGCCTGGAGCGAGCAATTTTAAAAATGGCAATCCGATGCGTCTGCGAAACGGCTCCGGATTGGGGGTTGCTTTTTCGCCCACAGGAACCGAGCCCGAAGCTGGCGCATTGGCGGGAGAAGCTGCGGGCGCGGGTGAAGAAGCTTCAATATTTTGGATTTCCATGCAGACCACAATCACAACCAGGCAACGACCCAAATATGAAAAAAAGCCCATATTCCAACCCTCGGTTTCTCGTCGGTTTGAAAAATTCTTCGGAAGTCCAATGCCGTGGATGACTCCTCGGGCAGACTCGGTATGATTATCCACTGATTGGCTGTCGAACACACGGGGGAAGCTTGGAACAGGTTGACGCATCCGCCAAACGGGAACTGCATGCTGACCAATTAGGCAACAAGCGACTTGCCGAAAACATCTGGGCGATGCCGTGGCAGGAACTGGCTGTAATTCTGGGTCAGCAAAATATCCTGACCCACCGAAGTCTCAACATCCCCCATCGGGCAAGGGCACTCGAATTTTTGAGGCACTGCGGTTTCGACCTCTCCCGCTTTGAACATCGCAAACAGGTTGAGCAGTTTTTCGGCGAGGCAATCTTCTTCATCCGCCACTGTCTTCTTTCGGCCGACGAGCGGGAAAAGTTTCCAGTACCATCGGATCTCCTGTCTCTCGACGATCCCAGAATCCTGTTCGTCTACGCCAGTCAACGAATGCCACGCCGCAGATACCTGCGCCTTTGGGCATGTTCCATTCTGAAAGTGATGAACGCCATTTCGCATCTCGAATTCAACGGAAAATTGCGTGAGCTGGATTCCGCGCGGGAACAAATTTTCAACAGGATTCGTTCCGTGGTGTCGCACAACCCCATGGGAGGCTGGCGCGCCAATTCGAACAATCTCGAACTGAACATTGAAAACGTCGAATGGAAAGAAGCCAAAACGCGTCACAGTGTTCTGTTGAAACTGATCCATAAACCCGAAGCCATGGCAGAGGAAGTCTTTGACTATCTGGGCGTCCGGTTCGTTGTAAACCAACCCCAGGACATCGCGCGGTTGCTGCGAATTCTGATTGAGTCCGACATCATCATCCCGCACCAGGTCTTGAATCTCCGAACCAGAAATTCCTTGCTCAATTTGCGAGGTGCCCAGAGGCAACTCGATTTGGCCTATGACCTCCTTCAAACCGGCACAGCGTCCCCGGAGGAATTCCTGGAAATGTGCGATCGGGTCAATTGGTCATTTCCACACGATCACTCGCTCCCGGGTTCAAAACAAAACGTCCATTCGAGCACCCGCTACAAATCGATCCAATTGACCGTCCGACACCTGGTGCGAACCCCAAATCCCGCTTTTCTGGTCCTCAGTTCGCTGGCGGGACAGCTCCGCCACGCTCGAGGACTTGAGCCAGAGGACGACCCCCTGTTGATGGGCCTTATTCCTGAAGAAAATGCGAGATTTTTTCCCCTGGAAATTCAGATTTTTGACAAAAACAGCTTCCAGGTTGCGCAATTTGGCCCCGCTTCCCATGAGCAATACAAATCAAGTCAGCTCCAAACGGTTCGCAAGCGCATTCTTGGCAGTCTCTTGAACTTTTCAGAGTCGCGCTTGCAGACACAGGACTATTGAGTGCATCGTATCCCCCTCATGGAACGACGGCAAAACCGAGGAAAACAATGGACGGATTGGATCAATGGCTGGATGTTGCGGGCTTGATGCCTCCCCTTCCCGCAGATGTTTCTAACAAATTGTTTGCAAAAACAGGTGGCGACACATCCGGGTCGCATACATTCATACCGAACCTCCTCACGGAAACTGATTTTTACACCCACGTATTGCCGCAATTGCAGCGAAACGTTGCGCCAGACATCATCAAATTCATTGTCACCCGCATTTCCAAAACATTTATGCTGCGCAAGAAGCTCGCCGAGCTCGCTCCGCGAATCGAGGAAATCGTTGGAGTCGGAAACTTTTCCGCACTCTGGCTCGACAGGGAGGCATTCTCCGCCGACAGCATGGAACATCGGGCTTTGGTCACTGAAGCTGTCATTCATGTCTATTCTCCCTCGGCTTTGCAAAAGCTCGTCAAGCTTTTTTACACCCACAAAGTCCCCATGATTCCCTACGGTGAAGGTGGTGGTTACAACATGGGAGTGACTCCCATGGCACCCGCCGTCACCGTCAGCCTGCGCGGCATCGACCACATCTCTGATGTCAGACCAAGCAGACGCTGCAATGGAAATTTTGAAGTCACTGTGGGCGCCGGAGTGCCATTCAAGGATCTCGTTGCTTACCTCGGCAAACGTGGATTCGTTCTCCGCTGCGATCCCAATACCCCGCGTGCAGCGACAGGCGGTATTGCCGCCACAGGCAGCAACGGTGGACGCAAGGCATTTGAAGTCATTATTCACGGAAGGGCCGTCACGGCACGCGGAGCTGCGGCCTGTTTTGCACCCGACGAACGTGAAGTTCGCGATATCGAAACCGAGCCATTTCTTCTTGCAAGAAAATTTTTCAGCATCCACGATGCAGTTCAGTTTGAAAAAGATTTCAAGGCAATTTCAAAACGCGAACTCAAGGCGGTTTGCGAAAGCTCTCCAGACAACATCGACGTGCCGTTGCGTGGCATGAAAGCGGCTGCAAACATGCTGGCGCAAAAAGCTACCCGCGCGCAAAAGGTCGATGACTTTCCCACGACTGACAGCATGGCAGATGCACCCAAGCTGCCGATTTCCGCCTTCGTGGGTGCAGAAGGCACTACCGGTTTCATCTACGAAGTCACCTTTGAAATCGAAAAACCGAAAAATTACCTGATGGGCAGCCGATGGCACTTCAACACCATGGAAGCAGCCACCCGGGTGACACGTGCGATCAAGGCACTCCCGCAAAAGGACCATCCTGAATACTTTGAAATCATCACCGGTCAGAGCATCCGCAAATTCCTGATCCAGGATTTTCCGAACGTTTTCAGCTCTGCAGATGAAGCCGTCATCATCATGTCCGTGGAAGAAAACGATCCCACGAGCTGTCGAGCAAGAATGCAGCGCTGCGAAGCGACAGCATACATTGCATTGGCCGATTCCGGCCTGACCCCCACGGACCACATTCGTCACCTCGAGAAGACCGAAGTCCTGGACGGATTGCATGGTGTTCAAGAATTCGAACGAATGAAAAAACCCCGAGAGGAGTTGCCCAAAAAGCTCCGAACCAAGTGCAAGACCGACATGGAGATTCGAAGCGAATATCTTCCCGAGGTCCTGCGGATTGTCGATCAGACGCAGCCGGCCCGGCGGGCCGAGCAAAAACAGGATGTAATGTTTGGCCATCTCACGCCTCGTCACACGGCGATCATCCACTGGAACATTGGTGGCTTCGATCTCTACGACGAAGAACAGGCTTCCCTCGCATGGGATTACCTTGAACGCGTCATCGCGGAAGCACAAAACCTCGCGCCCTCCAACGACAAACACGGCAGCGCAAGGTTCACCGGCGAACACGGAGTCGCAGGCAAGGCGGCTTTTTTGTGGATCAACCATATTCCCAAAGAAGATTTCGACCGCATGTGCCGCATCAAGGACATTCTCGACCCGGATGATCTTTTCAATCCGGAAACTCTTTTCCTTCGCACCAGCCTTTCCCGTTCGCTCAGGGCCCGACTGCTGAACATAAGTTCCCGGCAAATCCAGGATGCACTCAAATCCGGTTCTCCCTTGGCCGACGAGGCCTCACTTGCAGCAGAACGCCTCGCCATCGGCGAAGGGCAGAAGTGTACGCGCTGCAACAGTTGCAAAGTGTGTCCCGTCATCGACGCGGAACACCAGCTCGAAAGAAAAGGACAAAGAGCAAGCAAGTCGCCCATTTTGCCCAGCAAACGCAATGTGCTGATGTTCATGGAACGGGTTGCAGTGCTCAGGGCATCTGCAAGGTCAACGAAAAACTCACCGCAGCTGGAGCGAGTTGTTCAAGCAACGAACAAGATGCTGGCGGAAAGCGCAAGTTTGCTTAAAAAGTGTTTCTATTGCCGAAAATGTGACAAAGCGTGTCCGGTGGAAATCGACGTACATCCACTCATGCGTGCGTATCACACGATGGGCAAACTGCCCTCGATGGGTTCGCGCTTGTGGGGCTTTCTCTACGATCGCCTCATGGGAGAGGATTTTTTCAAGGCGTATACCTATAAACTGTTCGCTTTGTGCATCCAGGTTGGCATGCCCGCATTGAACATCTTGCGGGGAATGCGACGACTTCCAGATTGGATCAAAACCTACACCGTTCCGCCAACACTCTCGCTCGAACACTATGAGCCATCTGAACATGGTCATAAACTTAAAGCGGGCGACAACTTCGTGGTGGTGAAGGCAGACCCGGGGTCTGCAGTTGCGGGTCACGATATGAGTTCTTCTCATACAATCTACATTCGCTATCGCGGTTGCATGGACACCTTCGGAGTTCCGGAAGCCACTCGCGCCGTTGATGACTATTTCAAGAATGTTCTCGGTGCGCGGATTGTCGATCTTGAGAAGAAGATGTGCTGTGGCTTTCCCTTCGAGGCTGAAGGACTTCATGAACGGGCTAAACAAGCTCACTTCAATTCGATGGTCGAGATTGCAAAATGCATCCATCGGCTGGTGGGAGAGTGGAGAAGCCAGGGTCTTCATGGTGATCCAAAATTTGTGATGTTCTCGAACTGCCCGACATGTTGCGAAGCCATTCGGGATTTCAAGCTCCTGCTCAAGCAGCCCGAAAAGCTTGAAATCCTCAAGCTCAAAGCTGGATTGCCAAGCTCATTCGATCTCAAGCATCTCGACTACGACACACAGGATACTGCTGAAATTGCCATGGACCTTTTGAAGAAGACGGCCCAAATGCAAAAGTTGAACATCCAGAAACTCGTGCCCGAGACGAAGTCCGCGATGACCGTTGGACTCAAGGTGCCCTGCCACAACACCAAACAGGCCACGGCGGCTCAAATTGAACTGCTCAAACTTTATTATTCCGGAGTCGAAGCCTACGACAAATGCTGTGGACTTTCGGGTACATCACGCTTGAAACATCCAAGAATTGGAACTCAAATTGCAGAGAACCTGTTCGAACAAATCCGCAGCGCGCCGGCCGATGTCGTTGTGAGTGGTTGCCCCAGCTGCCGTGATGGCGTGAAAATCCAGCAAGGAATCATGAAAGCCAAAAAAGACCTCGCCGCGAATTTCGAAATTTCAGGAATATTCGCGCAGATCATGAATGATCTGAAACCCACCGGCGAAGCGCCTCAGGCCTGATGACTCTCAAAGGAAACAACATGCTGCTTTCAAACACTGAAGAACTGCTTCTGGAATCGGGCCTTTCCAAGCTCACGGTGGCGCGCAGCATCGGCAAGATCACAAGCTTGCAGGTCAAGGGAGAGAATCTCCTTGTTGCCCCGTTGCAACGGGATTTGCCTGCTGCTTTGATCAGCAATGCACGTCGCTCGTTCCAGAGCACGGATGCCTGGGGCGGGGATGAATGCTTCCCGACCATTGGTGGTTCGGAGCTCTGGCAGCTGCGTGATCATGGAGACATCTGGGGACAAACCCCACAGGTTTTTTATGCAAAAGAAAACGGCTGTCTCGTTGGCTGGCAATCAGGAAAGACCCAGTTCAAGCGCCTCATCAATGGACGAAAGATTTCGGAACAAGCCAAACTTTTGGGCGCCTTCAGCACACAGGTCACTTTTCCGGCCAACACCCCTCTGGCATTTGCCGACAACTCGACGCGACACGATGCCTCCCTCAAGGCGGTTTATGCTTCACACGCACTTTTTGCCGCCGAGCCAGGAGATCGCATCGAATGGTCGATCCTGACAGGCCCAACAGACCTGGAAAATGCGCTGACGAATCCTGGTGCCAGGGAAGTTCTTTCAACGATGATTTTTGCCGAAGACGACAAACCCATCGCATCAAAATTTTATGTGCAGACTGATACCACAAAGATTTTCTCCACGTCGTTGATCCGCAAACGTCTTGGTTTGCGCATCGACGTGTTGCAGGATTCCAGCCTTCCCTGGGTTGGAGTCTGGTGGTGCCACAATGGTTGGGGAGATGGCAGACCTCATTCCACCGTGGGGATTGAGCCAACCAACCTGCCCTCCGATGGCCCCGTGTTGACCCTCAAGGCGGCCGACCTCAAGGCCGAATCAACTGCCCAATTTTTCTGGGTGATATCGGAAATTTGAAGAAAGTCAGCGAAATTTGCCAGCAAGACCTCTTGACGATTGCACACGCCGACTTAACTTAGCGGCGAATTCAACGTCCGGAGGCTTAAAATGACGCAGGAAATTCACTCCTTTCAGGCTGAAACCCAGCAACTTCTGAACCTGATGATCCACTCCTTGTATTCAAACAAGGAAATCTTTCTCCGTGAACTGATTTCAAACTCATCCGACGCCATCGACAAGGTGCGTTTCGAGGAAATCACCAAGCCAAATCTGCTGGCCGCAAAACACGAGAGCGGAATTCGCCTGAGTACGCAGCCCGACACGCGCAGGCTGATCATTGAAGACACGGGCATTGGCATGACACGTGACGAATTGATCGCAAATCTTGGAACCATTGCCAATTCCGGGACAAAGAAGTTCCTCGAAAAGTTGAGCGAATCCGACAAAAAAGACGCTCAGTTGATTGGCCAATTCGGTGTTGGTTTTTACGCGGCATTCATGGTTGCAGAAAAAATCATCGTGGAAACCAGGGCTGCATCCGGAGAGTCCGCCTGGATTTGGGAAAGCGAAGGAAACGGAACTTATTCACTCTCCCAAGGGACCAAGGAAGACCGGGGAACGCGAATTGAACTCATCCTCAAGGAAGAAGAAAAAGAATTCCTCGAAGAGTGGCGATTGAAGGGTATAGTTCGAAAGTATTCCGATTACGTCACTTACCCCATCCTTTGGACAGACAAGGAAAACAAGGAAGAGCGTCTGAACAAGTCGACTCCGGTCTGGGCACGCGCCAAAAAAGACAACTCGACTGAAGACTACAAGGAACTTTATAAGCAGTTGAGCAACGACTGGCAGGAACCACTTCTTTGGGAACACATCAACGCGGAAGGCCTGACGTCGTTCCAGGCTGTTGCATTTATTCCTTCGGGCATTCCGTTTGATCTCTACCAACGCGACACTCACGGCCTTCATCTTTATGTGAAGCGCGTGAGCATCACCGACAAATGCAAGGAATTGATTCCCGAATATTTGAGGTTCGTCAGCGGTGTTGTTGAAACCGACGAACTTCCACTGAATGTATCGCGTGAAATTCTGCAGCAAAACACCAAGCTGCCAACAATCCGCAAGCAGGTTGTGAAGAAGCTTCTTGGCTCATTGCAGAATCTCGCAAAATCAGACTCGGAAAAATATCTTGGCTTCTATGCACAATTCGGTGCCGTGCTGAAGGAAGGTTTCCACTTCGACCACGACAACCACGACGCTCTTGCTGAACTTGTTCGCTTCCGTTCGAGCAAAACCGGTCGCGAAGGCTGGGTGTCACTCAAGGAATATTGGGAACGGAAAGCGGAAGGTCAGAGGGAAATCTATTATCTGACTGGTCCTGCTTATGACGCCGTTTCTGCGAGCCCCCACCTCGAATCGCTGACGTCGCGCGGAATCGAAGTGCTCTTCCTCACCGACCCTATCGACGAGTGGTTTGTCATGGACTATCCGAAATTCGGCGAAGCCGGATTGAAATCCATCTCGAAGGGGCAACTCGATTTGTCGGGAGTGGGCACGGAACCCGAAAAGAAGATCAGCGAAGAACAAGCCAGCCCAGAACAAATTGCACCGCTGCTGGAAGTGTTCCGCAGAAAATGTGCTGAAAGCCTCAAGGATGTGAAAATCTCGAGTCGACTCGTCGACAGCCCGTGTTGTCTTGTTGCAGACGAAAACGGCTTGAGTGCCCAAATGGAACGGTTGATGAAGGCGACCAACAAGGATTTCGCTGGCTCAAAACGAATTCTTGAGGTTAACCCTTCGCATCCAATCATTCTTTCGCTCGCCAAAAAGGCTCAGGCGAATTCGAATGACGTTGCAATCGAGGAATGGGTGGATGTGCTTTATGACACCGCCCTGCTTGCGGAAGGCTCACCAGTCCGCAATCCGGGAGTGTTTGCCAAGAAGCTCACCAAAATGCTCGAAATGCAAAATGCCTGAGGAAAACCCTCAGGCATTTTGCATTTGAACGGTATTTCCCGCTTTACTGTTGAGTCGTGCCATTCGAAGGCTTTGGCACCAGTGGCCCCTGCTGGGTCGGATTCTGTTGCTGGGTTGGGTTCGAGGGTATCGTTCCAGGAAAGGTGGATCCTGGCTGTTGAACCGTTGGATTCGAACCCGATGGTGACTGAATCACTCCCCCACCACCTTGTGGATTCTGCGAGGTTGGATTCTGCGAGGTCGGATTTTGCGTCGTTGGATTCGGCAGTGTACCAGGCAAACCACCTGGTGTGATGCCGCCCTTGGTTGATCCAACAGGTGATCCGACACCACACAGCCCTGGCATCAAATAGACTTTGGGATAAAAACCACTCTCGAGGTCGAGCTGATCAGATGGACTTTTGTCTAATCCCTCGGTGACAACTCGCTGAATGTCGACAATCACACCAACCGTCACGTCGTGCGAACGAACTTCGTAATATGGGATGCTGTTGAACGGTGAACCGGCACGCGAATAGACGCGATAAATCGCGCGACCGCTCGGAAGGGAGTTGTAGCAACGCTTCCTGTAACGCGGACTGTTCGGTGGGATTTGGAAAACATCCACGACTGAGGCTTGGCTTTCTGCACGTGGCGTTCCCGGCGAACCGGAGCCTGGAGTGGAATCAAACTTTCGCCGAACCACGGCCCGCATTTCGTAATTTGCAGGATCAATATATGCGTTCTGGCATGTGTCGGGATGAGGAAACGGAGCGGGGTCGTTTGCATAGCTCGGATCCCGCGCACCATCCAATGGTCTGCGAGCGACTTCATCCGGAGCCACACCAACCGCACATCCCCGGTTGAATACGTAAAAGCTGGTGTCAGACAGCTTGCTCACAAGTTCCGGCGACATCGCATTGCGATGATAAACCAACAGCTCTTCAACAAAACTGTTGCCACCCGAACCCACCGCTTGCGTGCCCGATTCGTTGAATTTTCTCGGCTGGCATCCAGAAATCGCCATCAGGCTCAACGCCAAAAGGCCACCGGACTGTTTGGAAATAAAGAGCATAAGCCTAACCTCCATTCGCCACCGAGACCTGCATCCTGCAGTTCGGGCATGTTCGCAGAGTCTTCGGATCCAGACAGGCAAAACTTGAGGGGAATTTTAAAACACCGGTAAAGCTTCCCGTAATCACGACATGTTTTAGGCTTTTCCCTTGTTCTCCTCGCCCCAGGAATCTCCGTTACAGACATAACTCACCAAAATCAGAAGTTTCTTTCGAGAAAAAGCCCACCTTGGATTCCATTCAAGGTCGCCAATGTTTCGACGTTTCTGGATGTCCCGGAAGTCACGAACCTGCGGCCCAGGGATTGAAAACGCGAAACAGCTCCCAACTTCCAACGCGCCTGCCGTGTGCCGCCAACGAAGACAGGCATCTTCGACAAAATCCAATTGAGCTCTGCAGACGCTGCAAATTTCGTCGACTTTGCCGCCAGCCCGAAATCGAAGGCACTCGAGGTCGAGATTTCGAAGCTTTGTCCGATCGGAAGTTCAATTCCAAGGCCGAGCCCCAAAACAAATTCTTTCATGCTGAGGGACAACTGATTCTGGGGAAGGTTACCTTCGCTTACGAAATCGCCTGAACTGGTAACAAATCCAATTCGCGAGCCCAATTGATAGATCATCGACGAGGGAGAGTTCTTGTTCCATCGTCGAAAAAGGACAGGTTCCAGGACAAAATCGAATTCATCGAGATTGACTTGTGCCACGACACTCTTGTTGGGATCATCATTCTCTTGCACCAGGGTGCCAACAGCGTGCTTTGACTTAAGACCGCCCATTTGCAAACGCGCCCCGTAACCTGCCCCCGATTTGAAAGCAATTTCCACTTCACCTGCATATGCTGATTTCTGCGAAAACGAAGGAACGCCCGCAAAAAACTGACCGCGAAAACTCGAATCTATAGATGAAATTGCCTTCAATTTTTCCACGTCCGACTTAATTCTTTCTCGTTCAAATTTCAAAACGTCGAATTGAAATTGAGTCGTGAGTGTGACGAACGCTTCCTGCAACTTCTGACTGAACAAATTGGCACGTTCACCACGCCCAGCCTTGTTGAGAATCCACGTCACACCGTTTTGATTCATGGCCCGATAAATCGCTTCTTTCATCGGGACTTCCTTAATCCGGAACTTGCTTTCATAGGGTTCAAACCTGACATCGAAGAAAGCAGTGCTCGCAGGTGGCGGAGGAAATTCCACTTCAACACTTGCAGCTTCCGGAAAACCTTTGATCCCGAGAACATCAAAACGAATGAGATTGCGGGTCACCACAGACATGAATGGCAATTGATCGACCAGGGAAGCTGCAAAAAGCCTGACGAATGCGCGATGCCTCAGGAGCCTGACCTTGAAATCAGTCCATGGAATCGATTTCCTGGCTTCGCAGCGTTCCTCTTGTTTTTCATCCTTGCCGCTGGCAAGGGCATAGTTTTTCTTCAATCGGCAGATTGTCGCCACGATGATGTTGTTGTTGTCGGTGGTGTCCTTGGCAATCGTCAGCAGCCAATTGTCAAAGCTCTTGAGCTGATCGAATGCTTTCGTGTCACCAGGCTTCTTGATGCGGCACGCAACATCCGAGGCAATGCCATACCCCCAAGGCCCTTGCTCGCGCTTGAAGGCCTCCGTCCATACCTTGCAGGCGGTGTTCATTTGTTCATTTTGTACTGCATCACCCGCTGAATCGAACAATCTGGAGTCGAAATCGATCTTGAGACGAATGGAATCAAAGCTGACACTCGCATCCGATACAGGATTGCCAGAACGCGGCAAACCATCTGCGCCTTTTCCCCGATTGGAAAAAAGTGCGCATGAAGCAAAGACAAAAACGGTGAGTCTTCGCGCATTCGGCAGCCTGTTTCCAGGGCGGGCGCGGAATGTGGTAAACTGTCTGAAAGCTTGAACAGCAGTGTTCGTCATTATGCAAATGATATGAAAGCGGATCAGGGGAAACAAGATGAACCGTCAACGTATTTTGTCGGTCCTCAAAATCACATCACTCATTTTGGCGCTCGCATCGCCTGTCTTCGCGCCTCATGAACTGCAGGCTGCGAAATGTCCAAAGCATGCACCATTCGTGTTCCGCGAGGGAGATACGCTTTCAGAGGCGCTCTGGTATTTGGGCTCGGAACCTGTTTACGGCAAGCGGGGTTGGATTGAAAAAACCTGGGCATTGAACCCATCGCTGTCGCATTTGAGGGGAAAAGACATACCTCCAGGAACAACATTGAAAATTCCAATCAAGGAATGCCCATTGCGCGGTGGTTGGACGATCGAGAAAGGTTTTTTGATTGCTCCCTATCATCATCCGAAAGCAAAGAGCGGGACTGCAAATCAGGATAGTCAGACAGAACAACAACAAGCTCCAAATGTTCAACCTGCGGCATCGGCCCCCAAAACCGCAGAGCCTGTAGAACCGCCAAAGATTGCAATGCCAACGCCTGAGCCAACACCAGTGCCAACGCCTGAGCCAACACCAGTGCCAACGCCGGTGCCAACGCCGGTGCCAACGCCGGTGCCATCGCCGGTTCCCAAAGTGCCTCCAGTTCCGGCCCCGAAGTCCAAGGCGACAGCCAAACCGACACCTACGGCCACGGCCATCCCGCCGAAACCCAAAAACTCAAAAGATCCCATCAAGAAAATTAAGGAATCGAAGGAAACATTCAAAAAAACCAACAAAGAAGACAACGAATTCATCAACAAGCTGAAGAACGACCCGGATTTTCAGATTGAATAAATGCCGTGAATTCAGAATCTTGCATTTCGAACGTCAAATCCCGGACACGACCTGAAAATAATTCATTAAGTCCTCAAATTCCAAAGAAAAAAAGCCGAAACCACCCATAAGGGAGGTTGCGGATGCGTAGCTGCTCGAGGCAGCCCAGGTTGCTTTTCAAACACAACTGCAGGACGGACGTGAAGAGACGTTCTGTCTTGGTGTTTGTCGCACTTGTGACTTTTTTGTTGGTGCTGCAATCGGCATGCAGTTCAAATGCAAAAATCCAGGTTCAGAGTCTCGATCGCGTTGCCATGCAGGACAAGATCAACGTGCTGGACGGTGGACCCGATGCATCAAAAAATTACAAGGAACTCACCGCAAAACTTACGGATGAAGAACGCGATTCCCTGAACACTCTGCTCGCCCGGGTGATCGATCGGAGTCCGTCGAAAGCGGACAAAAAGGCAACTGTTGCGTCCATTCTGACCAGTGTCGAGAGTGTTCGAAAAGAGTCCTCGCTGCAGGGCAAAGTCAAAAGTGCAATCGATTCCCTTCTGGCAATCTCGTTGACGCTCGATGCGTCCATGCGTGCCATTTCCGACGGACTTCAGTTCGCCCCCGTCAATTCAAAAATCCTCTACCTGACCCTCGCAGAGTCTGTCGGAAAGCGTTCCGCCAGTGACGCAAACATCCTCGGTGCCATTGAAGCAGGATTGCCTCCGTTGGGCGGCGAGTTTGTTTTCAATTCATCTGCAGGATGGGACAAAATCCCAAGTGAAACCTCGGTGGCAGCAGAGTATCTATCTACGGTCCTGAAAATTGCACCGTTCACTGCAGCCAACGACCTGGAAAAATTCATCACGCGTGCCATCGATGGCAAACTTCAAAATAAAATCCTTGAAGGACTGCGAGGGCTATCGAGCACGGATTCTCAGCTTGGCAACATCATCAAGGTCCAGAACGCGGTCCCCGAAGACAGTCTCAGCGGATTCAATGTCATTCTCTCGCAGTATTCAACTTCCAGCAGCGCTTCAGACTTGAAAACGGCGATACTTGATGCACTGAAAAAGTCCCTGGTTTTGCGCACGCCGCTCTTGTCCTATTTCATCACAGAGGTTCAGTCGTCTGCGACGAAATCAGATGCAGTGATATTGATCAACGGATTGATAGATTCGATCGACAAAACTGCAGGTGAGGGATATTTTTCTCAACCCAAATTCACAACAAAAAGCATCAGTCCGTACACTGTTCCTGGTTGCACCTTGCCCGGATCTTCGACCACCAAGGTCACCTATTCCTTCAAATGGAAGAAAAATGGAGCCACTCTTGTGGACTGGACAAGCCAATCTTTCGAACGTCTTGCTTCTGCCGGTTCATTGTTTGCACTCGAAGATTCGACTCAATGTTTTGTGAGAGTCTATGTAGACGGGATCAAAGTGGCAGAGCTGAACACCGAGTTGTTCACGGTGCGTTCAATGCCGCCCATTTTTACTTCCGGTGAACCTCCCCAGGAACAGACTTTTTCGGCGCCAAAGTCCGTGGGATTCGTCTACAAAGTTGCAGTCAGGGATCCCATCAGCGACACGGATGTGTTTTATCGGATTGTCGAGCTGCCCAAACATGGCGTCGTCACGCAAACCGACATTGGAACCTTCGACTACAAGCCGCTGCCGGCATATATCGGTTCCGACGTTTTCAAATTCGTGGCATGCAACCTCGATGACATGTGCTCATCTGAAAAAGTCATCACTTTGAACGTGGTCGATGGAAATCAACCACCGCGCCTCGACCGGATTGTTGCCCCCGCGCAAAACACGATCGCTGGCGGCATTCAAATGAGCAGTGACTCAACCCTGAGCAATATTCAATTCATCATCGACGACGACGATATTGTTGGTTCTTCGTGCGGAATTCCAAATGTCATTGTCACCTCCGGTAATACAAGCAGATTTCCACAATCCAGCGCAAACATCGAACTCACTGGAACTTTTCCCTATTGCAAGCTGAAACTTGCGCCGGCTGCAGGTTCTGCAGGACTGGGAACAACAACGCTCACAATTAAACTGGACGACGGAACCAATCCGCAAGTCACGAGTACAGTTGATGTCACAGTTCTCGACAAAACTCCGCAATGGGCAACACCCGCCACCTCAACAACGTTCACCATCAACAAAAACTCTGGTGCCAACACCTTGTATTTGAATGCTGCGACAGATGCGGATGCAGGATTGTTCCTCACGCCGCAGACCCTGACGTACGTGATCGACAGCAGCCCAGCTTCCGGGGTTGGCTCTTTGACCAGTGCATCGGCTGTGCCATCATCAGGAAACGGAACGATTGTCTTCACGCCGACGGCAGGCTCTTCGACAACCGCAGATCAAACGACAACATTCACCTATAAAGTTTGCGACAATGCCACACCGCAAAACTGCACGGCAACCAAACCCGTGACCGTCAATGTCATCAACAATGCACCGACAATTTCTGCGATTGCCAACCCCGCCGCATTTTCGGAAGGTTCAAACACGGGTGCGATTTCGTTCACCATAGGCGACATCGACGACAACATTACGTGTAGCAATGTCAGCAAAGCCTCGAGCAACATCAGCCTGATTCCAGTTGATAATATCGACATTGGTGGTTCCGGAACAAGCTGCAACGTGACCGTGACGCCGGTTGCCGACGGTAACGGTGGACCTGTGGCGATAACCTTGTCTTTGAACCACAAATCCGCAACCATCGACCGCACTTTCCTTGTGAGCGTCAACGCGGTGAATGATCAACCTGCGATAGTCTCAACCAGCGGAACCCCGGCGACAACCGCCTCCTCCGGCACTTTCAGTACGCAACCGTATACACACATCCAGACAGTTGCGACTCCTCTCACAGAAGACGGAGGAACTCAGAACATTGCTCTGGCAACCGCGACAGATGTCGATGCCAGTGTGACCGGGTCTGCCAATGGTTCGCCCCAGTACCTTTACTACAACCTTGTTGTTCCACCTGCGCGTGGAGTCCTGAGCAGCGGTAATATTTCTGGGGTTATGAATATCTCATCGACTGCGTCGCCACTTTCGGGTGCCACCGTGACATACACACCTTTGCCAAACGAAAATGGCTCTGATGGATTTGTGTACAAAATTTGCGACAACTCCGGAGCTGTGAACAACTGCACCGAAAATATTTACGTCTCACTTACGATCTCGGCGCAGAATGACAAACCTTACTTCACCTCTGCTGGCGACACTTCTGCAACTGTGGAAGTCGGAAACACCGTCAGCATTAGTCTTGGTGGAGGAGCGGATATCGATACGACCGCAGGTGCAGCTGGATCTTTAGCGCCGGTTGCAACATTGGTGACTGCGCCCACACAAGGTTCACTCTCGGGAGCAGCGGCCGGTGCCACAATCACTTCGCCCATCACCTACACGCCCGGCACAATTCAAGCGGGAATTTACACATTCTCATACCAATATTGCGACACGGGTGGACTCTGTTCGGACGAGATCAAGACCGTGACCATCACAGTGACGCAAAGGCGCATGACTTCAATTGAAAATCAAATCATCAATGAAGGCTCGAACACAGGTGCGCTCTCATTCAAGCTCTTGGATTTCGGCACTGGCTATGACTGTGTTGCAGGAAGCGGAATCACGGGGGTTTCTGCAAGCTCAGGTGACGAAGACATCATCCCCAACGGCAACATCGCAGTCAGCGGAACCAACAACAATTGCTCAGTGACAGTGACTCCTGCCGTAAACAGCAATGGTGGTCCAGTGACAGTCACTCTCAGCATTGCACTCGCAGACGGTGGCAACGTTCAGCAGAGTTTCACGGTCACCGTTTTGCAATCAAACGACACGCCAACGCTGAATGCGTCCGGTGCGACTCCGGGAATAACGGACATCAGCACAACGATCTCTGGAATCAGTGTCGCGCACAGACACAACCTACCCGCCTCTCTCAGCACAACAGAAGACTCAATATCATCTGGAATCATTTTGATGTTGGGCGAAGATGTGGACACAGATGCAACGCTCAACAGCAATCCGCAAACACTCCAATACCACCTTGTCCTCGCTCCTCAGAACGGAATACTCAGCACCGGGAACTTGCTTGGTGTTATGAATGGTGTGTCGGCAACCTCGACGGCAACACGCACAATCACGTACACGCCAAATCTCAATTACAATGGGCCAGATGAGTTCATCTACAAGGTTTGCGATTCGTCCGGTTTGGCGGCGACATCAAGCTGCTCTGCCAATGTTCATGTGCCCATCACAGTCACCGCAGACAACGACACTCCGGTTCTGGTTCCCGCTGCCACAACGTCGTTCAAGGCAAGTGCACAGGCACCCAAGGACATCACACTCTCGAGTGCAACAGACGCAGACACTGGGCAGACTGTTATAGCCAAACTCGTCACTCAGCCGACCAACGGCTCACTTTCGGATCCGTCAAACTCATCGACAACCTACACTGCCGCAGATTCAGTTCTTCCCGCGACGGTCCGCTACTCACCTTCTCCTTCTGCCAGCCCGGGTGCCGATTCGTTCACTTACAAATTGTGCGACAACTCGGGTGCCACAAACGCCTGCACTGCAGTGCAAACAATGACAATCGAAAATGTCGGCACGACCCCGATGCTCAATGGCGCAGCGACAACGAGCATCTACAACATCGCCGAAGGTGCGACGGTGAACATTACCCTGGATGGTGCAATCGATCCGGATGCCAATTTGTTTGGTACGCCGCAGACCTTGAGTTACACCTTAAGTCCTGTGTCTTTGGGAACTCTTGGAACCCCACCTGCAGTTCCAGGCACCAGCTCGGGAACTGAAAATGTTTCATTCGTGTCAAACGGCACAAGTGGCGTCCAGACCCTGACCTACAAGGTTTGCGACAACTTCGGTTCGCCCAATTGCACCGCGGAAAAAGAGATTACGATTAATATCGGAACTCCAACCTATCCGATTCAGATCGTGGAGGGTGAATCCACAGTTTCAACCCCGACCACAACAGCAATCGGGTTTGTTTTGGGACGTTTCACAGACCCAACCAATGCGTCTGCATCTTTAATCTATGACGTCACACAAAATCCGGGTGGCCGTGTCACTGCCCTCACTGGAAAAATTCCCACGTCGAGTGCGGACAACGACCGCACCGTGACTTACACGCCTACAAATGATGGTTTGAATGGATCTGAAATCTTCAAATACCGTGCTTGCCGAACATCTGCTCCAACGGTTTGCTCCGTCGAATACTCGGTCACCCTGACGAGGACCTCCACCTATACGACTCCAACCCTTTCAGGTGGTGATGCGTTGGTCATTCACACCGAGACAGCCGGCGGCGGAGCAGTCAACATTGCATTGGCAGTGGCATCGGCAAACCCCAACACTCCAACACCCAGCGCCCTGG